>NZ_SCOO01000062.1:0-16341 GCF_005502415.1 Pseudomonas sp. G(2018) | reverse complement strand
TATTCAGATTTCAGATTTCAGATTTCAGATTTCAGATTTCAGAAAAGCAAAATGCCCCGACAAGTCGGGGCATTTGCTTTTAGCCGGCGCAGATTGCGTTTTCACACAGCCTGGTAGGGCCCCTTTTTTTGTTCGGTGCTTTACGCCGCTGTTTTTGCCGCCGCGGTTTCTTCTTCAATCGCAGTAGCGGTTAATTTATCCACTTCGCTTTCTTCCGCGGCGTCGCCGAGATTTGCGGCAATCGCATCGGCGTTTACGTCTTTTTTGGCTTTCTTGCGCGCGTCCGTTGCCATCAGTTGAAGCTTGCGGATCACGCGCATCAGCTGCCGCATTCTTTCATTGGCGACCAGATCGTTCTTGTCAGAGTCCAGGAAGCACATGAGCCAGCAGGTCTGGGCGGCGATGAGCATCTGGTCAAATGCTTGAATGATCTGCGCTAGGCGCATGATGAGAGGTGTCGACACGGTGAAACTGAATTCCGCGGCGTTGTCGTAACGCGCGGTCACGCCGGCGCTGTTGTTCTGCTCGAGGATATGTTTGAAGCGATCGCGCTCATTGATTACGTCGCGCTCCAGGCCGCTCAGTAATGTTTCTACAGCGGCCATGACTTCTGAATAGTTGAAAGCTTTGTTGCCATGGGACAGGGCTCTCGCGATAACGTCGATAGTGAAGAGTGCCCGCGCAGCGCCCTCGAAGCAGCGCCGATGCACCCGCTGCGCATGCTCGGTATTTAGGGTGTATTGGGAAGTGAGCGTTGCACTCGAGTATTTACCTTGAGGCTTGAAATCGTTTCCGTTTGCCATTTTTGGCTCCTTGGGTTGGGGGAGCCTTTACCTTATTCGGCATCGGATAGCGTTTTTTCTTAATCTGACCCTATAGGGGGGTCAGAAGCGGATGCTGATGCTTTACAGCTCTATGGAGTGGGGGTATTCTCGGCTCAATCTTCGCCCAAGCATGTTGCTTGAGTGTTGTTCCCGAAGGCTCTGCCTTTCGGGTTTTGTGTGAAGCTGGGCACCTATTACCAGCACATCCGGTCACGATTCGCGGTCATGACCTAACCCTAGAGGGGCTTTCTGTCCCCTTAGGGATGGAAGGCTCTTTTTTTTGGAGGCCTCCATGAAAACTTCTCTCGCTAAGCTCAACCTGCTTACCTTCGCTCCTCGGCCAGCATCTTTGGTCGTATGCGTCGTTCAATCTGCCAACACTTCAGCAACTCACTTTGCCCTGCGTATGCGCGCGAATGGGGAGATCGCATAATGAATACATTTCCTGTAGTCATTTTGGTCGCTGCTTTGGTTATTGGTTATCTCTGGCTTACACGTCGTCGCAAAGTAACTCCTCGCCAGGAGCCTACGATCGGTCGTGAAGCCACTGATGTTTCTCTGGTGTCGCCTAGTAAGGCCGCTCCAGCTAAAGCAGCTCAAGCAACGCTTGGTCTTGAGAAAAGTGACATCTTCGCTCTGCGAGGTGCCACCCGTATCAACCGGCTTCCGAAGGGGATCGATTACTCGGTCTACGACGAGCCGGCTTACCTGCGTCTTGGCAAAACACTTAGCTTTCAAAGTTAAGTTATGGACTGCGCCCTCTTGAGGGCGTAGTGCTGCAGGGGCCACCGTTAGGTGGTCCACCAAAGTCCTTCTTGGAGGGTTTCGGTGGACCACCTGGCGAGGAGCCCCACCATGAATCAGTTACAAGCAATCTACTTGATGGAGCTGCGGGAGCTTCTTGTGAGCGATGGAACCGTAAAGGTCCCAGAAAATATCGCTCAGACGGTGTCACCCGATGTACTCGACATTCGCTATTTAAAGCGATGGGCTGTGTTCAACAACATTATTCCGGAAGCCGCGGAGATCGGGATAACGATGTAGCTCTATTTGTGGCTGGGGGGAGCTGGCTCCCCCTTGAGGCTTCTTTTCCATCGACTGCACGGCTGCGATGGAAAAGAATCTTCCGAACTCACTTCACGGATTTCTGGTGGTCCTTGTGGCCCATCAGATGCAGAAGCTGGACTGCTTTATCCAGCACCCTAATAACCCCTCTGGGGCATTCCTTCCCAGTTGGGTTGGTACGCCTCGAAAACGTGGAGTGATCTTCATGGCTCGTGGCGTAAACAAAGTAATTTTGGTTGGTACCAGTGGCCAGGTACCCGAGGTGAAATATCTTCCTAATGGGAATGCTGTTACTAACCTCAGCCTGGCTACATCTGAGCAGTGGACTGATAAGCAAACTGGTCAGAAGGTTGAAAAAACTGAGTGGCATCGTGTGAGTCTTTTCGGACGAGTCGCTGAAATTGCCGGTGAATATGTCGTCAAAGGCTCTCAGGTCTACATCGAGGGCAAGCTTCAAACACGTGAGTGGGAGAAGGACGGTATCAAGCGTTATACGACAGAGGTTGTCGTCGACATGCACGGTACCCTTCAACTTTTGGGTTCCCGCCCAAGCGGTGATTCTAGAGGTACACCCGAATCGCGTCAGGCGTAACTAACAGCCAGTTGTAACCGGCCAAACATCGAACACTGCCTCGTTGGGCTCATAGCTCGGAGACGTGTTTGACACTTCATGAAATGCAATAAAACCCACGCGGGGTGCAATCCCCGAATGGGGATCGCCTCCGCTTTTAACCCGGAGGTTCCAATGTCAAGAAATCAATATGTAGCTCGTCCTAAGGCAGCCTTCACGCCTGAGAAAGCTAACGATCTTATCCTGAAGGCGAAAGACGATTTTCAGAAAATCGTCTCGTCCCTCAACAGCCGAATGGTTTTCACTCAAGAGGCGTTATTTGCGTATCACGCGATGATGTCTAACCCTTCTTTGTACGAAACGGCTGCCAGCAATGAGTGGAGCTTTAACCTGGCGATGCAGCAAATTGCATCATCTGGTCTGTCGCTCAACCCTGCGCTCGGACTCGCATTTTTGGTTCCGCGTCAGGGCAAGATAATTGCCGATGTCTCGTATCGCGGTCTCATGAAAATCGCCACGGATTCTCGTGCTGTTGACCTGGTGGTTGCTGAAGCCGTTTATAGCGGTGATCGGTTCATTTACAACGGCCCAACAGCCGAGCCTGATCATGTCTTCGATCCTTTTCTTAGCAAGAAAGATCGTGGCAGTTTTCGGGGGGTATACGTCAAAGCTTACCTGCCGTCTGGCAGGTTGGTCGTCGACCCTCTTAGTGCGGAGGATGTGTATTCCGCTCGATCGCTCTCAAAGGCCTTTCAGCATACCGATCCCAGCAAGCGTGGTCCGTGGGAAACTCATTTTGAGCCGATGGCCATCAAGACAGGAATCAAGAGTGCTTCGAAGTACTGGCCTAAAACCAGTCCGGTGCTTGAGAACGTTATTAGCTACCTGAATGAGGAAGCCGATGAGGGATTCAGCACTGGGCCGATTTCGCTAGCGACTGCTGCAAGAGATATGCATGGAACCTCCCATGCACCTAATGTGGTCGATCTAAGTGGAAACGTGTACGAGCACGGCCAACAAAACGAGGCACCGCAAGGTGTCGTCGATGCAGACGCTCCGAAACATGTTGATGGTGCGACAGTGCAGTCAGCTGATCCTCAACCTCAAGGGCCTAGTATTCCACTGGAAAACTCCAAACCTGATGGAAGAGGTGATCCTATTGAAGTCATCAAAAAACGGATTCAGAGCGTTTACGATCGAACCATGAAAAATGGCAGTTGGAATGCCGCTACCGAGTGGGCGCAGGCCCATCTCCGCGACGATCTCCAAGCCGAAGCTTTCGCTCTCTTCAAGAGGGGGGAGGCTGAGTATCAAGAGCGGCAGAAGGCTTCAGCCTAATGCCTAGCCCAACCCTTACGGGGATTCCTCCCCGTTGGGGCTGGGTCCCTCCAAAATCTGGAGGTGAATATGAAAATTGTGGACTTGCGACAACGCACGCCGGAATGGCATGCCTGGCGGGCACAAGGAGTCACTGCGACGTCTGCAGCTGTAATCCTTGGTCATCATCCGAACAAAACTCGCTGGCGCTTGTGGGCCGAGCTCACAGGGCGTGTGGCTTCGTTGGATCTATCGATGATCCCTCAGGTCCGGTTAGCAATCATGCTGGAGCCTCATGCGTTAGCGTGGTTCCAGGACAAATACGACACGGTGCTAATGCCGTACTGTGGAGAGTCAACCCTTCATCCTTTGCTTCGGGCAAGCTTCGATGGGGTGGAGTTGGATACGATGCGGCCGGTTGAGATCAAAATCTTGGCTGACTCGAATTTCAATGAGGTTGCGGAGCAAGGCGAGGAGTCATCGCATTACCGTCTGTACTGGTGGCAGGTTCAACATCAGCTGGCCGTATCAGGGGCTGATTTTGGTTATCTTGTCTTCTACCATACTCGCAATCAGCCAATCGTTTTCGAGGTCACTCGAAGCGATCAAGCAATCCAACTCATTCTGAAAGCATCGCTTGGTTTTTGGGCTAGTGTCGTCGCGGATAAGGAGCCAGAAAAGGATCCTGAACGTGATTACTTTACTCCTACTGGGGGCGGTTTGATTGAGTGGGAAGGCCACGCTACCAAGGCGGCAGCGCTTGACTCGGAGCTTGCATCACTTGAGGTACGTATCAAGGAACTGAAGGCTGAACGCGAGCAACTCCAGCAGGGCTTTGTCAGCTTGATGGGAGATTACCTCCTTGCAGAGGCTTCAGGGGTCAGAGTTTGTCGTTACAACCAGCAGGGTTATGTGAGATGGAAGGAAGCATTCACTTCGCTTCATCCAAACTATCCTGCAGAGAGCCTTGATGCTTTCCGCGGCGCGTCTTCGGAGAGGGTCAGGATTACGGTGAATGCACAGACGCCGATCACTACAGCACCGCTTGAGCAGCTTCTTCAGACAGTTGACTTTGATGAGACTGATCAGGCATTTTGCATATAGAAACAGGGGCCCCCGGGCCCTTGTATTCTTTCTGAAGGCTGCGGTAAGGGTTTCCTTACCAGAGTCTTTCGAATCTGTTCCTTGCCATGTGGCAAAGGACGATAGCGCAGCTGTTCGCTCAACAGCAAAATATCTAAACCCTCTGGGACACTCACATCCCAGTAGGGGTGTGGTGTCCCTCCAAACCGGAGATACACCATGAAACTTCAATCCATTATCCCTCTCAGGTCGTTCGGCATCCAAGGTCCCCAAGGCGATGTTAAAGCCCCAGGCTTTGCGCCCGATCATGAGTTGATGGGTAAGGCTCGATATCAGCGTGTCGGCGGACGCACTCCCAAACCCACTGACACTTTCACAGTAAACACTGAGTGGCGACCGTTCTTCCTGACAGTCAAAAAACCTGATCTCAAACTCGCCCAGGAGCAAAACAAAGAGCCTGAGGTAAAGCCTTATAGGATGAAACAGGACTCAATCGCACAAATCTTTGCCGTGTGCGGTAGTTTTTTTCAATGGGCAGCTGACGAAGGTCTCTCAAATAACGCCAACCCTATCCGCGCAATCAAACAAAAATCTAAGTATAAACAACGCGTTGTGGCCGACGAAAAAGCTAAGGCTTTGACCGTTTTGCAATGGAGTTTCGTCCTAGAGACAGCCAAATTACTTGCTGATCAAGCATCCGCCGAATCGCAAACAGAAGCCAAGGCCCAAGCAGCAGCCAAAGCGGAAATCGAAAAATTAAACGATAAGGATAGAAAGGCCCTTAAGACCAAACTAGAGCTTCTTGCGACCAAACAAAAGCATTACGAACGCACCCTTTTCATCATAGCTACCATCTATTCAATGTATCTCCGGGTTTCCGATATAGTTGGCAGGGACAACTGGCAACCCATGATGAGTGATTTTAGGAAGGATGATCATGGAAACTGGTGGTTTCACGTCATTGGCAAAGGCAACAAATCAGCAAAGATTAGTGTCAAGGACGAGTTCATCAACGTCTGGATGGCCCGCTACAGGGAATTCCTCAACCTTTCTCCTACACCGTCTCCTGATGATTCTGCTCCGCTCCTACAGTCCCTCAAAGGCCGTGTTGGTTTATCAGAGGGCCATATCAGGACCCTAGTACAGGAGGTCTTCGATTTCGCCCTGGAGCGCATGCGTGCGGATGGCTTTCCTGATGACGATATTAAGAACCTCCGTTCAGCATCGCTTCATTGGCTCCGTCACACATCTGCGACAGCCGATGCAAAAGTGCGTGACCACAAAGATCTCCAGGCCGATCTGCGCCACCAGAGCTTGGCCACTACAGTAGACACGTACTACAACAGCCGGGATGAGGAGCGACATCGCTCCAACAAATATCTTGTCATTGAAGACCGGTAATATTCCCGCCCCAAGCGATATACAGGACAGGCATCCTTGTCAGACTCGAATGAAATATTAAATCTTCTGGAGCAAGCAAAGATCGTTGCGCAGAAATATCGCGCCCTCACAGGGAAGCCTCTGGGTATCACAGGGGAAATTGCTGAGTTTGAAGCTGCGCGTCTTCTCGGGCTAACCCTAAGCGGTGCCCGCCAGTCAGGCTACGACGCCACTGAGGTGCGCTCAGGGGAAACCTGGAAGATCCAGATCAAAGGCCGGTGCGTGAAGCCCACTTCAGCTATGGGTCGCTTGGGGAGTATCGACGTTACGAAGGAATTTGATACGGTCATGTTGGTACTGTTGGATTTCAACTTCAACGCGATCGCTATCTATGAGGCGCAACGTGACAAGGTTCTTTCGAGGATCGCGGAGCCTGGTTCAAAGGCCCGCAACATCCGTGGCTCATTGGGAATTCAGCAGTTCAAGTCGATAGCAACACTTCGTTGGAAGCGGACAGAACCAGCCAAAACTGCTTGCGACTAGCCTCCAACGATTTGTGCCAAACTTCCGCCGGCGACACTCAAGCTAAAGAAGACCGAGCAACTCAGATCCGTGAATCTGCTTGCCTGTCTCCATACTCACGAATTCGTCAAGACGACCGATGAGGTTTGGCCCTTCAGGAGGCACATCGCGGCCGACGTGATGGACTGGAACACCAACCAACTGGACTGCAAGAGGAAGGCCACGGTCATCGTAGGTGATCTGCCTGCTCTGTAGTCGATATACCCCCCCATTGGAGATTCGCTGTACAAAGGAGCTCTCGGAAAAGCCTGCCGCGCATAGTGCTCGCTGTGAAATGTTCTGCAGAATCACTGGCTGCCCTATCAGGTAGTCAACTGCTAGCTGATCTCTATCAACTGATCCCTCGAAGAGTTCCTTCCCTGCTTCCCATGCCGTGGGGTCTGTGATTTTTAGCAGCGAGACTAGATCGTCCATAAACCGTTCAACGTGTTTCTTAAGCCTGTCCATTTGCTATTCCACTATGCCTGCCTTTGATACACCGTCAATGCGACGAGCGCGTCCTTGTTTTCTGTTGGTCGGACAACAATTTGCCAACCTGCTGAGTTGTTCAGGTACCGAACGCCATCTTGAGAGCTCCCATACCGCCGAGCCTTGTAACCAGCTTCCTTGTCTGGGAGCGGTGCCTCACGATCCGCATCACGCACCAGGCGGCTCAATCTGGCAAAAACATTCTCCTCCTTACACTCGCCATTGGTCTCGTCCAGGTACTCAACAGCGGAGTGATAAGTGAGGAAAACCTTGCCAAAAATTGGGTTATCAATTGAAGGCTGAGGTGGAGGCTCACCATTCCACTTGACGCTGATACCAGGATGATTTTGAGTCGTCCACTCCTCCCCCTTCTCCACCGATATCTCATTAAGTCCGAAGAACTGTGTGCGTAGCGAATACGCGAACTGATACAGCTCCTCCTTCGAACTGGTGACCAAGAGGAGGCGCTTTACAGCACCACGTGAAACGACGATTTTCAGATTTCGAGATGTACGCCCAGAGCCGGCTAGCTCCAGCCACACCAAGCAGCACCAGAGCCCGTAGATCTCAATAAAATCTAAAGTGTTCGGCCCGAAGTCACGGGTAACGTGGATCTCAACTGAGCGAAAGAACCGATCATCACCGTTAAACAGTACCTGGTAGACGCCTGGCTGATCAGTTGCTGATGTGCTGACTTTGACGACTTTAAAGGTCATGTAAATTCTCTGTTGGCCTTACTACAGGAGACCACGCTTATCAAACATTGCAATCATAATTCTACAGAGTACAGACGCTTGGCGGCGACCAATCGGCATAGGGGGCGGCCTTCATAGGCCGCTCCCCTGCCACACCACCCGGCATGCGGGTCCGCACCGGGCGGTTCGAGGGATTGAGGTCAGGAGAGACGTGGAAGTCCCAGGCGATCAAACCACGCGAGATTAAGCACCCAATTCAAGGCCCATCGACTGTTGTCCCACCAACGGCGGGTGTTACATGCCACTTTCTGGGCGACTTCTTTACTCGCACCCAAAGCCCGTAATTCACGATAAGTCGTCGTTCCCCGTTTCCATTGCTTGAGTTGAATCGCTCTGAGTCGGTGCCGCATCCATTTGTCCAATTCACGCCAGACGCCTGGTGTTTGCGACAACTTGAAGTAGGCTTTCCAACCGAGCAAATAAGGACGTAGGAGGTCGACGACCTGCTGCAAACTGCGGCCACATGAACGGCGAGTGAACTGCCGGATACGTTGCTTGAATTGCTTTTGTGCCTTCTGAGATACCGCACGTTTGACTTCGTCACGGGCGCACCAAAATGCATAACCCAGAAACTTGCGACCAAACGCACTGGCCACTGCGCTCTTGCTCTCGTTGACGCTCAAGTGCAGCTTTTCATACAGACGCCTCAGCAAGATCATCACCCGCTGCCCGGCTTTATGACTGCGAACATAAACGTTCGCGTCGTCGGCATAGCGCACGAAGCAATGACCTCGATGTTCAAGCTCCCGATCCACTTCGTCCAGCAGCACATTTGCCAGCAACGGTGACAGCGGACCGCCCTGCGGCGCCCCGCAGCGGCTTTTCTCGATTACGCCATTGATCAGCGTTCCCGCATCCAGGTACGCCCGGACCAGTCGAATAACCGCCCGATCCGCAATCCGTTTGCGTAGGCGATCAATCAAAATGTCGTGATCGACCCGGTCGAAGAACTTCTCCAGATCAACATCCACCACCACTTTGCGCCCCGAGGACACGTACCGCTGAGCCGCCAAAACGGCGTCCTGCGCGCAACGTCCCGGGCGAAAGCCGTAGCTGTGTTCACTGAAGGTTGGATCGAGGAGTGGCTGCAAGACTTGCAGCAGTGCTTGTTGAATCAGGCGGTCGGTGACCGTCGGAATGCCCAACTCGCGTTCACCGCCGTCAGGTTTGGGGATGACCATCCGCCCCGCGTTTGGCAGGCATCTGACTTCCGGTCGTTCGCATCAACATGGCCTACAACACTCTCTCTCGTTCGGCCCTTCGTCAAAAAAAAAAAGACTACTACGGCCTCTGCTGACTTCTCGCTCCGGCTCGCACCGTCGCCCTTTCAGGCACAAGGCGAGATCTCCCCAGGTAAGAACGCAATCCTTCAGGATCTTCCGCCAGCCTGGCGATGGCCTCGATGACGCAGAGCCGGCCATCAATCTCGTCAAGCACACGCAATGCGTCTTTAACTGACCAGTCTGCCAAGAGGGAATCCAAGCCCTCAATATCGGTAGCTGGCAGGTTGGCCATTTTTTTAGCAAAGATGCCCCGCTCTTGGATTTCTCCAAGTTGATGACTACTTTCACCGCCGTGGCAAGAAATTCTGGAGACACCATAGGGTGTGCCTGGGCGACAGCTTTCGTGAACTCTGATACTTCGAGTTGAGCACCATGACCCAAGGATTTGAGCTCTGAACGGTTCTGTACTAGGGCATCTTCGGAGGTTGCCTCCACGACTTCTGCTGCCAGCTCATCTGCCACCCGACTGATACTGTCCGCAGCGGCCTTGAACAACTCATTGACGGCAGGCGTTGACTGAAACCCTCTCCAGTCTTGGGTCACATGACCTTCAAAGCCCTGGGTGTCCACGATAACCTTGTAGCGTTTGTCGAACCTCGTACGCCCATCGAAGTTCGCGACCTGGCCGATGACCCACGAGGGGCTACCAACGAGTCGGTGCTCAACCCAAAATGCCACCCCTTGGTGGATGGACGAATGGTTCTGCTGTGTGGAGTCGATGACGATTACTTTTGCCGTGCGGCCATCACTCAGTGTCAGGGCGTGCGTGCGGGCATGCTGCTCAAGTTTCGCCAGGGTCAGAGGCGTACCATTTACACGGATCTGGAATCCCGGATCATGAATGAATCGTGCTGCAAGTACCGTGATGATTTCTTTGACATCCGGCAGCTTGCGGGAGACTGAAACAGACAGCCGCGTGCCTGACCCTTCACGCTCGGCAAACACCTCTGAACGCACTACAAACGGACTGGGCCCAGACTCTGTACCCACCACGAAGGTGCTGAGCTTGGCGTCGCGCCATGTTTCGACCTGATACTGATCACCGAAACATAGCAGACCATGTCGACCCACTCCATTACGCCCATAGGCCTTCCGAAGTTTTGAACTCCTCCCCTTAGGGAATTCAACCTTCGCACTTTGGTGCTTGAGGCGGTTATACCGAAGCGTCATCCAACGTTTGCTGAACTGCTGGGCAGACATCCCATGGCCATCATCGACCACAGTCAGGGTGCCGCCAAGCTCGCTAGGTAGAAACAGATCGACCTTGCTTGCACCTGCGTCCCAAGCGTTGGCCACAAGTTCAGTAAGTGCCACCTGCGGCACGTGCGCGACCGGGCCCAGTTCACGGAGAAGATAGTCTTCCTCAAACAACGAAAGGTGACGGGTTTGCTCAGACATCGGTTCCCTCCATGGAGTGGTGTTTCCCGGCCATTTACCCCGGGTGCAATGCACGTTAGGTATCGTACCCTATATGATTAAGCCAATATCGATCACCCAACGCAGCATAAAGGCGTTTCGTGAATATTGCGCCAAGGCCCCAGCAACTTCGACCGTCAGCTAAAACTGGCAGACACGGGCTAGTCACCCAGGAGCCGCAAATTGAATTACATTGAGCTGATCCGACGCCAAGCCCGCGAAAGTCTTTGGCAACAAAGCCAAAGCTGAGGTAACCAGTAATGCAGGTTCCATCACGAGGACTCAAGTGATTCTCGGACTTTAGGTTTAGGCGTCTTGCCAGGCGCCATCAGCGGGCAATTGGACGGTGAAACCGGTGATCAGCGCATTATAATGCGCTAATACATGATGAATGATGGGTGACGTCGCATTAAAATGCGCTGATCGAATGCACATCATCTTTCTCAGTGCGTTTCAAAAATACAACGAAAAGTCCTGGGGCGATGGCTGGAGTTCTTCAAAAAATTAAGCGAACGACTTGCTCAAGGGGCCCTTTCTTGTACTCAAAACAAAATCACGGGGGAATCTTACTCTCCCTTGGTTTTATTTTTTGGAGCTTTCGTTTTCGATTCGGTTTTGCTTTGGTTTTCAGCGTCAGGGTGATCCGTGGTTTGCTGTAACTGCGTGAGCTCGGCAAAATATTGCTCCGACAGCCTTTGGGCTTCGGCCAATTGCACATTTGTCCGTGACAGGCCCTCCTCTAGTAGCTTGGATTCCGCGCGCGACAATCCAAGTTGTTCTTGAAGCGCTTCTTTCGCCCCGTCAGCCTTGGCAACTGCTGTCTTCATGGCGGCAATTTCACCGGCCAGCCGAACCGCTGCATCTTCATGTGTCGCCGCCGCTTTGGCCTGCTGCCGAACCTCACTCAGCAAGCGCTCGTTATCTCTGTTGAGTCGAGTCAGTTCGTCCTGCTTAACCATCAGCGTCTGCTGGAGTTGGCGCAGCTCAACCTGAACTTGCTGCACCTGCCCTTCGTGTCGTTGCTGTTCCTGGTCTCGCTGTTCCTTGACCGCATTTCGGTAATGCTCCAATGCGTCTCGGGAGTGGAGGTGCTTTTCTTCCAGGGAACGAACCTGCTCGTCTTTCTCATGTACCCGTACTTCTAGGTCAGCGCAGCTTTGGCTAAGGCGAGCGTTGCGAGTGAGCTCGGACTGCAAACTGCTTTGGCACGTACTCAGCTCTCCGGCCTGGATGTCGAGCGCTGCCTGAAGGTTATCGTGCTGGCGTTGCAATTCCGCCAAAGCGGCTTGCGCTTGCGCAAGTTGCTCATTGACTGACGCTCGGTACTGATCGAGCTCAGCTCGGGCTTCGGCCACTTCTTCGGCGCCCTCTTCAAGCAGGCGATCCAACACCTGACCAACCAGACCGCTGAGTTCATCACTCAAGCGTTCTCGGCGCCCCATCGGGAGAGCATCTCCTTTCCCGAGTTCACCCAGATATCGGGCAATGGTCGTCATAGAGCCAGTATTTCCAAGCTCGACCCGCACAGCGTTGATGCTGGGATTTACACCTCGAGCGATCAGCGAATCCCGCGCTATCTGGACGATTGCCTTGTTAATACCGCCCCGTGCCATGTCATCTCCTACGATTTCGTAGTGTAAACGTAATATGTATTTACATATTACATTAAGGTAAAAAATCAATCACAAAAATTGAGTTTCTATGATCAAATAATCGAGCGTTATCACATCGTAGATCGATTTTTTGCCTTTTCTGGCCCTGAAAAAGTACGTTTGGCGTAGAACTGACATGAACAAGGCGGATCGCTACCTGAAGGCCGGCACCCGGGAAAATACCCGGCGCAGCTACCGTGCGGCGGTGGAACATTTCGAAGTGACTTGGGGTGGCTTTCTCCCCACGACGGGCGATGGCATCGTGCGCTACCTCGCCGAATACGCGGACAAGCACACCATCAGCACGCTGAAGCAGCGCCTGGCCGCGTTGGCTCAGTGGCACATCACTCAGGGATTCCCTGATCCCACAAAAACGCCGACTGTTAAGCAAATGATCAAGGGCATCCGGACCTTGCATCCGACCCAAGAAAAACAGGCAGCCCCTCTCCTTCTACTTCACCTGGAGCAAGCGGTAGGCTGGCTTGAGCGAGAGGCAGCTCTCGCGGCTGAGCGCGGCGAATACAAAAGCGTGATGAGGCATCGACGAGACATTGCCTTGGTGTTGATTGGTTTCTGGCGGGGTTTCCGAAGTGACGAATTGGCTCGTCTGCAGGTCGAGCACACCCAGGCGGAGTCCGGAATCGGCATCACCTTCTATCTGCCGCACACAAAGGGCGATCGACAACACTTGGGAACGACATTCCACACGCCTGCGCTCAAGAAGCTGTGCCCCGTCCAGGCTTACATCAACTGGATCACGGTGGCCGGCATTGCGCGTGGGCCCGTGTTCCGGAAGGTGGATCGCTGGGGCAATCTGGCTGACGGCGGCATCAACGCCAACAGTCTGATTCCACTGCTGCGGCGATTTTTTAATCGTGCGGGGGTGTCTGGCGATCTGTACACCAGCCACTCGCTGCGTCGCGGGTTTGCCACCTGGGCCTCAGCCAATGGCTGGGACATCAAATCTCTGATGAGTTACGTCGGCTGGAAAGACGCGAAGTCGGCCTTGCGTTACGTAGACGCTGGAGCATCCTTCGCGGGGCTCGCCGTTCGAGCCCCGACGCCACAGGTAGAGAGCTTGTAGCCCGCACACTCCCACCACAGCCAGAACACTGTCACAGACATGTCAACTTAGAAGTAGGTTAATGGCATCTCATGGTTGTTTTCCGCCCGTCACAACTGACTGCCTCGGGTATGGGCGTGAACCTGGCACTCACAGATGTTGACTGCCGGCATCTCTGATTGAGCTATTTTTCTCCCGCATTACTGCATCGCATCCAACAAAAGGCCCCGAAGAGTCCTTTTGTACTCAAACCCAAATCACTTGCGCTAGACCAGGTATTGCTACATCTGATCGGGTCGGCGAAACAGCGCAGCCATCCGGACTGGTTGCCGATCCCGAGTGACGTCAAACGGCCCAGAGCGTGTAAAAACACTTTGGATGCAGAGGATTGGGTAATCGGTGGTTTTTCGCTGCGCTGGAGGTCTCCAGGGGCCTCATCCAAGCCAAATCAATGTTGCTGTATTGATCGGGACTTGTGCCAGCGGGTACCTGCTAGATGCGGTTATCGCACCGCTCAAAAGGCTTCAGGCCTTCATTGCCGCCATCAAGCCATCACTGCCCAACAGCCGCAGCACGCGTTTGAAGTTGTAGGCGAGCACATGCAGGCTCATCTCCGTGCTCACCCGGGTAAGGGTTCTGGTGAGGAAATGCGTGGCCCCCATCCAGGACTTCAGTGTGCCGAAGGGATGCTCCACTGTTTGGCGGCGGATCCGCATCATTTCTGGTGCTTGATCAAGACGACTTTGCATCGCCTCGACAACCGACTCATGTTCCCAACGGCTAACTCGCCGCTCAGAGCTGGGCGTGCAACGTTCCTTCAAGGCACAATTCCGGCAGTTCGAACTCCAGTAGCGATGTAGTTTTAACCCCTTCTCGACGGTTGAGTAACGCCAGATCAAGCTTTGCCCGGCTGGGCATCGGTATTCATTCGTTGAGGTGTCATAGATGAAATCATCTTTGCCGAATCGACCAGCCGCTGTCGCTCCCGACGTCAGTATCTTGGGCACGAAAACGGTAATTCCCGCTTCATGGCACGCCAGTATTTCTTCGCCTTTGAAATACCCTCTGTCTGCGACTACTGACAGTTCTTCGACACCCATGGCCTCTCGTGCGTGCTTTGCCATCGAACTCAGTTGGTCTCGATCAACGCCATCATTCGTCACCTCGTGCGCCACGATCAGGTGGTGCTTCGCATCAACTGCAGTCTGGACGTTGTAGCCGACCATTCCTGTTCCGCGCGTCTTCATCGAGCGAGCATCAGGATCGGTTAGGGAGATCTGTTTATCCGGCGTTTCGTTTAGCTGTACCTCGATTTGCTTGAGCTCCTGCATCTTGGCTTTCAAGGCCGAGATCTTGTCATGGAGGCGTTCGGCTTTGGCCTGAGCTACGGAAGGTTCCTGACGGTCTGCGGTATCAAGTGCTGTCAGATAGCGATTGATACTGGACTCAATGTCCTCCATTCGCCGTCGAAGTTTGGCGCTGGTGAAGTTCCGGTCTCGATTGTTCACCGCCTTGAACTTGCTACCGTCGATGGCAACGAGCGCTTCGGAAAACAACCCCAGTTGTTGGCACAGCACCACAAATTGGCGGCACACACCGCGGATGGCCTTGCCGTTGTCTTTGCGGAAATTGGCGATGGTTTTGAAGTCCGGCATCAAGCGACCAGTCAGCCACATCAACTCGATGTTGCGCTGGGCTTCTCGCTCCAGGCGCCGGCTTGATTGAATGCGGTTGAGATAGCCGTAGATGTAGATCTTCAACAGGATCGCGGGGTGGTAAGCAGGCCGCCCAGTATCGGCAGGAATGACGCCTTCAAAACCCAGCTTGACCAGGTCGAGTTCGTCGACAAAGACGTCGACTACGCGCACCGGATTGGTATCGCTGACGTAGTCGTCGAGGCTCTCGGGAAGCAAGCTGCCTTGGCCTCGATGTTCACCTTGGATAAAGCGCTTCATGGGCGATCACTGCAATGAAATCCTCAGAAATCATAGCAAGGGTTCACGAAGGCGTTTTTACACACTCTGGGCCAATTGCGGCCGGCCCAACACCAGCGGCTTGGTTCTTCATCGAGGATCTAGATGAATCTAAGCTGGCCCGGACTCCACCTTTGGTTAGCTTCCCATCTTCAGCCTTACCAAAACTCTCTTTTGCCATACCGTTGCTAAAAAGCGCTTACACTGGGCCTTAATCCACGGGTAACCCGGAGAAGGAATCCTCCAAGTGAGCGTAAATTGGGCTGAGCTATTACCTATCACTGGACACGTAATCGTCATTGAGGACGAACCGGTAGTGCGGATGCTTTTGGAGGAAACACTGGCTGAGATTGGTTTTTCATCAGCGACTTTCGACAATGCTTCCTCAGCGCTGACCCACCTCATAAATATCAAAGGTGATTGCACCCTGATCATCGCAGAACAGGGGCCTTCTGGAGGAATCCAGGGAGCTGAATTCATTCGCCTGGCAAAAGAACAATTGCCATCGATTCCTTCGATTCTCACCTCTGGTTATCTCATCGATGAGCAGGTGATTCCGCCCTCGACGATTTATCTGCATAAGCCTTACACGCTGGATCAGTTAGAGACGACCATCGCTACCGTTCTTCGCCAGCAACGTCCCCTGTTGCAGAACTGAAGATAGTTTGTCGGCGCTGATTGAAAACCGACCGATGGGTCAGTTTTCAATCAGCACCAACAGGCTAAGGGCGCAGTCTCCCTACCGGCGAGTACTGATGACTTGACTCAACCTCCGCACAATTTCCCATAACGCGGCCCCCCCCTTTCAAGAGCGGTCACACTAACTCAGCGTGTTTGTGTAGTCGCCGTTACCAAATATATGCCATGGCGTTCACTTGAAAGTACTGTGCAGTTATTAATTTCATGAGT
>NZ_SCOO01000061.1:0-18800 GCF_005502415.1 Pseudomonas sp. G(2018) | reverse complement strand
GCCCGGAAGCCGCACGCGGCGCGCAGCCTGCTTGCAGGCGAGCACCGAACGGGTGAGGACTGAAGCGCAGCGGCCCCTTTACCAGGTGGCTGGTTATCAAGGCTCCCTCGGCGGTCATGGGGTTGCTTCTCCCCCATGGCCGATGGGGTCAGAGGCCGACTCGCTCCCTTCCTGGAGGGAAGGGCGGGGGGATGGGTGTGGCCGCCGCCGGCGGCCGGTGTTGCCGCTGATCTCATTCTTACAGCGAAAGGCTCATCACTGAGGCCGTGAGGTGATTGTCAGATATGAATACATGGTGATCAGTTGGACCGGTGGGCTGGGTCAGATGAACAAAACGAAGCATCTTTCTACGCGTTTCTCTGAAGACGTAGAACACCGACAGCCTAACGGCCGCTGAGTACTGCTCTTCCTGATTACGCTTTTCAAATAGAACTGACGCCTCAGGCCGCTGATCCTGTCCATGACCTGCAGTCGTTTCCTGGAATGCTCAACAGCGAGAACTTTGAAGGGGCTTGGATGCATCGCGATCTTCAGGAAACTCATCCGAGGTTGTTGATAACGGGTTAGAAGCTTAAAGATTGGTTAAGACAGGTAAAAACCGCGCGCGCGTGTTAACCCTTTAACAATTGCTCTGAAGCTATTGAATATAAAGGCTTCTGGAATCATGAATGTCGGTAAAAGACGAAACGCCCGTCGGTGATATACGTGTAAATGTCGGTGATAGACGGTCGCCTGTGTCGGCGTTATACGTGCGAGGCATCGAGTTATCCACAGTTGTCGGCGATATCCCTAGGGCGTCGGCGTTATACGTGTCGAGCTCGAAAGGGGTGTAATTGTCGGTTCTGGATGAAAACGCCCGTTTTGCGGCGTAATTACGGGGCTTTCGGCAGTGTTCAATCCTGAAAAAATGTCGGCAATATACGAAATGAGCCCTGTTTTGTCGGCGTTATACGTGGCTTCTTGAACAGCGCAAATCGCACGTCGGTTTCTGTAATCTATCCACCATGGAAACTAACAAAAGCTGATACCGCTTGGCGGATCGTGGCGTATGACGCTGAAAGCACGAGAACTCGTCGCTTGTTCCTTTTCGCATCGTGTATATAATACGGAAAAGCGAGGAGGGCGAATCCGCCATGAGCAATGACACACCACTAGGGGCTGGATCCCAATTACCCAGCTCTTTCGCCTCGGAAAACCGTGAGCTGATGAATCAGATCATATCCGAGGTGGTTTCGCAGGTTAAACAGACCAGCGACGCAATTGAGCCTGCTGAACGGGTTCAAAAGGAACGGAAGAAGATCTCCTTCATCGCCGTGTCAGCAGTGAAGATGAATTACATCCTCGGCGCGGCGCTACTGGTTGTGTTAGGCCTTCTCTGCGTAACCACTTGGTTCGCCGTGCATCCCCTGCGTGAGTATTTTGCAAGTGACAATGGCCGGATTTTCCCAATGATCCCCATGTCGCAACCCTACCGTAAACCCGGTGATGTGATTCAGTTCGCTAAGGACACGCTCACGCGCTCCTTCACCATGGACTTCGAAAACTATCGCCAGGATCTGGAAGATAACCGACCTCGTTACACCCGCCTGGGGTTTAAGTCCTACATCGACGCATTGCAGAACGCTGGAATCCTCGAGCTCGTGCGGCAGAAGCGCATGAATATGTCGATCACAGCGGGCACCGGTGTGCTGGTGAAAGATGGGCTCGAAAACGGTGTGTACTTCTGGACCATCGAAATTCCTATTCAAATCAGGCTGACGGGGCAGACCTCCGAACTGCCGACCCAGCGCTTCCTAGCGACGGTGCGTGTTGAGCGTATCGACACTCTCGACTCCATTGAAGGTATCGGCGCGGCCCAACTGGTCACCAAGCCGCTATAGGTGAGCTCATGTTCGATCGTTTAGTTATTGTCTCCGCGTTGCTGGCAGTTTTCGGCTCGCCTTCTGTTCTTGCAGTTGAGGGTTTCCCCGCGCAACAGCCAGTGCCAACTCAAACACCTATGCCAACTCCGGCGTTAGGTGCCCCACCAGCCGGTTCAAAGGAATCGCTTGAATGGGTTAGTTCGACACAGGTTCCTCAACAACAGGCGATGTCGTCTCAGCAGCAAATCCAAGCCGCATTCCCTCCTACTAGCTACGGCCCGAACAATTATCCGGTGCAGCAGCCTGGGCAAGCCTTTCCCGTACCAGTGAACGCTCAAGGTTACCCAGTGCAGCCCGGCACGCAGGTGCAGTATGTGCCGCAACCGGGCCAGCCGCAGCGACCTCAGGACGATGGTACACGGGGCTTATTTCCGCCTAATCAACCATCTGCCGGCGCGATCGCGGGGGAGGTTGTTTCACCCTTCACCCCCGGCGAAATCCGTGAATTGCGAAAGCAATTTGATGCCAGCCGTGACGCTAAGGCGTTTAAGACGATTCGGGCAGTGCCGAGGATCAGCAGCATTTCTGTCGACCTTTCACCTGGGTCGTCGATGCCGATCGCACGGCTAATGCAAGGCACACCAGGCTCGCTAGTTTTTATCGACTCGACGGGTGCACCGTGGCCGCTAGCGGCCGCACCGCGTATTTCCGACGATTCGTTGTTCTACGTGGAATGGTTGAAACCATCCCATGCCGTAGTGATTTCGGCGTTAAGCCAATACGAAACTGGGACGGTGACGGTATTCCTTCAAGGGCTAGCCACTCCTGTGGTCATTCAGCTTGCTACCGGCGAGGAGAACAGCAAAGAGATCAGTCGGATTGTAGATGTCCGGCTCGATGTCCGCGTACCTGGCCGAGGGCCAAATGCCAAAAACGCCGTGACCGGTCCTGGAAAAATCTCGTTGTACGACGACACGCTTCAAGCCTTTCTCGATGGACTGCCACCAACTGGTGCGAAGGCGATTAAAGCGAATGGCGAAATTCCAGCTGGTACGAAGGTTTGGCAGTTGGAAAACGAACTCTTCGTCAGAACAACGTACGACATCAAATCTCCGTTTGATCAGACCAGCTCTGCTGCCAATGGCACGCGGGTTTACCGCATGCCTGTTACCCCGTACGTCACGTTTTCAGATATGGGTCGTTCCGTGACCGTCCAGCTCGACATTCTTTGAGGTTGAATCATGAGTGAAATGCAAGCAGATGTTGGACGGAACACTATTTGGATCATCGCCACAGTGGCCCTTGTGGTCATTGGTGGGTGCTACGTGGCTTACGGCTACTTCGCTACTGGCACCACGGCCGCGCCTAGCTCGGTCGCGATCAATACTGCCGGCAAAGGCACGGCGTCACCCGAAAGCGAGCATTACGGGAAGGTGCTGAACAAGTACAACCAGTCCAATGCAACTAATGCGGAGCAGCAAGGAAAAACCTATGTCTCCGTAATTTCTACTAGGGATCAACCAGTTCAGGAAGCTCCTCAATCCAAGGTCGCTGCACAAGAACCACCGAAACAACCTCAAATTGTTTACGTGTATCAGCCTGCACCTCAGCAAAGCGCCGGCCAGCATCAGCAAGAAATCTTGTCCGACCAGGAAAAAGAGCGCAGAGAACGCATTCGAAATCAGGCGGCGGGGCTCATCAAAAACTGGGGGGGATCGAAGCATACGGTTGCGACAGTTGCTGACGAAAGCGGCTACGCCGGCACAGTGAATAACAGCACATCGAATGGCGTAGGCGTGCCTGGTGGTCACCCGGGCTCGGGTCAGCTCTCCAGTTCCGTACCCGTCGTGAAGATCCTTGATGACTTTATTCGAATCCCTGCCTTGCTGGAGACAGATCTCGACACCGATGAAAATTCGATAGTGATTGCTTCGGTCCCCTCTGGCCCGTACCAAGGGCTGACTGTGTTCGCACAGGGCTACAAGCGCATAAATGAATCGATCGATATGACCTTCACCATCATGAAATGGCGCGGGCGCTCCTACAAAATTACCGCAAAGGCAATCGACCAAAATACCTTACGCAGTGCCCTTTCCGGAGAGGTCAATAACCGTTACTTCACCCGGATCATCCTTCCAGCAATTGCTGCCGGGATAGGCAGAACTGGGCAGTTGTACGAACAGTCAAGCGCCCAGAACATCATCACTCCGCAAGGCGGCGTGATTCAGACCTATCCATCCACGCCGGACGCCACTGCCGTGCTCGGAACGATGGTCGGTGGCATGGGGGAAACCGCAGGCAAGGTTCTGGCTCAGGACGCCGCGCAGATGCCCGCTAAGCAAGTGTTGATCCCGAAGAAGGACACGATCGGCATCCAGTTCATGGCGCCGGTGTTGTCCACTGACGACCTTTCAGCAGGTGCGTCTGCCCCCGCGGTGGATCTAAATACGCTCAGCCTTCCCGCATCGCAGCCACCCGTTCAGCAGCAGCAACAGCAACAGCAGCAGCCAGCAATTAGACCAGCGGGTTACCCAATCACCAATCTGCCGGCGACTGGGCTTTACCCAAACAATCAGTCTGGCTATTCTGCTTATTAATTCTGTATCATTGTCACGATACAAAAAGGAATGATCATGACTAATCAGGCAGAACCGCAAGCGGACGTGTTCGACATGTCCCGGACAGTCCCAGCGCCTGAAGCTGTGCCTGAAGTTGAGGTGCGCGAGAAAAGCGAGCCGAAACCGAAGCAATCCAAGAAGCCCATGAGCCTGCCGAGTGCTATTTCACTTGAAAAAGTGAAGAAGTACGCCGTGCCAGCGGGATTGGTGTTGGCGGTTGTAGTCGGGGGGGTATGGTCCTTCGCGCCGGGAATTTTTTCGTCTGGTGGTAGTGCAAGTCCTGTACCCAGAAGCGTCGCGGCCCAGCCGTCTTTTACGCCGGCAGACGCCATGCGAGATGCAGGGCAAGCCACCTTCAAAGAGGCGCAACGAGTTGTGGCTCTTCCTGGAAGTGTTCCTGATCAGGTACCGACCGCAATAGCCGAAATTCCCGAATCCCCTGCAGCTCTCAGGCCGGAGCCCGAGCGCACAGCAGCAGTTTCCACTGTGCCTCCGCAAGGCGTACCGATAGTCGACAAAGAACTGCAGGTGCGTGTCGCGACACTTGAGCAGTCGATAGCTGAGCTGCAAGCGAAAATTGCTCTGCTTGAAGGTCGACCTCGTGCGGATGCGACCGCCGGTGGTGTCAGCGCAAAAGCGGCCAAATCTGTAGCTGCGAAAAGCGATGCTCACAAAAATTCAAAGGCCAATACACCTGGTGTCACTCGTTCGGCGAAAGCGCCGAGCAAGCCAGTCGAATCAACGCTCGTAAACAAGGGTTTCACATTGAACACCATCTATACCGGACAAGCCTGGATCCAGGATTCTGAAAAGGTTTACGTGGTGCAGGTGGGCGACCTTGTTGGGGATATGCAGATCCTGTCGCTTGATCCGAAGGCCCGCCGGGTTACGACGACCAAGGGCGTAATTCGCTAAGGAGTTGTCATGGATCTCGCACAAATGATTACTCAGTTCGCGAACACCTTCGCGGTCGCCCTTTGGCGATTCCTCTGGGTTCTCGGGATTCTCGTCGGCACGGTTTACGCGGGATCAGCGTTGATGCGGCTGCAGAGGGCATCCCGTCTGCCAGGTTCAAGTCCTGTAACGGTGGGGGACATTGTTCCACTGCTGATCATTGCTGCGCTGATGGCGAATTTGTCTCGTTTTATCAACGCTGCTTGGACGTCATTCGGATCCGGCACCGTCAGTTACGGGCCAATTGCCTACAGCGGTGCTGCGGAGTTCGGGCGCTTCGCCGAAGCGATCAACTCTGTGCTGACTCTCGCGAGCGTTTTCGGTGGTGTGATGTTCTTCAAAGGCGTGTTGCTGTTGAAAAAAGCAACCGTCGACGGGCAGTCGAACCAGGGGGCTGACGATGCGGTATGGCGTGCCCTCACACACATGATTTTCGGTTCCTTCCTGGTGCAAATTCCGGATGTGATTGACGCTGCCCGGGCTTCTCTGGGCCTTGTTTGGTGAAACTTAAAAAAGGGGATGTATCGATGAAAATTAATCCAATGGAATACACCATTGACCTGGGCCGTAAGGCTCAAATTGGTCTGCAAACCTGGTGCGATAAACATACTGCGGATCCGGTTCAACGGCGGATCATGCTAACTACGGCTGCGATAACTTTCGGTGCGTTGGCATTCTCCACGGGCGCAGCTGCTGATGGGGAAGGTATGGCTGGGATGCTCAGCACCGGCGCGACCCAGGCTGACTCGGGAACGAATAGTCTGGCAAAAATCTTTAAGTTTCTGGGCTTCGGCGGTGCCGCCTATGGTGGCTTCAATTGGTGGAAAAAAGGACAGGACGGCGCGCGCAGTGACATTAAGGCGACCCAGATCTTCATCCCGATCCTTGCTGGTGCGGGAATTGGCGGTATTGGGTTCCTCATGGGTAAAGCTGGTGAAACCGTGGGGATGGCGACGAGCACTTACGGTCAAGTGCCTCAGTAATCCACCTGATGGATCGGCGGCCGCAAGGTCGCCGGGTTGGAAGCCATGAACGATCTCTCTAATCAAGATCCAGCTGAAGTAGACCAGGACAAAGTCGTTCCCAAAGAAGGTTTGGGAACAGGCTTTGACAAGGCCACCTTCCCAGCGCTTTTTTTCTCAACGAAGAGCCAGATTTGGGGTGATAAGTCAGGCGCTGACTGGGAGCCGGTGGCGCGGGAGTTCAAGTCAGGGGACTTGAAAAAAAAGACGCTCCTGAAAGATGGCCACCGCTGCATGTTTTGCGGCTTTCACTCAAGCCATAACCAAATACACAACTTGACGGATAACCACCAGGATATCCGTGAGCCCAATCTGCGAGCCGTTGATCATCTCTGTCATGGGTGGCAACACCTGGGCGAGTTGGGCGAAGGGAACGCTGTGATTGCTTATCTACCGGGCCTGACCGGTCAAGACGTAAACCATCTGCAGAGAACGCTGATGGTTGCGTTGCAGAGCGGGGACGAGTCGATCAAGGCTGATGCGAAAAAGCTGCTGAATTGGCTCGGTTCTCATTTCAAGTACACCGAGGACGCCTGGGGCACCTTTTCCCCGGCAGTGTTCGCCAAAGCGCTTCTGCGTCAAAGCGACAGCGACAAAGGCCGTCGAGAGCTCGTGTTCGAGGGGCTGGCGGTCGTTTTCAATCCTGGCCCATACAGCCAGGCCGCAAATTTGTGGGCTCATGATTACCAAGTGACTTATCCGGTCGCGAAATGGGCTGATGTCTATTTCAGCGTCATGAACCCACCAGCATAATTTTTTGAGGGAAGCACGATGGGCGTTGCTAAGTTTCTTGATGGTCTTGTCGATGCCACTGAAGGCTTCCTTGCCTACATGTCTCGGTACATGGTCGGTAAAGACCTTGCGAGCTACTGTGAGCTCGCTACAGCCATCGGCCTAACCGATGAGGACATCAGTCGTAATCCGGCGTTGAAAGACCCTTATACGCTCGTTACGCACGATGGTTCTCTTTTGACGGTTTTTGACGTGCAGGGCACTTACCAGATCCTGTCCGAGGACGACTTCGACAAGCTCATCGAAAACCTTCGATTGAAAATGAGTGGCTACATGCGTGAGCCCGGACACTCCTTAACGTTCGGGTTCGAGCGCGATCCCGATCGCGCGCTGGATGAGCTGATGCGCCTTGCTGAGCCACAGATCAACGCCGCTCGGCGAATGGGCATCAATACCGAAGACATCATCATCGATCGTGTGAAGCGAAACGCTCCGCTGGTTGCTTGGGAGCAGAATCTGTTGGTGGTCTACACCCATGTGAGCTGCATCGGCGTTGATCTAAAGCGCGAGAGGAAAGAGCTGGAACAAGACATCCTTAAATACGAGATGCCGCGCGTTGAGTTCGGGCAAAGTCCGGCCCAGGTGCTGATGACGTTGAAGTATCGGCACGACACGATGATTGAGCGCGTACAGAAAGATTTTGACGGCTGCGGCGCAGAAGGGCGTCCGGGCATACTGCTGAAGCAGCTGAGCGCTCATGAAGCGACAAAGCGCATACGAATCATGGTAAACCGCGAAAGAACGTCTCAAAAGTTCCGGCCGGTGTTGCCAGGTGACCGCTTTATTCCCCATGGCCGTGAGGATGAAAAAGACTTCTCTGATCTCACTGCGCCACTTGTAAATTTCCAAGTCGTTACGAATGACGTTGATGCCAGGCGCTCGCTGATCGAGACCGACGAACTGTGGCACGGCAATATTGCCATGGAGCTTGGGCCACAGAATCCGCAGCTGTTCTCCTACCTGTTCAACACCGTCGCACGGGAAATTCCGTGGCGGATCCGCATCGACCTATCGCCAGGAGGGTTATCCGAGACCCGAGGGCGGCAGATGATGGCTGGTTTCGTTGGCATGATTGGTTCAAACAAACAGATTCGCCAATCCTTCCTGGACCTGGAGGAGCGGAGCAAGATCGACGCGATCTGCTCGATGAAGATCACAGCTTCAACCTGGTCGAGCAGTGAACGTGAAACCAAGCGTCGTATGGCCGCGTTGGAAAAGGCCATTCAAGCCTGGGGTATCTGCAGCGTGACCTCAGTTCATGGGGATCCGGTGGCGGCTTGGGCGTCGACCATGCCGGGGTTCACTTTGAAAAACCCCGCGAATCGGATGGTTCCGCCTCTACCGGATGCGCTGAAGATGATGCCGTTCCAGCGGCCGGCTACGCCTTGGAGCGAGGGGGGGTCTTTGGTACTCAGGACGCCGGACGGCAAAATCTACGTGGTGCAGCTTGGTAGCTCTCTTCAGGACACATGGATCGAAGCGTTGTCCGCTCCTCCAGGTTCCGGAAAATCCGTGCTGCTCAACACCATGAACAGCGCAACGATCCACCGGGCGGGTAATACGCGGCTTCCGCTGATGACGATTATCGATGTAGGGCCATCGTCTGCCGGGCTGATCAACCTCATCCGTGATTCGTTGCCTGAGCATCGCAAAAACGAAGCGATTTACATGCGCCTGCAGAACTCGGCCGAGTTTGCGGTGAATCCTGGTGATACCCAGTTGGGTGCTCGTGAGCCGACTTCTCGTGAGAAAGAGTTTCTATCGGACTTTCTGACGCTTTTTTGCACGGATCCGAAAACTAAATCGGCGCCGGCGGCTTGTTCTGGTGTTGTCGATAAGCTGATTGAGATTGCTTACAGCAAGCGTGCGTCAGGAGGGTCAGCTCTCACGTACGAGGACCATGTGGAACCTATCGTTGATAAGGTACTGCTTGAGTCCGGTCTTCTGGCCAAACACGATGACACCTGGTGGAGCGCTGCGACCTGGTGGGAAGTAACAGATATGCTCTTCGCTGCTGGCTATGTTCGGGAAGCAGCTATCGCGCAGCGGCAGGCAGTCCCTGTTTTCACTGACTTTGCGGCCTACCTTTCCGATGAATCGGTCCGTCAATTGTATCAATCCGCAGTTACCACTGATGGTGAACCGGTACTTGAATATATGGGCCGCTGCTTCAGCGTGGCGATCTCGAAGTACGCGCTATTCAGCGGTAGAACTCGTTTTGAGGTGAGTGGTGAAACACGCGTAATTTCTATCGACTTGAACGATGTAATTGGCTCACAGACGCCTGAGGGCAGCGTGAGAACGGCGATCATGTACATGTTCGCTCGGCAAATGGCTGCCAAAAACTACTTCCTCCGCGAAGAGGTAGTGCTCCCGGTTGTTGCGCCGATGTATCACGAATACCACATGAAGCGGATTGCCGACGTCAAAGACGAAAAGAAGGTTATCGCTTACGACGAGTTCCACAACACCCAGGGCCAAGAGGCTTTCGTCCAAACCTGCATTAAAGATGCGAGGGAAGGGCGTAAGTGGGGTATCCGCGTGGTGCTTGTCTCGCAATATCTCTACGACTTCCCGGCGGCACTGCTGAACGCGGCGACGGCGGTGTACGTCATGCGCGGCGGTAATGCTGCCGACGAAAAAGTCTTGCGTGAGGTCTTCAACATCTCCGAGGAGGCCATTCGCCGCCTGCAACGCGAAGCTACCGGTCCTGATCCGCGTCTCGGGGGCAACTTCCTCGCGCTGTTCAAAACGAAGGTCGGCTACATCGTTCAGCTGCTTACCAACACAGTTGGTCCGATCGAGCTGTGGGCCTTCTCGACAACGCTCGAGGACGTGGCGCTGCGCGATCGTTTGTACAAGCGACTCGGCGATTACGCAGCACGGAAACTTCTCGCCGAGAAATTCCCAACAGGCACGGCCCAACCGTTGATCGAACAAATGAAAATCGATGCCTCTGACAACGACGGTGCGTCCGTGGTAAGCACTTTGGCCAAGAGGCTGGCGGACGGATACCTCAATAAGCTGGCCAAGGAAATGGAGGTGGGAGCATGAGTTTGCACAAACGGAAGTTGCTTTCAGCGGCGGTGCTCGCCGCTGGCGTAGCGATGTGTAGCAACGCAAATGCTTCGATTGTTCCTGTGGTCGACGCCGTGCTGATTCAAACTGTGGGAATGATGAACACTGCTGTTACAGGGGCCGTCAATGGCACCACTGCCGCCGTCAATTCCATGAACAGTAGCGTTACACAGTTGCTGCAAAAAATTGGCACATCAGTCAACGAAAATGGCCAGAAAATCGCCAGCACCATCGAGGCCGATGGCAAGACTCAGCGCGAGTTCGCCGTGAGCCAGGAAAAGAACCGCAAACTCGAAGAGGCACGTCAGCGCTACTTCGTCGGTTCGAACATTTGCAGTGAATCCGCTTCAGGCGGTGCACACGAGATCGCAGGATCTGCGCAAGCCGCGAAGGGCGGGATGCGCCCTGGTGGTGGAGCGAAGGTGAGTAATCAGGCTATCGCTCAAGCACTGAACACCCCGCCGATCGCCCCTGAAATCGATTCGTCCCGGGCGGCCAAGGTTCACGCTCAATTCTGTGATGCTGACGACTATGCAGCGTACGGTGGCTCTCAGGCCTGCCCTAGCGTATCAACCAGTATGCCTGGTGCAGACAAGCGAGTTGATTCGGTACTGTCAGGCGCCGGGGAGAATGGGAAAGCTCCAGATCTGACGTTCAACCAGAATCAGATCGATGCTGCACGCATGTACGTGCAGAACTCCACTCGTCGCTCGATCGCACCTCAGCTGAAAAAGGGCGAAGCAGACACTGTTGCCGGTAGCCAGTACGTCGGTTTGATGAACCAGTACAACTCGATCATCTCAGCCGCGGCGGATCCGCAGGAGCAACGGATCGCGAATAGTCAGCCAAGCCCGGCGACGAAAGACCTGCTGAAGGAGGCTTTGATCTCTCCTGCTGCAAGTGCGTACTACAAGGAGTTTGCGTCTGATACTGCCAAGAGCACCGGGATGATGTCGGCTCGGGAATTCGAGGCGTTCGAGGTTGGCCGGCGCTATGCCAACACCGAGTACCAGGCTGATCTGCAGGCGTTGAGTGGCGAGAACCTGCAGCGTGAGCAAATCCGCATTGCTTCTCTGAACAACTGGCTGATGTTAGGCATCAAGGACGAGTTGCAGAAGTCGAACATCATCAGCGGTCAGCTTCTGGCCAGTGCGGCAAGGGACGAATACACGCCGATTCTCGGGACTTTGTACAAGTCCGTGTCAGGCCGCATGGGGGGGCAGTAATGGACTTAAAGAACGCTGTAAAAGTCGGTGCCAAAGGATCTCTCTGGACTATTTGGCACGTCATCATGCCCCTCTCTGCAATGAAGCGGACTTTGTCGCTTACAAAGCGTGAAATCGAGCGGAACAAGGAGAACTTGCAGTATCTGAAGGAGCTCAGCGCCGAGGCTAAACGAATTCTCTCCGAGGATGAGGCAAGCAATGAAGATCGACCTGGCTTGTCGTTTGAGGAAGCAATAGCTTCCCGCTCACCTGATGCGCCGTCGATACCCGAACTGTACCGGTCATTCCTGATGAAAAAGCGTTGGGCACTCGCGGCGGGAGTGTTTTTCGCTCTCACGGGGGGGTGTGCAGTCGTGGGAGGGATTGTCTTTGGGCATCCCAAGGACATATTGCTTGGAGCTCTATCGCTTCTTGTAAGCCAGCCAGTGTTCTTTATGGCCGCGCTAGGGGCGCAACTCAGGCTCTGGCAGCTTAAAACTAAGCGACTTTCAGTGCAGGAGCGAGGGAGCGTGCGCGACTTTATTTCCGACTACCGGGATTGGTTCCGACAACTAATGAATCCGGAAATCAACTGGAGCCGACAGACTCAAAAACCGAGCCGATCTGATGGAAGGAACCTGTTATGAAAAGGCTAATCCGTGCTTGGCTTGCCATCATCGGTGCTGTGAGTGCATTGCCTGCAATGGCCGATTCAACGTCGTTGAGCGGTATTGCTGAAGCAGCAAAGCGCACTGGCGACAAATCCAGGGAAGCCTTGGTATCCATCTACGGCAACGTGGTCAACAACCCGCTAGCCACAGGTGGTTCAGGGGGAGGGGACACGGTGTTGGCGAGCGTGTTTCAGGTGACCAATGCGGCCTTGCTCGTGATCGGAGGCTTCTTTGCGGCCTACATGCTCTTCCGAAAGCTCACCCAGTCGGCACACGACGGTGCCGTATTTGATAAACAGCGCCACATGGTGTGGGATCCGATCAGGCTTGTATGGGGTCTCTCTGCATTGGTACCCACGGCAAATGGTTGGGCGCTATCCCAACTATTGATGCTGTGGGCAGCATCGTTGATGGGCGTAGGGATCGCAAACTTGGGCGTGGATGCCTCGGTGCAAGCGTTCAACGAAGGCAAGTCTATGGTCGCTCAGCCGGTGATGCCGAGCACTGTGAGTCTCGCTCGCAGCGTTTTCGAGATGAACCTGTGCATGCACTCCATCAATGCTGGACTGGCCCAGGCAGAGGCTAGTGGGGCACTTATCACGCAGGACGGGTACATTCAGCAGAGCCCTACCGCTAGCGGGTTTGCCCTGAAAAATACCAGCTTTGTCTGCGGAGGCGCCGACATCAACGCGTCGCTTGAACCGCAGCCACAATCCACCAGTTGGTTCAGCGGCACGATCGACGCATCGGATATCCGCCGTGCTCATCTCACCGCACTGCAGCAGATGCAAGCGACCCTCAATAGCGCGGCGCAGGGCTTCGTCACCGGTGTTTTGAAGAAACAGGCCGGCGGGGGATCGGTGCCTGACGCAGAGATGGCGATTCAGTCTGCTTCGCTGCAGTACGAAAACACCATCAGCTCTATAGCGGCTACTAAGCAGGGCAACATCGCCGAGCTCGCTTCGAAGCTGAGTAACTCCATCAAGGAAGGGGGGTGGTTGACGCTTGGCGCCTGGTACCAGACTTTTGCCCAGGCCAATACCAAGCTTTCTGACGCGGTTGCCGCGAAAGCATCGGTGTACGGTATGTCGGCAGATGGCGACCCGGCAATGCTCTCTGTCCTGGGCACGACGAGTGCGGCATTTCGTGCGCAGCAGTCGAGTTCTTCGTACAGCCCAACCTTGGGTACAAGTAGTTCAGGCGATTACTCGAAGGGTGCAACCGGTTCCGATGCGAGTAAGGTCATCGGCTCCGTGTTCTCGGCTCCAGGACAAAGGCTTGTTAATTATCTGATCGACGTGAATGCCGGCGGCGAGGGAAGGGGTCAGCTGAATCCGTTGATCAAGATGAAAAATCTTGGCGACTACACGATGGTTGCCGGCGAAACGGCTCTGGGTGCTTACGTAGCAGCCAAAACCTTGATTGCTGTGAAGGACGGCCTGTCCGCCGCGGGCTTGGCTGCTCGTGCAGCGAACGCCCTCACATCGATCGGGGACGTCCTGGGAGGCGTGCTGGATGCAGTCTCTCCCTTTGTGGTCATGGCGATCATTGGGCTGTTCATCTTGGGCGGAACGCTATCGACTTACTTGCCAATGGTTCCGTTCGTGATCTGGTTTGGCGCGGCCGTTAACTGGCTGGTGGTGGTGGGAGAAGCCATTATCGGTGCACCACTCTGGGCGCTTACCCACCTTGGCGGGGACGGGGATGGCATGGGCCACAAGTCGGGTCATGGCTACATCTTTTTGCTAAACGTGATGGTCAGACCAATTTTGATGGTGATCGGCTTTTTCCTCGGCGGTGCCGGGGTTGTTGCCGGTGGAACGCTGCTTAACCAGATGTTCGGCATCGCGTTGGCCAACGCGCAATTCGACTCCATCACGGGTCTGGTCAGCATCATCTTCTATCTTACGATCTACTGCTCGATGTGCCTCAACCTGGTTCATAGCTGCTTCAACCTGATTTACATCGTGCCGGACCAGGTCATTAACTGGGTCGGTGGTCATGCCTCGGGCACTCTCGGTCGAGATGACAACGACAAGATGAAGAATGCGCTCAACGTCTTCGGCGCCAAGCTTGAGCAAAATATCAAGGGCGGTGGCGGGGGAGGGAAGAACGCAGGCTCTGAAAAAGAAGGTAATGGGATGAAGGCTTGATGGGTGAAGGGCTGAAAAGATCTTTCAGCCCTTTATCAATCCCCCTTTGCGCTGTCAATATCGCATGCTAATATCAACTCAAGAGTCTGTATTATGACTACGATACAAAAGACAGCGCCACTAAGGGGACATTCCATGAACACCGTTTGGTATCTGCTTCGACCATTTTACGCACTAGGCCTGTTCCCGGTAGCGTTGCTGTTCGGAATTGTCTTGTTCAGTTCCAGCAAAGAGCCCGAGGTTACCGTACCGGTACTGATAGCCAGTGCCGGCTACTTTGCACTGGGTTACCTGGTGTTCTCGGTGATCCCTAAGTGGCTGAAAAGCCGCCTTCTTGACCAGGTGCACAAATGTGCGCCGGATTTCAAGGTGGATTACGAGGCTGTGTCCTCCGTATTTAACCGCTATGTCGGATTCAACCGTGAGGCTAAAAAACTGGTTTACGTCGATATCTCCGATGGAACCAGTGCTGTGCTCGATTTTCCAGACGTAAGCGCCTGGGAGGTCGAAACCGACAAGGGTAAGCCGGCGTTGCTGAAATTGATGACTTCGGTCGCGGCTCTGCCGCTGATCGGCGTGCGGTTTGATCGTCGCCAGTCGGACGATTTGATGGCCAGGCTTACAGCCTCATTCGGCTGAATCGATTCTGGATCATGAAGGGTAGGGGAGACGTATGAAGATCAAGCTTGCGATAGCTGTGTTGGGGTGTTCGCTTCTCAGCGCTTGCGACCAGGTGGAAAATACCCCGAACGGTGTACGGCCCGCCGTAGCACAGTCGAGTGACAGTGTGGTTAAGCCAAAGGGAGCTGCGCCTGAGGCGGACCCAAGCGTGAACCTCAATAGCTACGTGAGCTTGAACGATGAGGTAGGCGGGTTGGCACTAACATACGTGCTGACCAGTCGATCCGGCGAATCACTACCAGATTCAGAGTTGCTGAGTCGTCTATCACCGACATATTTCCAGGAGCAGGACAGCTTCAAACGCAAAGACATTGCTGATAGAGAGTTGCCAAAGGTAAAGGCGAAGTTGCGGACGTACAGAGTAACGGAGTACTTCAGTTTGCCCTTTGGTGGCTTGGCCCAAGCCCCGTTGGCAATGACAAATGTCACCCTGGAGGCTTACGACCTTTCCTTCAAAGGCTTTCCTCTGAGCGGCTACGGTTCCTCTTGCTGGTCAGGCTCATTACGGAATCAGCAGGGAGTCTATTTGAAGACTCTTCCAGGATCATTGCCGTGCGTGCTGCCAGTTGCTGATGAGAACACTGCGCGTCTTGTTGAAGCAGCGCGGGCCAAAGGTGCTTTGAATATGCGCGGGACCATCTATCTCTTCGTTCAGGGAGTTGAAGGTGGCACAGTTAAGACGGTTCCTGTGCATGCAAGTATTGATCTCGTCGACGCGTTTACTAAAGAAGTAATAAGCACAGTAAACCTCTAACTAACTTCTAATTTGCGTATTCCCGCGATTATTCGCGGCGGATTCGCTTTGCCAAAAAACGATGTTTAACCGGAAGTTTTAATAACAGGCTGGAGGTTTACTATGCAAAAAAATCAAGCTGATAGCGGTAATGGTGCCTGGAACACGAACACAGATGATCAATTGTTCGAGGCATGGTCTACGACGATGAGTTCGGTAGAATCGATTAGACTTAGGATGGCCGGGCTAAGCGATGAGCAGCAACGAGCTGAATTTGCGGCAAGCAAGGTTAGCCCAGAAGAGCTTGCACTTGTTCGAGCAGAGAATGACGAATTCAATCGCGAAGAACAGCAGTATTTCGCTATTCGGAATTCTGGGAAGAATGGGGAACAAATTCCTGATCACATACACAACAGCGAGAAGTTACTGCGGTACTTCGAATCAGGTGTTGTTGATCGTGAGACTGATTTACATATCGGGCTTAAAGAAGGCGCAACCATCCCAGACGATGCATTCAATGCGGTTCGCAAGTTGTTGGCCGATGTTCGAGAACGTATCAAAGGTTTATCGCCGACTTTAGGTGGGCCTGAGCCGCTGAATTTTGTCCACAATGGCCAACCCGCTGTCCTGGACCTGAGTCGCTACACACAACAACCTGGACACGACATCGATCGGAACAGCAATACCTCTGAACAACGATATGAGGCGTTCAATGCTGTGATGAACTCCACTGTTGCCACACGCGAGCGCATGTCTGGTTTGACCGAAGATCAACGGTTCGCTGAATTCCAGGCCAGTGAACAGGGGCCTGCCAAGCTTGCTGAAGTGCGCGCAGTGCATGACGCCGCCGGCCGACAATCCGAGGTGATCCGGGACGTTCAAGCTCCAGCGCTGCCAGTGCATGAGCCGCTTACCAACACGGAGCAGTTCCGGTACGAGGCGTACAGCACGGTACAAAACTCTGTTGAGGCTGTTCGGCAGCGCCTGGCTGGGCTGACCGAAGATCAACGGTTCGCTGAATTCCAGGCCAGTGAACAGGGGCCTGCCAAGCTTGCTGAAGTGCGCGCAGTGCATGACGCCGCCGGCCGACAATCCGAGGTGGTCCTGGACGTTCAAGCTCCAGCGCTGCCGGTGCATGAGCCGCTTACCAACACGGAGCAGTTCCGGTACGAGGCGTACAGCACGGTACAAAACTCCGTTGAGGCTGTTCGGCAGCGCCTGGCTGGGCTGACCGAGGATCAACGGTTTACCGAATTTCAGGCCAGTGAACAGGGGCCTACCAAACTTGCTGAAGTGCGAGCTGCGCATGACTCTTTGACCGCAACGGCCGTTTCGCCGGTTGTAGAAGGACGTTTGTCAAATACAGATCAGCAGAAATTCGAGGCTTGGCAAGGTGTCATGGGGTCTCTTGAATCTGAGAAACCGAGAATGGCGATACTGTCAGACATTCAACGTCGTGCTGAATATGAAGCCAGTCAAATCGGTCCGGAGCGTTTCCAAGCAGTACGCGCGGAGCATGATTTGGCCAATGGTTATCGTGCTAACAAACCAGCGCTCCCGGAAAAAGGCTCTTTATCTCATTGGGCAAATGAGCTGACTGACGCAGCAAACAAAACCAGACGCCCTCTTAGTGGCTCAGAATTTAAGCAAGTCGTGAGTTCGATTGAGAGTTGCTCCAGGGGGGCCGATCAGGAAAAAGCCAAAGCGCGTGAGGTAGCTGGGCTTCTTGCGAAGGTTCACGGTCCCTCAGGAGAAGCACTCTTTCGCGACCCGGAACTGCGCAATGCCTACAAGGCTGCGATATCGCCGCCTCCTATCAAACAACAACAGGTGTCGGCTGATCGCGTAAATGCACAGCAGGCAGATGAGCAAAAAAATAGTCGTACAGCGGCTCCGATGAGGATGCGTTAAGCAGTTCATTGCCGACCGGACTGGGAAACTTGTCCGGTCGGACAATAAATATCAATAAAAAGCTTATGAATCAGCGTGATACGTAGATTGTTTTTTATGTTAAATCGAAATTAACACTAGAAATAATATTCCTAAAAGATATGAGCGGCATTTCATGACTTTCATGAGGCAGGAGGTATCAGGAGTGAGTGAACCATCCACCGCCTACAGGCACCCGAGGCTAGCTGTTTTGAATAATCACCAGGTGCCGCCAAATATGGTGTTCTCAACACCTGAGCGGATGAAGACTGCACTTATTGCACTGCAGACTCAGGCGCGCTCTGCGAGCGACCTGATCGGTTGTTTTCGGAGTGGCAATGTTGAGGCAAATATAAAGTCGGCTGATGCCGCCCAAGATCAATTGCGAAGCTCACAAGAAGTCATCAAGGTGATGCCGCGTGAGTGTTTCATCATCGTTGAAGCGGCGAGACTTCTAGGAAAGCCAATCCCAGAAGTCAGTGTCCAGGATCTGGCATTTACTGGGCTGATTGCGCTCGACTACAGGCAGTAGTCTGTAAAGCGGCTGGGATGTCGTTGTCAGGTTGCAACTGTCCGTGTTACGACAACGACCGCCACAGGCAAGGTATTTTCGTCAAAGACCAGCAACGCTTTGCGTTGCTTGTACTCGACTGTGTTTAGCCCCTTTTTGGAGTAAATACCCTGGATTGCGTTCTGGGTTGATTGGACCGTGCTGTCGTTGCACGGGATGATGATGCTCTCGCCATAAGCAAGGCCGCAAATTGCCGCCGTTTTGTTTAAAGGTTGGCAGAGGTGCATTGTTGACTCCTAGACCGTCAATTGGTGATTGATACCGGTAGCCGCCGGTTAATCACATCTTACCACCTTGCGTAAATACGTAACAACGTACATACGTAATTAAGTGTCTTGCTTTGCTCCCCGCCTTGAAGAACGCACTTCCCTACCCCATTTAGCTTCGTTTGATGCATCACTCTGCTTGGTCAAGGGCGGCCCGGAAGCCGCACGCGGCGCGCAGCCTGCTTGCAGGCGAGCACCGAACGGGTGAGGACTGAAGCGCAGCGGCCCCTTTACCAGGTGGCTGGTTATCAAGGCTCCCTCGGCG
>NZ_SCOO01000060.1:0-19427 GCF_005502415.1 Pseudomonas sp. G(2018) | reverse complement strand
ATCTAATGGATGAGATCGACACTGTAGGAGCGTCGACCGGCTGCTCCCACAGTGTCAGAGGCGCGCCACACAAAAACAAACGCCCCGCATAAGCGGGGCGCAGTATATCGGGCAACTCAGTTCCAGCCAGCCCGATCCATCATGCGAATCGCTTCGGCCTGGCGCTTGCCCGCGACTTCGACAGGCAAGGTATCGGCCACGAACTTGCCCCAGGCCGCGACTTCGGCGGATGGCTGAACGGCAGGGTTGGCCGGGAATTCCTGGTTCACGTCAGCGAAGATTTTCTGCGCTTCAGGCGTGGTCATCCATTCCACCAAGGCCTTGGCCGCTTCCGGGTGCGGAGCGTATTTGGTCAGGCCGATGCCCGAGAGGTTGACGTGCACGCCACGATCCGCCTGGTTCGGCCAGAACAGTTTCACCGGCAGGTCAGGCTTCTGCTTGTGCAGGCGACCGTAGTAGTAGGTGTTGACGATGCCGACATCACACTGACCGGCACTGATGGCCTCCAGCACCGCAACGTCGTCGGAGAAAACGTCAGTGGAAAGGTTGTTGACCCAGCCCTTGAGGATCTTCTCGGTTTTCTCGGCGCCATGGACTTCGATCATGGTGGCGGTCAGGGACTGGTTGTAGACCTTCTTCGCCGTGCGCAGGCACAGGCGACCTTCCCAGTTCTTGTCGGCCAGCGCTTCGTAAGTGGTCAGCTCACCCGGTTTCACCCGGTCAGTGGAGTAGGCAATGGTCCGCGCCCGCAGGCTCAGGCCGGTCCAGGCGTGAGAGGCGGCACGGTACTGCAGCGGGATGTTGGCAGCGATGGTTTTCGAGGTGAAGGGCTGGAGGATGCCCATTTGCTCGGCTTGCCAGAGGTTACCGGCATCGACAGTCAGCAACAGGTCAGCGGTGGCGTTCTCGCCCTCGGCCTTGATCCGCTGCATCAGCGGCGCTTCCTTGTCGGTGATGAACTTCACCTTCACACCGGTTTTAGCGGTGTAGGCATCAAAGACCGGCTTGATCAGCTCGTCGATACGCGAGGAGTAGACCACCACCTCGTCGGCGGCCTGGGCGGCGGTGCTGCCGATCAGAGTCAGGGCCAGTGCGGTCAGTAGACGCTTCGGTGCCAACATGGGAGCGCTCTCTCGATTGAAAAATTGAGGACAAATGATAAGGACTCACATTCGCCTTCTCAATCGAACTGTTCGTGGAGGCGTTACCAGATGTTGCACAACCAGAGTTGGGTGGTGAATGTGCCGCCTTCGCGAGCAGTCTCAAAGAATATCTCAGGCCTTGGCGAGTGCCGGCAAATCCCCGGTCAACCCCAGCGCCTCGCGTACAAACAACGACTTGGCCTCAGGCATCCGGTCGACTATTTTCAAACCGGTATTACGCAGCCAGCGCACCGGCAACGGATCAGCCTGGAACAAGCGCTCGAAACCTTCCATCGCCGCCATCAGGGCCAGGTTGTGAGGCATGCGTCGACGCTCATAACGGCTGAGTACCTTCACATCCGCCAGACGTTCACCGCGGGCGGCTGCCTGCTGCAGCACCTCGGCCAATACGGCGGCATCGAGGAACCCAAGATTCACGCCTTGCCCGGCCAACGGGTGAATGGTGTGCGCCGCGTCGCCGATCAGCGCCAGACCTTCAGCCACGTAACGCTTGGCATGGCGCTGACGCAGCGGCACACACAGGCGCGGGTCGGCGTTGAGTACGCTGCCCAACTGGCCTTCGAAGGCTCGCTCCAGCTCGCGACAAAAACCTTCGTCATCCAGTGCCATCAGGCGTTCGGCTTCGCTTGGCGTGGTCGACCAGACGATCGAACACCAATCCTGCTGGCCATCACGCTCCAGCGGCAGGAACGCCAACGGGCCGTTATCGGTAAAGCGTTGCCAGGCGGTCATTTGATGGGGTTTCGAGCAGCGCACGCTGGTGACGATGGCGTGGTGCAGATAATCCCACTCCCGTGTCGCGACGCCGGTCAGGCGCCGAACCGCCGAGTTGGCGCCATCCGCCGCGATCACCAGGGGCGCGCGCAAGGTGCGGCCATCGGCCAGGGTCAGCAGCCAGTCATCGCCGGAGCGGCGCATTTGTTCCAGGCGTGCGTTGGCGAGCAGGCCAAGATCGCAGTCGTGCAAGCGGTCGAGCAAGGCATCCTGCACCACCCGATTCTCGACAATGTGGCCCAGTACATCGGCGTGGACGCTGCCGGCCGAAAAGTGGATCTGCCCGGTGCCGCTGCCATCCCAGACCTGCATGTCGCTGTATGGGCTGCTGCGTCGACCGGCAATACCATCCCAGACCCCAAGGCGTTCGAGAATCCGCTGACTGGCGATGGACAAGGCACTCACCCGCGGCTCAAACGGCGCCTGGGCATCAAACGGTTTGACGCTCAGGGGGCTGCCGTCCAGCAGCAGAACTTCCAGCCCGCTGTCCTGTAACGCCAGCGCCAGGGCGCTGCCGACCATTCCGGCCCCGACAATCAGCAGATCTGCGCGCATTTCCATGCTTTAAGCCTGTCTCGCTTGCGGCTTGAGCCGCACGTAAAGGGTTTTTCCGACATGCGCCACCAGATTGCCTGCGCCGTCGTGAATATCGACCTGCAATTGCGGCAGGTATTTTTGGCCATCGGCCGTCTGCCGAAGTATCGTCGGGCTAAACATCAGGACGCGTACCCAGCCCCATGGCCTGTCGGGCGAACCAGCGCTTGGCTGGCGGCAACAGATCGAGGCCGAGCAGGCCGAGATTGCGCCCTAGCGAAACCAATGGCTGCGTGCTGCCGAACAAACGCGTGACCTGATCGGAAAAGCCGACGGTCAGGTTCTGATCCAGGCGCTGGTGTTCGCGATAGGCCTGCAAGGTCGTGAAGTCCCCCAGCGCCTGTTCGCTGGCGAGCAGCGCATCGGCCAGCGCCTGGGCATCGCGCAGGGACAGGTTGAAACCCTGACCGGCAATCGGGTGCAGGCTGTGAGCGGCGTTGCCGAGAATCGCCAGATGCGGTCGCACCTGCTCTTCGGCTTCCACCAGCGAAAGCGGATAAAGATGCCGGGCGCCGACCTGCTTCAACGTGCCGAGGCGATAGCCGAACACACCCTGCAATTCACTGAGGAAATCGCGTTCATCTAGGGCGGCCAGGCGTTGCGCGTCCATTCCCAGGCGAGTCCAGACCAAGGCACAGCGGTTGTCCGGCAGTGGCAGCAAGGCCATCGGGCCATCGTCGGTGAAACGCTCGAAGGCCATGCCGTTATGGGCTTCGCTCGGGGTGATGTTGGCGATCAGCGCGCTCTGGTTGTACGGACGCGTCTTGATACCGATGCCCAGCTGCTCGCGCAGGCCGGAACGACCACCGTCGGCGAGTACCGCAAGGTCGCAATCCAGCGTGGTTTCGTCATTGAGTGTCAGGCGATAGCCATCGGTGAGCGGTTCCATGCGTGTGACTTCCGCCGGGCAGCGCCAACTGATCACGTCCTTGTCCAGGCCTTGCCACAGGCATTGGCCAAGCCACGCGTTTTCCACCACATACCCCAGCGCCGGGACGCCTTCTTCCATCGCCGACAACCGCGCCGTGGAAAAACGTCCCCGGTCCGAGACATGAATCTGCTTGATCGGCTCGGCGCGACGGGAAATATCCTGCCAGATGCCCAACCGCTGATAAATCTGCCGCGCGCCAAAGGACAATGCCGTGGATCGCGCATCGTAGCTCGGCTGGTACGTGTCGCCGGGGGCGAACGGCTCGATCAGCACGATCTTCCAGCCACGAGCCTTGGCCCCGGCCTGCAACGCCATCGCCAGGCTGGCGCCCACCAGGCCGCCGCCGATAATCGCCAGATTGACTCGATTCATGCCGCTTGTGTCCGTGCTTGCGCCATCAAGGCCTCGATCTCCGCGACCGTTTTCGGTACGCCTTTGGTGAGGATTTCACAACCGTTTTTGGTGACCACGACATCATCCTCAATGCGCACACCAATGCCGCGCCATTTCTTCGCAACCTGTTTGTTGTCCGGTGCAATGTAGATCCCCGGCTCCACAGTCAGGGCCATGCCGACTTCCAGCACTCGCCATTCGCCGCCGACCTTGTACTCGCCCACGTCATGTACATCCATGCCCAGCCAGTGCCCGGCGCGGTGCATATAAAACGCTTTGTAGGCTTCGCCGGCGATCAACTCATCGACGCTGCCCTGCAACAGACCCAACTCAACCAGACCACTGGTAATCACCCGAACCGTGGCTTCGTGGGCCTGATTCCAGTGCTTGTTCGGAGCGATTTCGGCAAACGCGGCTTCCTGGGCAGCCAGCACCAGTTCGTAGATCGCCTTCTGCTCCGCGGAATACTTGCCATTGACCGGCCAGGTGCGGGTGATGTCGCTGGCGTAGCAGTCGATCTCGCATCCGGCATCGATCAACACCAGGTCGCCATCCTTGAGTACGGCGTCATTCTGCTGGTAATGCAGGATGCAGCTATTGCGCCCCGCCGCGACGATCGAGCCATAGGCCGGCATCTTCGCCCCGCCCTTGCGGAATTCGTAATCGAGCTCGGCTTCCAGGCTGAACTCGTGCAAACCGGCACGGCTGGCCTGCATTGCGCGCACGTGGGCCTGGGCGGAAATCCGTGCGGCCTCGCGCATCACTTTCACTTCCGCCGCCGATTTATACAGGCGCATGTCGTGAAGCAGATGATCCAGGGCAACGAATTCGTTCGGTGGCTGGGCACCGAGGTTCGCCTTGGAGCGGATCACGTTGATCCAGTCCATCAGGTGGCGGTCGAATTCCGGGTTGCTGCCCATGGCCGAATACACCCGGTCACGGCCTTCGATCAAGCCGGGCAGGATGTCGTCGATGTCCGTGATCGGGAAAGCGTCGTCGGCGCCGAAATCGCGTATCGCGCCTTCCTGGCCGGCACGCAGGCCGTCCCACAGCTCCCGCTCGGCGTTGCGCTCGCGGCAGAACAAAATATATTCACCGTGCAGACGCCCCGGCATCAAGACCAGCACGGCCTGTGGCTCGGGGAAACCGCTGAGGTACTGGAAGTCACTGTCCTGACGGTAGACGTGTTCGACGTCACGGTTGCGAATGGCCACCGCGGCGGCGGGGAGGATAGCGATGCTGTTGGGTTCCATCTGCGCCATCAGGGCCTTGCGGCGACGGCTGTATTCCGCTTTCGGGATATGGATCATGGGCAGATGGCGTTCCCTGTCTTCGATTAGTGCAACGACGGTTTGGCAGCCGCCGGTTCGTCCGCTTTCCTGGTTTCGGAGAACAGCAGCAGCGGCGCGACGCGCAGGTATTCCATGACTTCCATGTAGTCGGTTTCGCCGTCTTCGGACTCCTCCAGAGCGTCCTGGACCTGGGAAATGGCGGCCAGGTCCTGCAACACTTCGGTGGCTTCGGTGCTCAGCATGCTGCTGTCACGGCAGTTCAGACCGAAACCGCTGAGGAAGCCCTGGCACCATTGACCCAGTGCCGCGGCGCGTTCGGCCAGCGGGGCGTCGTCGGTCGGCAGCAACAGGACGACGGTCACGTCTTCGCCGGTGAGTTCGCCCTTGACCATCTCTTGCAGGCCGATCAGGGCAGCGCGAACGTTGTCCTGTGGCTCGCTTTCGAGCAACTCGGCGGCGTCGATCAACCAGCCCTCGGCATCGAAACCGGCGCCGGCACAGCTGCGGCCGAGCAACAGGCCGTGCAGTTCGGCAGGCGAGACAGGATGACCGCTGGAAGTCAGCAGGGTGGCGAAGGCTTGGTACGGAGAATTCTGAATGGGCATGGGCAGCTAGGCGCCAGACGGCGCTATGTCTAGAATGAAGGCCTTGTATCCTACATCGACAGACTCGCCAAGACTATTAAAGGCTGTCCGCCAGCTACCCCGTCAGACAAACTCAGTGGACAAAATGGAAGACACCGACCTGCAAGCGCTGATGGCCAGACTCGAACTGCTGATTACGCGAGTCGAGCAACTTAAGAGCCAAAACGGACTCTTACTAGCTCAGGAAAAGACCTGGCGCGAGGAACGCGCTCACCTCATTGAAAAAAACGAAATCGCCCGGCGTAAGGTCGAATCGATGATTTCGCGCCTCAAGGCCCTGGAGCAAGACTCATGAGTTCAAGCAATAGCGTCACCGTGCAGATCCTCGACAAAGAATATTCGATCATCTGCCCCCAGGAAGAACGCAGCAACCTGGTGAGCGCCGCCCGTTACCTGGACGGCAAGATGCGCGAAATCCGCAGCAGCGGCAAAGTCATCGGCGCCGACCGCATCGCCGTCATGGCCGCGTTGAACATCACCCATGACTTGCTGCACAAGGAAGAACGCCCGGATATCCAGGCCAGCGGCTCGACCCGCGAGCAGGTACGCGACCTGCTCGATCGCGTCGATCTGGTGCTCGCCACCGATCCGGACGTCACCAAAGGCTGATTCGCGCTACCGCTTGCGGTATACTCTTTTCACTCCCTGGGGTGCTTGCCAGTTGACGACGTCCCTGAGCCGATTTGCTATACCCTGGAGGTCGCACGTTGGGCTGGTGTGCATGTCCGCTAGACGGAAAGCCTTAAAGCCTACTGCGTCTTCCACCTTGAACTCTCGGGTTCAAGGGCTAAGTCGACAGCGGCACATTCGGGGAGCCTGATTCCAGCCGATGCCGGTTTTTATACCGGCATCGGCTTTTTTACGAGTACGCTTTACGTACCTGTACTGCTGAAGCCGGAATTCATGAACGAACCTGCGCTGCTTCCCCGCCCGCAACTTCGACGCATGCTGCGCAAGGCCCGCCGCGCACTGACACCCAGTCAGCAGCGCCAGGCGGCTCGCGGGCTGTACAAGCAATTGGCCCAGCAACCGCTGTTCCGCCGCGCCAAACACATCTCTCTTTATCTGCCCATGGACGGTGAAATCGATCCGCGCCTGCTGCTGCGTGCCGCCCAGCGTCGGGGCAAGGCCACCTATCTGCCGGTGCTCAGCGCCTGGCCGCGGACCAAGATGGTGTTCCAGCGCATCCGCCCCGGCGAAAAACTCAAGCCCAACCGTTTTCGCATTCTCGAACCCAGGCACAACCTTGCCCGGCAACGTAAAGTCTGGGCGTTGGATCTGGTGTTGTTACCGTTGGTGGGATTCGATGATGTCGGCGGGCGGCTGGGGATGGGCGGTGGTTTCTATGATCGAAGCCTGGCCTACCTGGCGCGCCGAAATGACTGGCGCAAGCCGACGCTGCTGGGGCTGGCCCATGAATGTCAGAAGGTGGGGCGACTGGCTCAGGCGAGCTGGGATGTGCCGTTGCACGGAACGGTAACGGACAAGGCCTGGTACGGCGCACGCTAGACGCCACTACCCTCGGTGGCGTCGAAAAAACAGGATCAGCGCTTGAAGGCTGTCGACTGTTGCTGCAACGCCGAGACCTCGATTGGCGCATCGGTCTTGTTGCTCCACAGGCTTTGGGCATAGCCAGTGGTCACGACGCCAAGGCCGAACAAAACAACCAAAATCCATAGTAAATCCGGTTTGCGTTTCATCGATTGCCCCCCAAAGGCATATCAACACGATGACAGCAGCGGTTTCCGTTTGTAGGCCGTGCAGCAGCGTCAAGCTTTAAAGGCCGGCATTTTGCGACAACGTGAACCGGCACGCAAATGCTGGCGTCAACCGACTGTCGGTTTGTCATAAAATTGCCGGACAACCTGTCCACACACCTCGCAAGGAGCCAAACCATGGCCTATTGGCTGATGAAATCCGAGCCCGACGAACTCTCGATCAAAGGTCTGGAAAAACTCGGCAAAGCGCGCTGGGACGGGGTTCGCAACTATCAGGCGCGGAATTTTCTACGGTCCATGGCAGTGGGGGACGAGTTCTTCTTCTATCACTCCAGTTGCCCCGAGCCTGGCATCGCCGGGATCGGCAAGATTGTCGAAGCCGCGTATCCGGACCCGACAGCGCTGGAGCCTGAAAGCCATTACTACGATCCGAAGGCCACCGCAGAGAAAAATGCCTGGAGCGCGATTGATGTCGCGCACGTGCAGACATTTTCCAGGGTATTGAAGCTGGACTATCTGAAGCAGCAGACGGTGCTGGCGGAAATGCCCTTGGTGCAGAAGGGTTCGAGGCTGTCGGTGATGCCGGTGACGGCGGAGCAGTGGGCAGCCGTTATTGCGCTCAAGCCGTAAGGCTTGTGGCGACATACCGAATGCTTTCGCAAGCAGGCTTGCTCCCACAGGAAAACGCATTCCAATGTGGGAGCGAGCCTGCTCGCGAAGAGGCCCGCCCGGACAGCGAATGACTTATTGGATGATGAGGTTGTTGAACAACAGATCCTCAACCACCGGTTTGCCGGTTTCGTCGTTCATGACCTGCTGGGTCTGCTTCAGCGCTTCCTGACGCAGCTTTTCCTTGGCCTCGACGTTGTTCATCGTCTCGGTGGTCTGCTGGGCAAACAGCGCCACCAGCTGATTACGAATCAACGGCTCGTTGGCCTTGACCGCCTTGGTCGCCTCGTCGCCCGTCACACGCAACGCCACATCGGCCTTGTAGACCTTGAGTTTTGGCGTGCCGTCCAACCCGTAGTTACCCACGAACGGCGGGCTCAGGGTGATGTAATTGACCTTCGGCGCCGCACCTTCTTTGGCTTCTTCGGCCACCGCTGCCACAGGCAGGGACAGGGCCAGCATCAACATGATCCACGCTTTCACAATTCACTCCTAATCCGGTTTGCGGCCTAGCATAACGACCCGTCGTTCAAGCACAAGCTTATGGCTGACTATCAGGGCCGGGCATGCTCGTTGACCCGTTGACTCACACACCTACACTTATCGGCCATCACTCCCAAAGGAATAGCCCTGATGAAAGCCGTGCTGTGCAAAGCCTTCGGCCCTGCCGAATCGCTGGTGCTGGAAGACGTCGCCAGTCCTGTCGCGAAGAAGAACGAAATCCTGCTGGACGTGCACGCCGCCGGGGTGAATTTCCCGGACACGCTGATCATCGAGGGCAAGTACCAGTTCAAACCGCCCTTCCCGTTTTCCCCGGGCGGCGAAGCGGCCGGCGTGGTCAGCGCAGTGGGCGAAAAGGTCAGCCACCTGAAAGTCGGTGACCGGGTCATGGCCCTGACGGGCTGGGGCAGCTTTGCCGAACAGGTCGCGGTGCCGGGCTACAACGTGCTGCCGATCCCGCCGTCCATGGACTTCAATACCGCCGCCGCCTTCAGCATGACCTACGGCACCTCGATGCACGCGCTCAAGCAGCGCGGCAACCTGCAACCCGGTGAAACCCTGCTGGTACTCGGCGCCTCGGGCGGTGTCGGCCTTGCAGCGGTGGAAATCGGCAAGGCCATGGGCGCCCGGGTGATCGCCGCCGCCAGCAGCGCCGAAAAACTGGCCGTGGCCAAGGCTGCAGGGGCTGATGAACTGATCAACTACAGCGAAACCAGCCTCAAGGATGAAATCAAGCGCCTGACCGATGGCCAGGGCGCCGACGTGATTTACGATCCGGTGGGCGGCGACCTGTTCGACCAGGCCATCCGCGCTATCGCCTGGAACGGCCGCCTGCTGGTGGTCGGCTTCGCCAGCGGCCGCATTCCCGAACTCCCGGTCAACCTCGCCCTGCTTAAAGGCGCAGCCGTACTCGGCGTGTTCTGGGGTTCGTTTGCCCAGCGTCAGCCGCAGGACAACGCGGCGAACTTCCAGCAATTGTTTGGCTGGTTTGCCGAAGGCAAATTGAAGCCGTTGGTGTCGCAGGTGTATCCGCTGAGTGATGCCGCACAAGCCATCAATGATCTTGGCCAGCGCAAGGCGGTCGGGAAGGTGGTGGTGCAGGTTCGCTGACGCTTCCCCAAAATCGGTCTGGACAGCAATTGATCCTGTCCAGACCGGACAAAACTAAAGCAACTTGCGAATCTCCTCCGGCAAAAACCTCACATACCTGGAAACCGGACTGTTCAGGCATTGCCTGACAATGATCGGAACTTTCCTGTTCATCCTGGCTATCAGCGCCAGGCGCCGCTCGTTAGGCAACGTTGTCGTAGAAAAGGCGTTCGATAGATAAGCACGGGTGTAGTAGAACGCAGCGGCATCGACCCAGGCGTGTTCCGGGGTGTTAACGGTGATTTCGTTGAGTTCGCGGCATTTCAACTCCTTGAGCCATTCATTGAGGTGAATCGGCAACGCTGAATCGAACCCGAAGATCATCGGCGCAATCACTTCCTGCTCGGCTGGCTTGTCCCCCTCGATCGTCCAGGGCTTGAACCGCCACTGACCTACCGCAACCCGGGTCGCCTCGGCCAGATCAGGGTGGTCGCTTTGCAAAATGCTCACTTTGCTGACTGAACCATCGGCATGGACCATAAACCTGACCCGGACGTTACCGATGATCCCGGCCCGTTGCAGTGCTGGCGGGTAAATCGGCTTGGGGTTGTGTTCCGGTATCAGGAACACCTCGCCCGCTCTGCTTTCAACAGACAACACCAACACCAACAACAGCACCACACAAACCACCCACCGCATAACGCCTCCCTTTCGCACCTGAATTGCCAGACCTGGCAGCAGGACAAAGGGTAGAGATCGACGAGTTTGAGCTGAAGGTCATGGCTTCCGGTAGCCATGCAGGACATTTCCCAAAAACCTGCCCTACTCCGGAAGAATCAGGCGTCTCATTGCGGCACCAGGTAACCCTTCCTACGCCGCCCTACATTTATGTCTGAGCGACATGTTCATAAAGGAATGCTCGACTTCCAACATTTCCGCTATTTGGTCGATGAGAACCGGTGCTATTTTCGGTAACGAAACTGTAATATTCGCATCCGCAGTCAAAACAAGAAAACTGGAGCTCTTGAATGTTTGCTTTCTTTCGTCCTGCCGCACATCAGGCTCCACTGCCTGAAGAAAAAATAGACAGCACCTACCGACGCCTGCGCTGGCAGATCTTCGCCGGCATCTTCATCGGTTACGCCGGTTATTACCTGCTGCGCAAAAACTTCTCCCTGGCCATGCCTTACCTGATCGAAGAGGGTTACACCCGCGGTGAGCTGGGCGTGGCGTTGTCGGCGATTGCCATTGCCTACGGTTTGTCCAAGTTCCTGATGGGCATCGTTTCCGACCGTTCCAACCCGCGTTTCTTCATGCCGTTCGGCCTGATGGTCTCGGCGGCGGTGATGTTCGTTTTCGGTTTTTCGCATTGGGCGACGTCCAGCGTAACCATCATGTTCGTGCTGCTGTTCATCAATGGCTGGGCTCAGGGCATGGGTTGGCCGCCGAGTGGGCGGACCATGGTGCACTGGTGGTCGCAGAAAGAACGTGGCGGCGTGGTGTCGCTGTGGAACGTGGCACATAACGTTGGCGGCGGCTTGATCGGCCCGCTGTTCCTGATCGGCATGGGCCTGTTCAACGACTGGCACGCGGCGTTCTACGTGCCGGCGGCGGTGGCCATGGCGGTGGCGGTGTTTGCCTTCATCACCATGCGCGACACCCCGCAATCGGTCGGTCTGCCGCCGATCGAGAAGTACAAGAATGACTACCCGGAAGGCTACGACGCCAGCCACGAAGAAGAATTCAGCGCCAAGGAAATCTTCGTCAAATACGTGCTGCGCAACAAAATGCTCTGGTACATCGCCCTGGCCAACGTCTTTGTCTACCTGCTGCGCTATGGCGTGTTGGACTGGGCACCGACCTACCTCAAGGAAGCCAAGGGCTTCACCGTGGACAAGACGTCGTGGGCGTACTTCTTCTACGAGTGGGCCGGTATTCCGGGCACGCTGCTGTGCGGCTGGATGTCGGACAAGATCTTCCGTGGCAACCGTGGCCTGACCGGCATGGTGTTCATGGCGCTGGTGACCGTGGCGACACTGGTGTACTGGCTCAACCCGGCCGGCAACCCGACGGTCGACATGATCGCGCTGGTTTCCATCGGCTTCCTGATCTATGGCCCGGTGATGCTGATCGGCCTGCAAGCGCTGGAACTGGCACCGAAGAAAGCCGCCGGTACGGCTGCCGGCTTCACCGGTCTGTTCGGATACCTGGGTGGTTCGGTCGCGGCCAGTGCAGCGATGGGCTACACCGTGGACCATTTCGGCTGGGACGGCGGTTTCGTTCTGTTGATCGGTGCCTGCCTGCTGGCAATGGCTTTCCTTGCGCCAACGCTGTGGCACAAGCAAGTCGCCAGTCAGAGCCGCGAAGCGATCGCCTGATCAACCTTTGATTTGCAGCGCTTGAGCCGCGCCTCCAGATTTCGGTCTGGCATGGCGTGGCTTCGCAGGGCGTGGGCGGTCTGCTCGACATAATCGCGAGTGGTGCCGTAACGCCCGCAAGCGTTTTCGAACACGTGGCTCAATACGTGATCCGGCAAGTTGCCTGCGTAGCTGGGCAGGTGCCGCTCCAGAACAAATCCCAAGGCCTGGACCTGATTGCCGTCTTCAAGCCGGCAGTTGAGCCAGTGCGGGCGGTAGGATGGAAAAGGCATCTCGCGCTTCCACAGCGCATACAACGAAGCGTCCAGTTGTTCTTCCGGCAAGCGATAGGCGAAGCCGCTGCATGAACCGCCGCGATCCAGACCGAACACCAACCCGGGCATTTCCGGTGTGCCGCGATGTTCGTGGGACCACAAGTACAAACCGCGATGGTAGCCATGCACTCGCCCGCGCACCCGCTCGACCGCTGTGCACTCCGGGCGCCAGATCAGCGATCCGTAAGCGAATAGCCACACCGGCCCGCCTTTGTGACGCGCCATGGTCGACTGCATCGAGCTGAGCAATTGTTCATGGGTGAGCTGCGGCCCCAGATCGAGTCGCGGCGGGTAAGCCAGGTTCAAAATCGAAGATTCAATGGCGCTCATGGCGAATAGCGTTCAGCTCCCCGCGAATAAACAGTTACTAAATAGAACGCACCGCGGTAGCAACAAGGCACATAAGTTTTCAAGTAATTGAAGTGCCTTGGCAAGACTCTTAATTAATTACATGAATAGCATATAACCTACCGACATTTATCTTATTTTATAAATACCGATAGGCTATATAGGGAGTTATAACAGATAAGCGCGGCTCAAGAGCGCGGCGCGTACGCAAACACATCGGCGCGCATCTGGTGCGCATCCATCCCCGCCTCGACCAGCGCATCCAGCGTGCCGTAGACCATCGCCGGCGAACCACTGGCATACACGTGCAAGGCCTTGAGTTCGGGAAAGTCTTCGCATACCGCTTCATGCAACATGCCGCAACGCCCTTTCCACCCGCATTGATCGCTGACGACTTTGTGCAGGAACAGATTAGGCAGTTTCAGCCACTCATCCCAATGTTCGACTTCATAGAAGTCTTCAGGACGACGCACGCCCCAATACAAATGCACCGGATGTTTGAAGCCGGTGGCGCGGCAATGTTCAATCAGGCCATGAATCTGGCCCATGCCGGTGCCCGCGGCGATCAACACCAGTGGACCGTCCGGCAACTCGGCCAGGTGCGCATCACCGAACGGCATGTCGATCCGCACCAGCGTGTCGCGCTGCAGCTGTTTGATCAAATTTTGTGCACTGGCCTCGCGCGCCAGCACGTGGATTTCCAGATCACGCCCGCCCGAAGGTGCCGAGGCCAGGGAAAAGGACGACTTTTCGCCGTTTTCCCGGTGGATCATCAGATACTGCCCGGCGTGGTAGCGCGGCGGCTTGCCGGCCGGCGCCCGCAGCCGTACCCGCCAGGTATCACCACCGACCTCGGTGCAACTGGTGACCTGACACGACAGACTGCGCACCGGCAACTCTCCCAGCGCGAGCACGCCATCCCACAGCACGATGCAGTCTTCCAGCGGCTCTGCTATGCAAGTGTAGAACTCGCCATGGTCACGCACATGCCCGGCCTGCTCGACACTGCCTTCGACCAGCAGCGCGGCGCACACGTGGCAATTACCGTTGCGACAGCTTTGTGGGCATTCATAGCCCAGACGCCGTGCGCCATCGAGAATCCGCTCGCCGGGCAAGATATCCAGCACTGCTCCGGAGGGCTGCAAGGTTACACGCATCAATCTATTCCTAACTGATTCCAGATGGCATCGATCCGCTGGGTCACGGCGTCGTCCTTGACGATCACCCGACCCCATTCGCGCGTGGTTTCGCCTGGCCACTTATGCGTGGCATCGAGGCCCATCTTCGAGCCCAGGCCGGAGACCGGCGAGGCGAAGTCGAGGTAGTCGATCGGCGTGTTCTCGATCATCACCGTGTCGCGCTTGGGGTCCATGCGCGTGGTGATGGCCCAGATCACATCGTTCCAGTCCCGCGCGTTGATATCGTCGTCAGTGACGATAACGAACTTGGTGTACATGAACTGTCGCAAAAACGACCAGACACCGAGCATTACCCGCTTGGCATGCCCCGGATACGACTTCTTCATGGTCACGACGGCCATGCGGTACGAACAGCCTTCGGGCGGCAGGTAGAAGTCGGTGATTTCCGGAAACTGCTTCTGCAGGATAGGCACGAACACTTCGTTGAGCGCCACGCCGAGAATCGCCGGCTCATCCGGTGGTCGACCCGTATAGGTGCTGTGATAAATCGGCTTGATGCGATGGGTAATGCGCTCGACCGTAAACACCGGGAAGCTGTCGACTTCGTTGTAGTAACCGGTGTGGTCGCCGTACGGACCTTCATCGGCCATCTCGCCCGGATGGATCACGCCTTCAAGGATGATCTCGGCGGTGGCCGGCACTTGCAGGTCGTTGCCGCGGCACTTCACCAGTTCGGTGCGGTTGCCGCGCAGCAAACCGGCGAAAGCATATTCGGAGAGGCTGTCCGGCACCGGGGTGACGGCGCCAAGAATGGTCGCGGGATCGGCACCCAGCGCCACGGAGACCGGGAACGGCTGGCCGGGATGTTTCTCGCACCACTCGCGGTAATCCAGCGCGCCACCACGATGGCTGAGCCAGCGCATGATGACTTTGTTGCGGCCAATCACCTGCTGCCGGTAGATGCCGAGGTTCTGCCGGTCCTTGTTCGGCCCCTTGGTGACGGTCAGCCCCCAGGTGATCAGCGGCGCGACGTCGCCCGGCCAGCAGGTCTGCACCGGCAACTTCGCCAGATCGACATCGTCGCCTTCGATGACCACTTCCTGACAGATCGCGTCTTTGACGACTTTGGGCGCCATCGAGATGATCTTGCGGAAGATCGGCAGCTTGGACCAGGCGTCTTTTAGACCTTTCGGCGGCTCGGGCTCCTTGAGGAACGCCAGCAACTTGCCGATCTCGCGCAACTCGCTGACCGCTTCGGCGCCCATACCTAATGCAACGCGCTCGGGGGTACCGAACAGGTTGCCGAGAACGGGGATGTCAAAACCGGTGGGCTTCTCGAAAAGCAGGGCCGGACCCTTGGCACGCAAGGTGCGATCGCAGACCTCGGTCATTTCGAGTACAGGGGACACCGGAACCTGGATGCGCTTGAGTTCACCGCGCTTTTCCAGCCCGCTGATAAAGTCGCGCAAGTCGCGATACTGCATGCGTGAGCCTCGTGTTGGCCGTGGCGTTCGGGGGCAGGCAGTTTAGCGCCGAACCCCTCGGTTCAGAACAACGAACTGCCAGATCATCAAAATTCAGATAGCAAAAAGCCGGGTTTCCCCGGCTTCTGGCTGGACTATCGACTTACTTGCGCTTCATCGACAGGAAGAACTCATCGTTGGTCTTGGTCGTTTTCAGCTTGTCGACCAGGAATTCGATGGCCGCGACTTCGTCCATCGGGTGCAGCAGCTTGCGCAGAATCCACATGCGCTGCAACTCGTCGTCGGCAGTCAGCAACTCTTCACGGCGGGTGCCGGAACGGTTGATGTTGATGGCCGGGAAGACGCGTTTTTCAGCGATGCGGCGATCCAGAGGCAGCTCCATGTTGCCGGTGCCTTTGAATTCCTCGTAGATCACTTCGTCCATCTTCGAGCCGGTTTCAACCAGCGCGGTGGCGATGATGGTCAGCGAGCCGCCTTCTTCGATGTTCCGCGCGGCGCCGAAGAAACGCTTCGGTTTTTCCAGGGCGTGGGCATCGACACCACCGGTCAGTACCTTGCCGGAGCTCGGGATTACGGTGTTGTAGGCACGGGCCAGACGGGTGATGGAGTCGAGCAGGATCACCACGTCCTTCTTGTGTTCGACCAGGCGCTTGGCCTTCTCGATCACCATTTCGGCAACCTGCACATGGCGGGTTGGCGGCTCGTCGAACGTCGAGGCAACCACTTCGCCGCGCACGGTGCGCTGCATTTCGGTTACTTCTTCCGGACGTTCGTCGATCAGCAGCACGATCAGATGAACTTCAGGGTTGTTACGCGCGATGTTCGCGGCGATGTTCTGCAGCATGATCGTCTTGCCCGCTTTCGGCGGTGCAACGATCAGACCGCGCTGGCCTTTGCCGATCGGGGCGCACAGGTCGATCACGCGACCGGTCAAGTCTTCGGTGGAACCGTTGCCGGCTTCCATCTTCATGCGCACGGTCGGGAACAGCGGGGTCAGGTTCTCGAAGAGAATCTTGTTTTTCGCGTTTTCCGGACGGTCGAAGTTGATCGTGTCGACCTTGAGCAGCGCGAAATAACGCTCGCCTTCCTTTGGAGGGCGGATCTTGCCAACGATGGTGTCACCGGTGCGCAAGTTGAAGCGGCGGATCTGGCTCGGCGAGACGTAGATATCGTCCGGGCCGGCGAGATAGGAAGCGTCAGCGGAGCGCAGGAAGCCGAAGCCGTCCTGGAGAATCTCCAGCACGCCATCACCGGAGATTTCCTCGCCGCTTTTCGCGTGCTTCTTGAGCAGGGAGAAAATCACGTCCTGCTTGCGCGAACGGGCCATATTTTCTATGCCCATCTGTTCGGCCAATTCGAGCAGTTCGGTAATCGGCTTTTGCTTGAGTTCAGTCAGATTCATATAGGAATGACGTAATCATTTATGGAGGGGGGAAATTAAGCTTTTGGCTTAATGAGGCCGCGCCGCGGAGAAGGCGACAGGATCGCGTACTTATTCGAAAAGGAGAGCGTCGGCGACGGCTAGCAGGGGGCAATGGAGAAACCAGTGCGGGGCCGAATGTATCACCTGAGTTTCGGAGCGTCTAGCCCTCAATAACGAAAAGGCCCCGCTATTTGCGGGGCCTTTGGGATGACAGGTTACAACAACGCTTAGATGTTGGCGTCGAGGAAAGCCGCCAGTTGCGACTTCGACAGTGCGCCGACCTTGGTCGCTTCAACGTTGCCGTTCTTGAACAGCATCAGGGTCGGGATACCACGCACGCCATGCTTGGCCGGGGTTTCCTGGTTTTCGTCGATGTTCAGTTTGGCAACGGTCAGCTTGCCTTTGTAGGTCTCGGCAATTTCGTCCAGAACAGGAGCGATCATTTTGCAAGGGCCGCACCACTCAGCCCAGTAGTCGACCAGTACAGCACCTTCAGCCTTGAGTACGTCGGCCTCGAAGCTAGCGTCGCTAACGTGTTTGATAAGATCGCTGCTCATGGAATTCTCCAGGGTTGTAAGCAAAAAAACGTGGCCCATCATAGCTGCCCTTCCCGTGTTCAGGAAGCCGCAGTTGATTGAGTCTCGCTATGGTGGTCCATGAGTTTGGGTATAGCTCAGGTCACGCCGTGGCGGGAGCAACGAAGGCGATTCCGGTGCGCAGCGCCGCATTGCGCACGTGTTCGTGCATGGCCTTCTGCGCAGCGCCAGAGGCCCGACGAGCCAGCGCGCGAAGGATTTTGCGGTGTTCCTGCCACGTTTCCATCGCCCTTTCGGCCCGGATGAACGGTAGCTTCTGGCTTTCCAGGAAGATATCGGCGCTGGCGGTCAGGATGCTCAGCATCGCCTGATTGCCGCTGGCCAGCAAAATGCGCCGGTGAAATTCGAAGTCCAGGCGCGCCGCGGCTTCGAAGTCGCCAGCCTTCAGTTCGCCACGCATGGCGGCGACATTGTCTTCCAGCGCATCGAGTTCATCGGTGCTCAAGGTCACGGCAGCCAACCCCGCGGCAAACCCCTCCAGCGCGTAGCGCAACTGGAAAATATCCAATGGCGACGCCTGCGCCGCGAACGGCCAGCCTGGCGCCGCGTCGCCTCTCGGCAGATCCACCGGCGATTGCACGAATACGCCTTTGCCCGGCTGGATGCTGATGACGCCCAGCGCACTGAGCGACGACAACGCCTCGCGTAACGACGCCCGACTGACCCCCAATTGCAGCGCCAAGTCCCGTTGCGAGGGCAAGGCATCGCCCGGGCCGAAGCCTTGCTCGGTGATCAGCTTGCGGATGGCTTGCAGCGCCACTTCAGGTACGGCGCGGGAGATCGAGTTCATGGTTTTCCAGACGAGCCAGGCCAATGTGCGGTCAGTTGTAAAGCTATTCGCAGCGTCCGGCAAGTCGTGCCCCATGGGGGTTCGGTGCTTGCTGCCGATGCGCTATTGAAGTGCGAAACCCCACTTGACTGTTCAGACCAGTAAGACCGAACAAACCCTTTGAAACCGGGGCCTACCGAGGCCTTTTGCACAGATTGGCATGGCCCATGCTCTGTCGAATCGCAGAAATCACTCCTCGCCGATTCGGAGATTTGCCATGACCCAGCGTTACAGCGCCCTCCTCGCTGCCCTGTTTGCCAGCCTGATGCTGAGCCAGGCACCCGCCCACGCCGACGGTCTGGAGGATGTGGTCAAGCGCGGCGTCCTCAAGGTCGCCGTGCCGCAGGACTTCCCGCCCTTCGGCTCGGTGGGCCCGGACATGAAGCCCCGTGGCCTGGACATCGACACCGCGAAACTGCTGGCTGACCAGCTCAAGGTCAAACTCGAACTGACTCCGGTTAACAGCACCAACCGCATCCCGTTCCTCACCACCGGCAAGGTCGACCTGGTGATTTCCAGCCTGGGCAAGAACCCGGAGCGGGAAAAAGTCATCGACTTCTCCCGGGCCTACGCACCGTTCTACCTCGCCGTGTTCGGCCCGCCAGACGCCGACGTAAAAAGCCTGGACGACCTTAAAGGCAAAACCATCAGCGTCACCCGCGGCGCCATTGAAGACATCGAGCTGACCAAGGTCGCCCCCGAGGGTGTAACCATCAAGCGCTTCGAAGACAACAACTCAACCATCGCCGCCTACCTGGCCGGCCAGGTCGACCTGATCGCCAGCGGCAACGTGGTGATGGTGGCCATCAGCGAGAAAAGCCCGAAACGCGTGCCAGCGCTGAAAGTGAAGCTCAAGGATTCGCCGGTCTACGTGGGCGTGAACAAGAACGAGCCGGCGTTGCTGGACAAGGTCAACCAGATCCTCGTCAGCGCCAAAAGCGATGGCGCGCTGGAGAAAAATGCCCTGACCTGGTTGAAAGAACCGCTGCCGGCCGACCTTTGATTCGGCGCGCAGGAGACACGCTATGGCTTATCAGTTCGATTTTTTGCCCGTGGTGCACAACACCGACCTGCTGTTGCGCGGAGCGCTGTTCACCCTTGAGCTGACGGCCATCGGCGCAGTGCTGGGGGTGGGCCTGGGCATCGTC
>NZ_SCOO01000005.1:0-284960 GCF_005502415.1 Pseudomonas sp. G(2018) | reverse complement strand
ACGGTGAACAATCCGGGCGATGCGAACGCCTCGGTGGTGCTGGCGCGCGATGGGGCCGACCGTGTGGTTCACGACTTTGGCAGCGCTGTGACATTCAATGGCGTAACCGGGCAATTGCTCGCCGCAACACCGGCGCAATCATTGCCGATGGCCATCGCCGGCAGTTTCTATGGCTTGCACATGGGCCATTTCGCCAGCCCGGTATTGCGCTGGTTGTACTTTATCTGCGGGTTGGCAAGTACGGCGATGATCGGCACCGGGCTGGTGATCTGGCTCGGCAAGCGTCAACTCAAGCATGCCAAAAGTGGCGTGATGCCCTTCGAGTTGCGGCTGGTGGAAGTGCTGAACATCGCCAGCATGTCGGGACTCGTTGTTGCGGTGGCGGCTTTCTTCTGGGCCAACCGCCTGATACCGGTGGACATGGCCGGGCGTGCGGATTGGGAGGTCAACGCCTTCTTCATCGTCTGGGGCCTGAGCCTGTTGCACGCCATCCTCCGCCGAGGGCGTGCGGCGTGGATGGAGCAATTGGCGCTGGGGGCGTTGCTGCTCGGTGCGGTGCCGTTGCTCAACCTAATGACCACGCCGTATCACCTCGGCGTCACGCTGGTGCAGGGCGATTGGGCCATGGCCGGTTTCGATCTGGCGTGCCTGGGCAGCGGTCTGTTCCTTGGGTGGGCGGCGTGGAAAATGCAGCGCGCCGGTCGGGTTTCAGTCACCGGCCGGCAACAGGCGCAACCGATCGCCGTTGAACAGGGGGCCAACTGAATGTTGCTGGCCTGCTTGCTCTGTTACGGCGGTTTTACCGCGCTGTGTTTGTCCATGGACCGTCACCATGCCGAGTTGCTGGGGCGCAAATCGTCGCTGTCCGTGCGTCGACGGATGAAGTGGGCGGGAGGGTTGCTGCTGGCCGTGTCGTTGTGGGCAGCGGTGTCGACGACCGGTTGGGCGCTGGGTCTGGTGGAGTGGTTCGCAGTGTTGATGCTCAGTGCCTTGCTGCTGGTGATGCTGATGCCGTATCGCCCGCGCCTGGCGTTGTTCCTGGCCGGATTGGGCCTGCTGGCCAGCCCGATTGCTGCCGTTGCGCCGTATTGAATCCATGATCAGTCATCCTCCTGAACCCGCTGAAAGAGATCGCGATCAACCACGTGGCGACCGTGCGCATTTTCTTCAGGTGTTTCTCTCGCAACGTTCGCAAATGGAAGCGCTGGTGAGTCGCCGCGTCGGTTGCCGGGCGACCGCCGCGGACCTGGTGCAGGACTTGTTCCTGCGTTTCTGGCGCCGGCCGCTGGTACAGGTCGAGGAACTCAGCACTTACCTGTTGCGCTGCGCCGGCAACATTGCCATCGACCATTTGCGTAGCGAAGGCACGCGAGCCCGGGCCAGCGAAGGCTTGATGACGGAACCGTCGGACAGCGTCGGCAGCGAGCCGCAAGCGGCACTGGAAGCGGGCAACGATTTGCGGCATGTCGAAGCAGCGTTGCGCGCATTGCCCGAGCGTACGCGGCAGATCTTTTTGCTTAACCGCATCCATGGCCGCAAGTACGCCGAAATCGCCAAGGCCATGGATCTGTCCCAAAGTGCCGTGGAAAAACATATGATGCGCGCGCTCGAAGCCTGCAAGGCCAGCCTGCGGGAACCGGAACCGCGTACGCCAGGGAAAGCATCGTGAACAGTTTACAAAGCGTCACCCCGACGCCCGCTCAGGAGCAGGCCGCACTGACCTGGCTGAGCCTGTTGCATGACCAGCCGAGCAGTGGTGATCAAGCCACCTTCAGCCAGTGGTTGAAGGCTGACCCGGCCCATGCCGAGGCCTACGCCCGTGCGCAAGTGCTGTGGGAGTTGAGCGAAGTGCCGGCGCGCACCCTGGCCGATGAAGACGCATTGGCGTTGCAGCGTTACCTCAACGCCATGAATCACTCGCGTCGCCACAGCGTTCGGCGCTGGTCCGGTGCCCTGGCGATGGCCGCTTGTTTGTTGTTGATGATCAGCCTGGGCACCGGTTGGCAACCGACGCGCTGGCTCGATGATCTGGGCGCCGATTATGTCTCGGCGCCGGGGGAAATCCGCACCGTCACCCTGGCCGATCAATCGCAAGTCACCCTGGACGCCGACAGTGCCATCGCCGTGGATTTCAGCGGCGGTGAACGGCATGTGCAGGTGCGTCGCGGTGCCGGTTTCTTCAGCGTGACCCACACCGGTGAGCCGTTTGTGGTCGACGCCGAAAAAGGTCAGGCGCGGGTACTCGGCACGCAGTTCGAGGTGCGCCTGCAACCCCGGGGCGCGCAGGTCACGGTGTTGTCCGGTCGCGTCGCAGTGACGGCGGATAAAGACGCCGCGCAACAAATCCTCATCGCCGGCCAGCAAGTGGCTTATGGCGAGGGTACGGCGCAACCGCTGCACGCGGTGGACAGTGAAGCGCAGTTGGCCTGGCGCCAGGGTTGGCTCAACTACTACAAGGCGACGTTGGCCGAGGTGGTGCAGGACCTGGGGCGGTATTACCCGGGGCGGATTGTGTTGCTCAACGATGAACTGGCCAAGCGTCGGGTCAGTGGCAGCTTTCCGAGCAAGAATCCGCAGGCGGTGTTGAGTTCGTTGCAGGGGGTGTTGGGGTTTGAGCAGCATCAGGTTTTGGGGCATCTGATTATTTTGCGTTGAAGCGACTGGCCTGCTCGCGAAGGGACCAGATCAAGCACCACATATTTCTGAACAAAAATATTTTCAACTTTCTGCTGAGGTGAAACCGAACGCCATCCGTGTAGTGACTGAAACTGCGAGTCATTCGCATCCGCTGCGGTTCTACACAGGTCAAGAGTCATGAAGTCCAGGGCAAAATCGGGTTCGGTCAAACGATGGTTGAGTGTTTCTGCTTTGAATGTTTCGGCGTTGAGCTTTTCGGCGATGGCGTTGCTGCCGCTGAGCGTGGCGATGGCCGCGGATACCAGCGCCCAACAACGCACACAGTTCAGCTTTTCTATGGCCGCCAAACCGCTGCCCCAGGCCTTGAGCGATTTCAGCCGGGTGACGGGCATCAGCGTCATCTACACCGATGAAGCGCCCTACGGTCTCAACGCGCCGGCCGTGAACGGCCAGATGAGCGCCGAACAGGCACTGCAGCGATTGCTCGGCGGTTCGGGCTTCACCTTCCGGCGTACCGATAGTCACACCATGGCGCTGGAACCGCTCCCCACCGAAGGCGCCTTGAACCTCGGCGCGACCACCATTACCTCAGTGATGGATCAATCCACGAGTTACCAGCCACCGCCCACCAGTTCGGTGATGCGCACCTCGGCCCCGCTTCAGGACATTCCGCAGACCGTCAACGTGGTTGCGGCCCAGGTCATTCGCGACCAGGCGCCGCGCAATCTGGATGACGCCCTGGCCAACGTCAGCGGCATCACCCAGGGCAACACGCTGGGCAGCACCCAGGATTCGGTGATGACCCGCGGTTTTGGCGACAACCGCAACGGGTCGATCATGCGCGACGGCATGCCGATCGTTCAGGGCCGTGGCATGAACGCCACGGTGGACCGGGTCGAAGTACTCAAGGGGCCGGCCTCGCTGCTCTACGGGATTCAGGACCCCGGCGGCGTGGTGAACATGGTCAGCAAAAAGCCTGAGCTTGAGCAGTACAACGCCTTGACCCTGCGTGGCTCGACCTATGGCGAAGGCAAGAACGGCAGCGGCGGCACCTTCGACAGCACCGGTGCATTGGGTACTTCAGGGCTGGCCTATCGCATGGTGCTGGATCACGAAGACGAAGATTACTGGCGCAACTACGGCGTGCATCGCGAGACGCTGGTTGCACCGTCGCTGGCCTGGTTCGGCGAGAGTACCCAGCTGTTGTTCGCCTACGAACACCGTGAGTTCCTGACCCCGTTCGACCGTGGCACGGTGATCGATCCGCGTGACAATCACCCGCTGGACATTTCCCGTGATCGGCGGCTCGACGAACCCTTCAACAACATGGAAGGGCGCTCGGACCTCTACCACTTCGAAGCCGATCACGAACTCAACGACAACTGGAAAGCCCACTTCGGCTACAGCTGGAACCGCGAAACCTACGACGCCAGCCAGGTGCGCGTGACCGCCATCGACACCAAGAAGGGCACGCTGACCCGCAGCATGGACGGCACGCAAAACGCGATCAGTACCGACCGGTTTACCACGGCGAGTGTCGAGGGCAACGTCGACGTTCTGGGCATGCGTCATGACCTGGTGTTCGGCATCGATGACGAGTACCGCAAGATCTACCGCGAAGACCTGATCCGCCAGAAGAGCCTGACCACCTTCAGCTACCTCAATCCGGTGTATGGCCGTGAAGTCGAAGGCACCACCGTCAGCCCGGCCGACAGTGCCCAGACCGATTTGCTGCGCAGCAATTCAGCGTTTTTGCAGGACTCGATCCACCTCACCGACCAATGGATTCTGGTGGCCGGTGGTCGTTTCCAGGAGTACGACCAGTACGCCGGCAAAGGCGTGCCGTTCCATGCCAACACTGACAGCAACGGCCAGAAGTGGGTGCCGCGCGCGGGTCTGGTGTATCGCTACACCGACGCATTGTCGTTCTACGGCAGCTACACCGAATCGTTCAAACCCAACTCGACCATCGCACCCTTGAGTGGCAGCACCGTCGTGCTCGACGGCAGTGTCGCGCCGGAAGAGGCCAAGTCTTGGGAAATCGGCGCCAAGCTTGATCTGCCGGGACGCGTGACGGGCAACATCGCACTGTTCGACATCAAGAAGCGCAACGTGCTGATCGCCAACTCCGAAGGCCCGGTGACGATTTACAGCGCTGCCGGTGAAGTGCGCTCCCGTGGTCTGGAAGTGGATTTGAGCGGCCAGCTCAGCGACCGCTGGAGCATGATCGGCAGCTACGCCTACACCGACGCCGAAGTGACCGAGGATCCGGACTACAAAGGCAAAAAACTGCAAAACGTGGCGAAGAACAGCGGCTCGCTGTCGGCGGTGTATGACTTCGGCAGGATCATTGGCGGCGATCAGCTGCGGGTCGGCGCGGGAGCGCGTTACGTCGGGGAGCGGGCGGGGAACGCCGTGAACGATTTCGAGCTGCCGAGCTACACCGTCGCTGATGCGTTCGCCACCTACGACACTCAGCTGGACGGGCAGAAGGTCAAGTTTCAGCTCAACGTGAAAAACCTGTTCGACCGCACTTACTACACCTCGGCGGCGAGTCGGTTCTTTGTATCGATGGGGGATTCGCGGCAGGTGATCTTGTCGAGCACGTTGGAGTTCTGATCTGCAACCGCGTCATCGTTCATCGCTGGCAAGCCAGCTCCCACAGGGTTTGCGCGATCCAATGGTGGGAGCTGGCTTGCCAGCGATGGCGGCCTTAAAGGCGCCGAAAAACTTGGGGCTAACGCAAAAACGCCTGCCGATACTCCCCCGGCGTCCCACCCACGCTTTGCCGAAACCGATTGGTAAAGTGACTGGCACTGGCAAACCCGCAAGCCAGCGCAATGTCCCCCAATGGCTGCGATGTCGAACGCAGCAACTCCCGCGCCCGATTCAACCGACGCGCCAGTACGTACTGATGCGGCGGCAAGCCGAAGCTCTCGCGGAACATCCGCGCGAAGTGGTATTCCGACAGTGCACACAACGCCGCCAGTTGTCCCAGGCTGATGGCTTCGGACAAGTGGCCGTCGATGTACTCCACCAGCAACCGTCGTTGATGCGCCGCCAGACCTCCCTTGAGGCGCAAGCCCGGGCGCGTGCTGACCTGGCTGAGCAGGGCATGGCTGAGCATCTCGTGGGCCAGGCTGCTGGTGAGCAGGCGTTCACCCGGTTCGTCCCAGTTGAGGCTGATCAACTGTCGAAAGCGCCGCGCCTGCTGCGGATCATCCAGAAAGGTTTGTTCGCGCAACTGCAATTCGCGAGGTTCGCGATCGAGCAGGGTGACGCAGCCCAGGGCAAATTGTTCGGGGCTGAAATACAGGTGTGCCAGTCGAATATCACCGTTGATCACCCAGCCGGACTGATGATCGGCCGGCAGTATGCACAGTTTGTCCGGACCACCCTTGGTGCCGGGCTGGTCGCGTCGGAAGGTGCCGGTGCCACCGGCGATGTAGCACGACAGCGTGTGGTGGCTCGGCGCTTCGTAGTCCTGGGCATCGTGATGGTTGTTCCACAAGGCTGCGGACAGGCCGTCACCGAGCTCGGCGCTGTACTCGAGGCGAGCATTGGGCGAGCGGTTGAGGGCTTGAAAGACTTGCAGGGTTTCCAGTGCGGACATGATCAGTTCTCTCCAACGCCTTGCATCCTACTCCGTAGACATTCGCCTGCCAGCCCGCAGCACGACAAAAGCGCAAGTTTATGCAAGTGCGCCAAGGCGCGGCGCAGGACACTGGGCACCTATCGAGGAGCCTTTACCATGAACCTATCTTTGTACCTGTTGACTGTGCTGATCTGGGGCACCACCTGGATTGCCCTGAAATGGCAACTGGGCGTGGTGGCGATTCCCGTGTCGATCGTCTATCGCTTCGGCCTCGCGGCGCTGGTGCTGTTCGCAATGTTGCTGCTCAGCCGAAAGCTGCAAGTGATGAACCGCCGTGGGCATCTGATCTGCCTGGCGCAGGGGGTGTGCCTGTTTTGCGTCAACTTCATGTGCTTCCTGACTGCCAGCCAGTGGATTCCCAGCGGTCTGGTAGCCGTGGTGTTTTCCACGGCGACCCTGTGGAACGCCCTCAATGCGCGGGTGTTCTTCGGTCAGAAAATCGCCCGCAATGTGCTGATGGGCGGCGCGCTGGGCTTGTTCGGCCTTGGCCTGTTGTTCTGGCCGGAACTGGTCGGCCATACGGCCAGCCCGCAAACCTTGCTCGGCCTGGGCCTGGCCCTGTGCGGCACCTTGTGCTTCTCGGCGGGCAACATGCTCTCGAGCCTGCAACAGAAGGCCGGGCTCAAGCCGTTGACGACCAACGCCTGGGGGATGGCCTACGGTGCGGCAATGCTGTCGGTGTGGTGCCTGGTCAAAGGCGTACCGTTCGACATGGAATGGAATACCCGCTACATCGGTTCGCTGCTGTACCTGGTGATTCCAGGCTCGGTGATCGGTTTCACCGCTTACCTGACGCTGGTCGGCCGCATGGGACCGGAGCGTGCCGCCTATTGCACCGTGCTGTTCCCGGTGGTGGCGCTGAATGTCTCGGCATTTGCCGAAGGCTACCAGTGGACCGCACCGGCGCTGGTGGGGTTGGTGATGGTTATGTTGGGTAACGTGTTGGTATTCCGCAAACCCCGGCCAAGTGTGAGTCCCGTGGCGAGCAAGTTGGCCTGAGAAAGTAACTATTCAATTATCCTTCGCCACCAGCAGATATATCAGGCCGAGGAACATGTATTCAATGTTGGTTCTTGCCCACTCAAAGGCATTGCGTTGCGCGGAGTACTCCATGTCGAACCACTCATTAAGTATGATCACGTATAGCGTCTGGTAAACGAAAAGTGCGGTGCTGAAACCAATGATGGCGAACTTTTTGGCTTCGTGGAATTCACGGCGTGGTGCAGAGAGTTTTCTATACAGTTGATAAGTTCCGACCAGGAAGCTGAAAGTAAATATGGTCTCGAGCGTAATGATCGCCCAGTAAAAACGGTGATGGAAGATCGTGGAAGTGACGGCTCGGTAACGTCGGGAGTCATTGCCAACTGTTTCGCTCATGCTGAGTATTCGCCCGATGTAGTCGGAGTACGCTGCGTAGTCGGTGAAGTTGTTGGCGAGTGTCATGAGTCCGAACAGTGCCGCCATCAAGACAATCAACACTTTGCTCCGCCTGATGACACCGGCGGTGGTGAAGTTATTCATGCAGATACTCTCCGAATGCACGATCGGTGCTTTTGTTTGTCGGAGTTTATAGGCGTTTTTTGTAAGCCAGCCGAAGACTGAGTTGCAAGTTATGTCTTTGTTGAAGTTTAAACAAAGTTATTCGGGGCTTGATACTTTGGGGGCTGATGGATATTGCCAAGGGGTATGCAAGCGGCACGTCGAACAAGACGTGCCGCGCTTCAATCAACCCTTCCAGACCTGCGGATTGACCAGATCCTGCGGACGTTCGCCCAGCAAGGCGCTGCGCAAGTTGCTCAGGGCACGGTTGGCCATCGCTTCGCGGGTTTCATGGGTGGCCGAGCCGATGTGCGGCAAGGTCACGGCGTTTTTCAGCTGGAACAGTGGCGACTCGGCCAGTGGTTCTTTTTCGTAAACATCCAGCCCGGCACCGCGAATCCGGTTGTTTTGCAGCGCTTCGATCAGTGCCGGCTCATCCACGACCGGGCCGCGCGAGATGTTTACCAGGATGGCGTTCGGCTTCATCAGCGCCAGTTCGCGATGGCTGATCAGGTGTCTGGTCTTCTCGCTGAGTGGTACTACCAGGCACACGAAGTCAGCTTCGGCCAGCAGTTGATCCAGGCTACGCAATTGTGCACCGAGTTCCTGTTCCAGTTCGGTCTTGCGGCTGTTGCCGCTGTAGATGATCGGCATGTTGAAACCCAGGCGACCCCGGCGGGCGATGGCCGCACCGATGTTGCCCATGCCGACGATGCCCAGGGTCTTGCCGTGTACATCGCAACCGAACAGCGGCGCACCTACGGTAGCTTGCCATTGCCCGGCCTTGGTCCAGGCATCGAGTTCGGCCACGCGCCGGGCACTGCTCATCAACAGGGCGAAGGCCAGGTCGGCGGTGCTTTCGGTAAGTACGTCGGGCGTGTTGGTCAGCATGATCCCGCGTTCGTTGAAGTACGCGAGGTCATAGTTGTCGTAGCCCACCGAGACGCTCGACACCACTTCCAGTTTGGCAGCGTTCTCAAGCTGCGCACGACCGAGTTTGCGGCCGACGCCGATCAAGCCGTGGGCATGGGGCAGGGCTTCGTTGAACTGGGCATTGATGTCGCCGTTTTTCGGATTCGGCACAATGACGTCGAAGTCTTGTTGCAGGCGTTCGACCATTTCAGGCGTGACACGACTGAAGGCGAGGACGGTTTTTTTCATGGGTGCAGGCTCGTCGGGCGGAGGAGATTGCTTAGCAAGCTACTAGCTCCAAGCGGCAAGCTGCAAGCTTAAAAGCCGCTCTCTTTGCTTTTAACTTGAAGCTTGCAGCCTGTAGCTTGCAGCTGCCCCTCAGCTATACTGCCGCCTTTCGCGGCTCGCTGACTGGGCCCGACACATTACGCATCACCCGGAGCGTTCATGAATTCCCCGAAACAACCGCCGGTCGCCGACGCCCTGAGCGACGAGCAGGCAAAGCTGCCAGACAGCGTCGAGTCCAGCACTGATGGCGAAACAAACGCCGCGATCCCGGCGTTCAAGTTCCCGTTCAAACCGGGTGAACTGGCAGCCGCCAAAGGCTCCAACCAGCCCTGGTACAAGAACGGCGCCAAAAACGGCCACACCAAAACACCGGGTATGGCCCCGCCGGGGACTCGGCGGTCGATGGGCAAGCGCTGAGTTTTTGTTTCTGTGGTGCCTGATCTGTCCCCTTCGCGAGCCTGCTCGCGAAGGGGACGGCACAATCAACACAGATCCTTGGTTCAAGCCGCCCGCAACGAAATAAACGCATAATTTCCCGGCTCATCCGTCACCACCTGCGCACCCGCCGCCACTACCTGCCCGGCAATATCCTCACTCGAAACATGGAACTGCCACTCGCTGTCCCACTGCGGCAATGTCTGCCCGTCCAGCTCATCGATGATCGTGGTGAACTCGTTCATATCCGGCAGGTAGGCGGTAAAACCATCACCTTTCAACGCCGTGGTCCGAATCCCCAGCAACGCGCAAATCGCGTCCTTCATCAGAATGTCATCGCGATCCGCCTGACGTGAACGCTGGATCAAATCCGACAACTCCCGGTCGACCAGTTCACCGCCAACAATCAGATCAGGTCCTTTTTCCCATGACTCAGTCGGACATTCCTTCAGGGCGATGTTCAGAGGAATGTGCGGATTGATCTCCATCGGGTAGATACGGCACACCAGCGGTCGGCGTTCGTAGATCCTGCAGAGATTGTCTTCGTCAAGATTCCGGCAGGCACCCACGTTGTACGCGGCAAACGTGATGGCGACGAAGGCTTCTGCGTCGGCACTGCGGATGAGCGCAGAGCGGCGTTCGGCGTGTTCACGTTGCTGTGGTGGCAGACCCAGGCCGTTGCTCAGGAATCCTTCTACAAGCACGATCACTTGCCCGCCGTCAGTTGCCCACATCCGGGCTTCTGGCAGGGTCAGGGAGACATGGTGGTCATTACAGCACTTGCCACAGCCTACGCAGGAAAACGTCGTATTCATTGAGCAGTCAGTCGCATTCGAGGGCATGAAACGGCGACAGAATGTCGCCGCGAAGGCCGCTGTCGAAGCAAGTTATGCGCCACTCACTGCGCCTTGGCAGCAGGGCGGACCGAGTCCCACTCGGTGAGGTACGCGGTTTTGCTTTTTTTGTTGTAGAGGCACAACTCGGTGCCTTGCGCGCCTTTCATGTGTTTTTGCGGGTACTGACCTTGCAGCAGGAGGGCGGTGTAGCCGACACGGTCATCGAACTGCGCGGCACTGCCGACGGGTTGGGCATTCTTCAGGCCACTGGCCTTGGTGCAACTGGCGAGTACGGTTTTGTCGTAGGCGGCCCAGGCATCGGGGCTGGAGGCGTGGGCCTGGGTGGTCAGGGCGGTGAGGCAGAGGAGGGTCAGGGTGGCGGCTTTCATAGATCAGGAATCCTTGGATGTGCAATGGCCAAGGTTGGAGTATGCCTGATGGTTTTATGTGTGGAGTGAAGACGCCTTCGCGGGCAAGCCTCGCTCCTACGGATTGCATCGTCCTTGTGGGAGCGGGCTCGCCCGCGATGGCGGTGGGTCAGACTGGCACAGGTTCCCGGCGGACCGCATACATCCCGACACTGTCATACAACCGCCGAGCCCGCAGGTTGTCCTCCAACACCTTCAAATCCACAAAGCCTTCCCGGCGCTGCTGAAATACTTTGAATGCATGCAGCAGTAACGCGCGCCCCAGGCCTTGCCGTCGAACCCGCGGATGCACCACCAGATTCTTGATATAGGCACTGGTCCAGCACTGGCACACCGCGACTATGCCGTTGACATCAAGGGCAATGAAACACAGGGAAGGATCGTATTCAGGATCAGTCTCAAACTGCCGTTGCCACAGTGTCAACGCGGGTACGCGACCGCCGCCGTCGCGATACCCAAGCTCCATCAAGTGGTGCACGGCTGCGGCGAGTTCGGTGCGGTATTGGGTCAATTGAATGCCGGTTGGCCAGGCGATGTCCGGCACAGCCTCGGCGAGGTCGCGCCGCATCAGCCAGCACCACGTTTCTTCTGGGGCCCCGGCCAAGACTCAATGACCTTGTTCGGCCACAGCCTTGGCCGCTTCGATCAGGCATTTGGTCAGTTCCGGTGAAGAGAACTTGGTCAGCACCGCGTTCGCGCCGGCCAAACGCGCCTTTTCGCTGTTCATCGCGCTGTCCAGCGAGGTGTGCAGCAGCACATAGAGATGCGCGAAGTCCGGGGTTTCGCGCAGGGTGCGGGTGAAGGCGTAGCCATCCATCTCGGACATTTCGATGTCGGAGACAATCAGGTTGATCTGCTGGGCGGTGCCTTGCAGGTCCAGCAAGCAATCGATGGCTTCCTTGGCACTGCGCGCCGTGTGGCATTGCAGGCCGAGATTGCGCAGGGTATGCACCGATTGTTGCAAGGCCACCTGGCTGTCATCGACCACCAGGATCCGCGCGTTGCCCAGCACTTCGGCGTCCTCCATGCTGAGTTCGGTGGGTGCCATTTCGATCTGCACCGGGGCAATACCGTGGATGACTTTTTCGATGTCCAGCACCTGCACCAGCGTGCCATCCACCGAGGTCACCCCGGTAATGTACGAGCGCACGCCACCAGAGCCAAAGGGCGGTGGACGGATGTCGGTGGTCAGGCAATGGACGATTTTGCTGACGGCTTGAACGTGCAAGCCCTGCTTGGAACGGCTGACGTCGGTGACGATCAGGCAGCCACCGTTCGGATCTTCCAGCGGGCGTTCGCCGATGGCGCGGCTGAGGTCGATCACCGACAACGAGGCGCCGCGCAAGGTGGCGATGCCTTTTACGTGGGGGTGCGACTCCGGCAGCTTGGTGAGCGGCGGGCAGGGGATGATTTCACTGACTTTGAGCAGGTTGATCGCCATCAACTTGCCACTGCGCAAGGTGAACAGCAGAAGCGAAAGTGAATCCGCACGGCCTTTGGTGGAGGACATAAGTACCTTCTGAGGAAAAAGGTGACAGACGACCGCGAAGATCGCCAACAGCTATCAATGCCGGGTTATCGACTTGTTGGGGGCAGGCTTTAGAAAATCAGGTGAAGGGTAGACCGCCTTCGCGAGCAGGCCCTCACTTCATGCCTAACCTTTTAGCCATCCGCCCAAGATTCGCCCGGTCCAGCCCTAACTCCCGCGCCGCACTGGCCCAATTGTTGTTGTGCCGTTCCAGGCACGCGCCGATCAACTGGCGCTGATAATTTTCGGTGGCCTCGCGCAAATCTCCGGTCACCAACGCCGCAGTGGCCGCGGCCGGTTGCTCGGCGGTGATTTCAACACTGCCGCTGGGCAGGTCCAGATCGGCAGCACTCAAGCTGAGAATTTTCGGTCGTTCCTTGCAGTTACCCAAGGCTTTCAAGGCGCTACGGCCGATCAAGTGTTCCAGTTCCCGCACGTTGCCCGGCCAGTCATAGGCGAGCAAAGCCACCTGGGCGTCGCTGTTCAGGCGCAGGCTGTTGAGGCCCATGCGCGAGCGGTTTTGCTCCAGGAAGTAACCGCTGAGCAGCAGCACGTCGCGGCCACGATCACGCAGGGCCGGTACGAGCAATGGGTAAACGCTGAGGCGATGGTAGAAGTCGGCACGATAGCGACCGCTGCGCACTTCTTCGGCCAGGTCGCGGTTGGTCGCCGCGATCAGCCGCACATCGACCTGATGTTCCTTGTCTGAACCCAGGCGCTGCAGCTGACCGCTTTGCAGCACTCGCAGCAATTTGGCCTGAACTGTCAGCGACAGTTCGCCGACTTCATCGAGAAACAGCGTGCCGCCATTGGCCAGTTCGAACTTGCCGCGCCGATCGTTCATCGCCCCGGTAAAGGCGCCGCGCACGTGGCCGAACAATTCGCTCTCCACCAGTGTGTCGGGCAACGCGGCGCAGTTGAGGCTGATGATCGGCTTGTCGGCCCGGGGCGAGGCGGCGTGGATGGCCTGGGCCACCAGCTCCTTGCCGACCCCGGTTTCTCCGGTGATCAGCACGGTCAGGTCGCTGCCGCCCACCAGATTGATTTCTTCCACCAGGCGTTTATGCGCCTTGCTCTGGCCGATCATTTCACGGTTCTGCTGACCGCTGGCCTGACGGTACACCTCGGCGCGCTGGTGTTCATCTTCGACGCGATTGTTCAGGCGTTCGATGCGCTCGGCGGCATTGACCGTGGCGGCGGCGAGGCTGGCGAAGGCTTCCAGGGCGTCCAGTTCGATCGGTTCAAACTGCTCCGGATTGAGGGCGTCGAGGGTCAACAGGCCCCATGGCCGCTCGTCGATAAATAACGGACAGCCCATGCAGTCATGGACTTCCAGATGATCATCGAGCCCATCGACCAGGCCATCATAAGGGTCAGGCATGACGCTGTCGGCAGCGAAGCGGGTCGGGCCGTGGCTGCTGAGCAATGCTTCGAAGCGCGGGTGTTCGCTGACCTTGAAGCGTCGGCCGAGGGTGTCGGTACTCAGCCCGTCAACGGCCAGCGGCACCAGCCATTCGCCATCGAGGCGCAGCAGGGCTGCGGCATCGCAGGGCAGCAGGGCGCGCATGGCTTCGAGCAGGCGCCTATAGCGCTCGCCTTCGGGGAGTTCGCGGGACAGGTCCGAGACCAGTGGCAACAGGGCGGTAAGCAGGGATTTTGCAGTCATAGTGACTCCATGTAGTCGGTGTGACTATAAGTCAAAATGTGTCGATATGACTATCGTATTGTTAAGTTATTGATTTGTATTGAAATTATTGTTGGCACGAAACCTGATAAGCATAGGGCAACAGTTAAGAAACCCTCGTTGCTCAGGAGTCACTTTATGCTTAGCGTCCAAGACCGTGCCATCGTCAAATCCACTGTGCCTCTGCTGGAAAGCGGTGGTGAAGCCCTGATCACGCATTTCTACCGGATGATGCTGTCCGAGTACCCGGAAGTTCGTCCACTGTTCAACCAGGCCCACCAGGCCACCGGTGACCAGCCACGCGCCTTGGCCAACGGCGTACTGATGTATGCGCGCCACATCGACCAGCTCGACCAGTTGGGCGACCTGGTGGCCAAGATCATCAACAAGCACGTGGCCCTGCAGATTCTGCCGGAGCATTACCCGATTGTCGGCACCTGCCTGCTGCGCGCGATTGCTGAAGTCTTGGGCGAAGAAATCGCCACGCCGGAAGTGATCGCGGCGTGGGGTGCGGCTTACGGTCAACTGGCGGACATCCTGATCGGTGCCGAAACCAGCATCTACGACCAGAAAGAACAGGCACCGGGCGGCTGGCGCGGGGCGCGGGAATTCATCGTGGCGGCCAAGGTCGAGGAAAGTGCGGAAATCACCTCGTTCTACTTCGAACCGGTGGACAAAGGCTTGATTCTGGCGGCTGAGCCGGGCCAGTACATCGGCATGAAACTGATCCTTGATGGCGAAGAGATTCGTCGTAACTACTCGCTGTCGGCCCTGGCGAACAAAGGCCAGTACCGCATCAGCGTCAAGCGTGAAGCCGGCGGTCGCGCCTCCAACCACCTGCACGATCAATTGCACGTGGGTTCAAGCATCCAGCTGTTCCCGCCATCGGGCGAGTTCACCCTGACCGCCAGCGACAAACCGCTGGTGCTGATCAGCGGTGGTGTCGGTATCACCCCGACCCTGGCGATGCTTGAAGCAGCGCTGGAAACCGAGCGTCCGGTGCACTTCATCCACTGCGCCCGCAACGGCAGCGTTCACGCTTTCCGCGACTGGATCGACGGTTTGGCCGCGCGTCACCCGCAACTCAAGCGTTTCTACTGCTACGCCGAAGACGACGGTGTCAGCCCGGCGGCCGACAAGGTCGGGTTGTTGAATCAGGAGCAATTGGGTGAGTGGTTGCCCGCAGAGCGCGATGTGGACGCTTACTTCCTGGGGCCGAAGGGCTTCATGGCGGCGATCAAGCGTCACCTCAAGGCGCTGGGTGTGCCGGAGAAGCAGAGCCGATACGAGTTCTTCGGCCCGGCTTCGGCGTTGGAGTAAATGGTGGGGCGCGGTGAGTCAGACTCACCGCGTCGCTTTCTTCGCGGGCAAGCCACGCTCCCACAGGTTTTGTGTCGTTCTCATTAATTCGGATCGACGCGAGTCCTGTGGGAGCGTGGCTTGCCCGCGATTGCTTCACCTCGGTCGTGGGGTGAAAAACAAATAAAAGTTAATCCCTTCTTAACCCGCTTATCGTCTATTCCCCCCGACATCCCCCACTATGCGCCGGGCTCTCCAAGAGCAAACTCAGCGTGTAGACTGGCGGCAATTGATATTTTTAAGGGAAACGCGATGAGCGAGGAAACAATGCGGTTGGGGCGTGAACGGCGCTATCTGGTATTGCTGGGCATCATCTGCCTGGCGCTGATCGGCGGTGCGCTGTACATGCAAATCGTGCTGGGCGAGGCGCCTTGCCCGCTGTGTATCCTGCAACGTTATGCCTTGCTGTTGATCGCGATCTTCGCCTTTGTCGGTGCGGCCATGCACAGTCGTCGCAGCATCACGGTGTTTGAAACCCTGGTGGTGATCTGCGCGCTGGCCGGTGTCGGTGTGGCAGGGCATCACGTCTACACGCAGTTCTATCCGGCCGTGAGTTGCGGCGTCGATGTGTTGCAGCCGATTGTCGATGGTTTGCCGCTGGCGAAGATCTTCCCGCTGGGCTTCCAGGTCGACGGCTTCTGCTCTACGCCATACCCGCCGATCCTCGGTTTGTCGCTGGCGCAGTGGGCGTTGGTCGCCTTCGTGCTGGTGGTGGTGTTGGTTCCGCTGCTCACCGTGCGTAACCGCAAAGCACTGCGCTGAGGTCATCGGCGACAACGCCGGCGCGAATGAAAAACGCCCCGGTCCTTGAACAGAGGACCGGGGCGTTTTTGCATTTTCAGAGAGAAGGTAAAAAGGCCGTGATGTGCGGCAACGAAGGGTGTGACAAGTGTGCGACATGTTGTCACATCTTGAGTGTCGTACCGGCTTTCAAGGCGCCGGATTGGTACTCGACCACGCAACGAAATTGGCCTGTTTTTCAAACAGGTTGTTTTACCTTCATCAGGCTACAGCAGGCAGTTTTAACAGGGGCTGGCGATTTGCCAGAGCCCCCGCGATATGGGGGCTTGGGCAGGATCCTGACAGGCTGTCGAGCCCACGATACTGTCTGAATTGCCGGTGGTAGACCTACTATTTTTGGTGTTTTTGTTGAGAATCAATTTCGATAACATGCGCGACTTTTACGAGTTCCGCGAAGGATTGTTGCGGCTCGGGATATAAATTATTTCGGGATGAGACATGGTTTAAAAAACGCTACATAACTACAATCGCCCGCACTGAATTCCCGGCGCTGCTCACACCCACAGGTGCTTGAGCAGGAACAGGGTGTCGAGAGGCCGGGCGGCTTCATGCGACTCCCAGGTGTCGGTGCCTCCAACTATCCGCACCAAATGGAATTGGTCTGTAACAAGGCCTTTGACCACGAATTCGAATAAGAACTCAACGCTGACCCAGGATTTGTCGAAACGCGTCTGACGCTCGACGGGCAGCCCTTATTCAATCCAAGAAAAATGCCAACCCTTGGCAGGGTGAAGTGTTGGCGATCAAAACCCAACTGCATTGCGCAAGCTGCTTTAGAGGTCGTGAGATGAGTAAAAACAGGTACCCCAGACTACTAGGCTTATTGCCGCTGATCGGCACGTTGTTGCTGTCAGGCTGCAACATGACCTTGCTCAATCCCAAGGGCCAGGTTGGCCTGGATGAGCGAAACCTGATCATCACCGCAACGCTGCTGATGCTGTTGGTCGTGATTCCGGTCATCATCATGACCTTCCTGTTCGCCTGGAAATACCGCGCCTCCAACACCAGCGCGACCTACACGCCGAAATGGAACCACTCCACCAAGATCGAGATCGCGGTGTGGACTGTTCCGGTGCTGATCATCATTGCCCTGGGTTACATCACCTACAAGTCGACCCACGCCCTGGACCCATACCGTCCGCTGGAATCCGACGTCAAGCCTGTGACCATCGAAGTGGTCGCGCTGGACTGGAAGTGGCTGTTCATCTACCCGGAACAAGGCATTGCCACGGTCAACAAGATCGTGTTCCCGGCGCACACGCCGATCAATTTCCGGATCACTTCGGACGCTGTGATGAACTCGTTCTTCATCCCGGCCCTGGGCGGCCAGATCTACGCGATGGCGGGCATGCAGACCAAGCTGCACCTGATCGCCAACGAGAACGCTGAAATGGACGGTATCTCCGCCAACTACAGCGGTGCCGGTTTCACCGGTATGAAATTCAAAGCGATCGCAACGACCCAGGAAGAATTCGACGCCTGGGTAAGTGAAGTCAAAAAGGCACCTAAACAGCTTGAACAAGCTGAATACGCAGCCCTTTCCAAGCAGAGCCAGAACAACCCAGTCGAGCTCTACTCCTCGGTTACGCCGAACCTGTTCCAGACCATCGTCGACAAGTACGAAGGCATGAAACCGGGTCCTAAGGTCAAGCACGAGAAGAAAGAGAAAGAAGTGGCCGCTACGGACAACTCGCATTCAGCTGCCGGGGCAGAGGAGTAAACGATGTTTGGTAAATTAAGTTGGGAAGCGGTCCCGTTCCACGAGCCGATCGTGATGGTGACCATCGCCATGATCGCGCTCGGCGGTGTGGCACTGTTCGCTGCAATCACCTACTTCAAGAAGTGGACCTACCTGTGGACCGAGTGGCTGACGTCGGTCGACCACAAGAAAATCGGCGTGATGTACATCATCGTCGCCATGGTCATGCTGCTGCGCGGCTTTGCCGACGCCATCATGATGCGTACCCAGTTGGCCATGGCCACCGAAGGTTCGCCTGGCTACCTGCCACCTGAACACTATGACCAGATCTTCACCGCTCACGGTGTGATCATGATCATCTTCATGGCGATGCCATTCTTCACCGGCCTGATGAACCTTGCAGTGCCGCTGCAGATCGGCGCGCGTGACGTTGCCTATCCGTTCCTGAACTCCCTGAGCTTCTGGCTGCTGGTTTCCGGCGTGGTGCTGATCAACCTGTCCCTGGGCGTCGGCGAATTCGCCAAGACCGGTTGGGTTGCCTATCCGCCGCTGTCGGGCCTGCAATACAGTCCTGGCGTGGGGATGGACTACTACATCTGGGCGCTACAGCTATCGGGTCTGGGGACAACGCTGACGGGGGTCAACTTCCTGGCCACCGTGCTGAAAATGCGTACCCCTGGCATGAAACTGATGGACATGCCGATCTTCACCTGGACCTGCACCTGGGCAAACGTCCTGATCGTGGCTTCGTTCCCGATCCTGACCGCTACCCTGGCTTTGCTGACGCTTGACCGTTACATGGATTTCCACATTTTCACCAATGAACTTGGTGGTAATCCGATGATGTACGTCAACCTGTTCTGGGCTTGGGGTCACCCCGAGGTTTACATCCTGATTCTGCCGGCGTTCGGTATCTTCTCCGAAGTCATCTCGACCTTCTCGGGCAAGAAACTGTTCGGCCACCACTCGATGATCTACGCATCGGGTGCGATCTCGGTCCTGGGCTTCATGGTGTGGCTGCACCACTTCTTCACCATGGGTTCGGGTGCCAGCGTCAACGCCTTCTTCGGTCTGGCGACGATGCTGATTTCCATCCCGACGGGTGTGAAACTGTTCAACTGGCTGTTCACCATCTACCAGGGCCGTCTGCGCTTCACCAGCCAGGTTCTCTGGACCCTGGGCTTCATGGTGACCTTCGCCATCGGCGGCATGACCGGCGTATTGCTGGCCATTCCAGGTGCTGACTTCGTTCTGCACAACAGCCTGTTCGTGATCGCGCACTTCCACAACGTGATCATCGGCGGCGCGGTATTCGGTTACATCGCAGGCTTCGGCTTCTACTTCCCGAAAGCGTTCGGCTTCAAGCTGCACGAAGGTTGGGGTAAAGCAGCGTTCTGGTTCTGGATCTCGGGCTTCTTCGTCGCCTTCATGCCGCTCTATGCACTGGGCTTCATGGGCATGACCCGTCGTCTGAACGCCACCACCAACCCTGAGTGGGTACCGTACCTGTACGTTGCCATGTTCGGTGCGTTGATGATCGCCGTGGGTATCGCTTGCCAGCTGATCCAGCTCTACGTGAGTGTGCGTGACCGCAAGAAGCCAGAGAACATGTGCGAACACGGCGACCCGTGGAATGCCCATACCCTGGAATGGTCGACCTCGTCGCCACCTCCGTTCTACAACTTCGCCGTGCTGCCGAAAGCCGACGTGATCGACCCGTTCACCGAAGCCAAGGAAAACGGTACCGCGTACAAGGCTCCGGCCAGGTACCAACCGATCCACATGCCGAACAACACCGCGACCGGTCTGGTCATGGGTGCTCTGTTGACCGTGTTCGGTTTCGCGATGATCTGGCACATCTGGTGGCTGGCAATCGCTAGCCTGGCCGGCACCGTGATCTATTTCGTGATCCACGCGGCCCGTGATGATCAAGGCTATATGGTGCCGGTCGACGTGATCGAGCGCATCGAAGCCGAGCAGCACAAGCGTCTGGTAGCGGCCGGGAAAGTCCCAGCCACCGCCACCCGTGTTGAAACCTCGTTGGAACAGGCTTAAACCATGTCGAACTTAGTGACCAATGCTGGACACGCCCATGGTCATGACCACGGGCACGATGACCACCACCACGACTCGGGCGAGATGACCGTATACGGTTTCTGGCTCTACCTGATGACCGACTGCATTCTGTTTGCGTCGATCTTCGCGGTGTACGCGGTACTGGTTAACAACGTAGCGGGTGGCCCGTCGGGCCACGACATCTTCGAGCTGCCATACGTGCTGGGCGAAACCGCTCTGCTGCTGTTCAGTTCGATCACTTACGGCTTCGCCATGCTGGCGTTGTACAAAGGCAAGAAGCAGCAGGTTCTGGGTTGGCTGTTCATGACCTTCCTGCTCGGTGCCGGCTTCATCGCCATGGAGATCAACGAGTTCCACTTGCTGATCTCCGAGGGCTTCGGTCCTAGCCGTTCCGGCTTCCTGTCGGCGTTCTTCACCCTGGTCGGTACCCACGGTCTGCACGTATCCGCAGGTCTGATCTGGATGGGCATCATGATGTACCAGGTCAACAAACATGGCCTGACGTCGACCAACAAGACCCGCCTGAGCTGCCTGAGCCTGTTCTGGCACTTCCTGGACGTGGTCTGGATCTGCGTCTTCACCGTTGTTTACCTGATGGGGACTCTGTAATGGCTAATGCACACTCCCATGACAGCCATGATGCTGGCCACGGCAGCGTAAAGTCGTACGCCATCGGCTTCATCCTGTCGGTGATCCTGACCGTCATCCCGTTCGGCCTGGTGATGTACCCGAGCCTGCCGAAGGCCACGACGCTGGCAATTATCCTGCTGTTCGCAGTGATCCAGGTGATTGTTCACCTGTATTACTTCCTGCACCTGGATCGTTCTGTGGCTCAGCGTAACAACGTGATTGCGTTCGTCTTTACGGCCATCGTGATCCTGCTGCTGGTTGGCCTGTCGATCTGGATCATGTTCAGCATCCACACGTTCATGATGGCGAAGTGAGGTAAGTCCGGATGTCCTTTAAGCACTTTATCCAAATCACCAAACCGGGGATCATTTTCGGTAACGTGCTTTCTGTGGCAGGCGGATTCTTCCTGGCCTCCAAAGGGCATGTCGATCTGGCCATCTTCCTGGCCGCCATGATCGGCACGTCCCTGGTGGTCGCCTCCGGTTGCGTGTTCAACAACTGCATCGATCGCGACATCGACCTGAAGATGGAGCGCACCAAGAACCGGGTGCTGGTCCAGGGCCTCATCTCCCTGAAACTGGCCCTGGCCTATGCGACCGTCCTGGGTATCGCTGGCGTGGCGTTGCTGTACACGGTGGCCAACCCGTTGGCCGCGCTGTTCGCGGTGATCGGTTTTGTCATCTACGTCGGCTTCTACAGCCTGTACCTCAAGCGCAAGTCGGTTCACGGCACGCTCGTGGGCAGCCTGTCGGGCGCCATGCCGCCGGTGATCGGCTACGTCGCGGTGAGCAACAGCTTCGACATGGCCGCGCTGACCCTGCTGGTGATGTTCAGCCTGTGGCAGATGCCGCATTCCTACGCCATCGCGATCTTCCGCTTCAACGATTACCTGGCCGCATCGATTCCGGTGCTGCCAGTGAAGCGCGGGATTCAAGTGGCCAAGAAGCACATCCTTATCTACATCCTGGCCTTCCTCGTGGCGACCTTGATGCTGACCTTCAGCGGCTACGCCGGCATGAGCTACCTCGCCGTCGCCGCGGCCATGGGCATGTATTGGCTGTACATGGCCTGGACCGGCTACAAGGCAGTGGATGACACGGTCTGGGCACGCAAGCTGTTCGTGTTCTCGATCTTCACCATTACCGCGTTGAGCGTGGCGATGTCCCTGGACTTCAAAGTGCCGACCGAGTTGCTGGTGACGTACGCGCCTTAAGCGTCGGATGCCGAAAAGAAAAACCCCGCCCTTTGAGAGAAGGAGCGGGGTTTTTTGTTGGGGGGGCGGTTCAGGATGATTTCGCTCCGCATGAAGATTTTTTCAACGCGTCTCCCTCGGGCCACTCAGTTGGATTGCAGTGTCTGCCTGGTTTGTAGTGCTCTTGAATAAACCGGATAAAACGCTCTGCCTGGTCAGGAGGTGTGCGACGTCCGTGCGCCGACTGGCCTTTAGGTAAATTAGGCCGGCAGTCAGCAGGAATTGTGAGCGCGCAGAACCCGAAGAAAAACTCAACGTCGTGTCCGGGATTAGTTGACCACTGCAGCTGCTGCTTAATAAAAAATTGAGATACTCTCTGAAAATTAAGATTTTCTTGGCCCGCTGAAGAAAAAACGCGTGGTCAGAACAAAAATGAGGATTTGTGCGATGAACTCGGCTGGATATGCTTGCCTGCAAGATACGCTGCGGCTTTCAGCTTTTCCATTGCGCCATCCTGCCAGGGTGCAGCCTGTTACGCGGCTTGAGCGAATCGGTGAGACATTGGCAGTCCCACCTGGGATCGCACCTTCTCCAGACGATTTGCTTGGGCATGTCCTCTTTGCGTTAAAGCATGAAGGTATCAACCTCGCCATTCTGGCGCAGGCACTACCTCAGATTTCGAAAGAATTGCTTGAAGCCGAGCTGCAAAAAGCTCCGAACGGAATCTACATCCGCAAGGCCTGTTATCTCTACGAAGCATTCACTGATAGGGAGCTGATCCAGCATTCACCAGTGAAGGGGCGCTTCATCCCCTTGTTCGACCCGAAGCAATATTTGACGATGCCAGGAGAACGTAATTCTCGCTGGCGTGTGGAATTCAACGGTATTGGAACGTTTGCTTATTGCGCCACCGTTGAGCGAACACCTCAAATCATGGACTTGCTTCAACACGATATCCTTGCACGCGTGCAGCATTTCATACTGAACCTCCCATCAGGAATGATGGATCGAGCAATCAACTGGGCCTACTTGAACGAAACGAAGGACTCGTTCGCCATCGAGAAGGAATCTCCCAGTGAGGATAAGTCTCGACGATTTATTCAACTGCTCAGGCAGGCTCATGATCGTATGCCGCTGAGCGAGGACTACCTGGTAACCCTCCAGAACGCGACCATTTCCAATCCATACGATATGGCTGCGGCGTTCCGCCATGAACAAAACCATCTCGCAAATGGGCTGCAAGGCGCGGCTGGAGTTACCTATGTCCCGCCCGCGCCGGACCTGTGCCGGGAGCTGATGGAGCGTCTTATGGCCTTGGGCAATGAAGCGACAAAGCACATTGACCCTCTGGTTGCCGCCGGGATTATTTCCTTTGGATTTGTATTCCTTCATCCGTTCATGGATGGGAATGGTCGCCTTTCCCGATTCCTCATCCACCAGACTTTATGTCGTGCTGGCGCGTTGGAAAATGGCTTGTTGCTTCCAGTATCGGTGGCAATGAAACGTGAGGAGCGTTTGTACCTGGAAACCCTGCAGGAGTTCTCTCAGCCGGCGCGTGAATTTTGGGATGTTCGATGGATTGATCAAGATAACCTGTCGTTCAACTTCACGGGTCACCCTGCGATCTATCGCTTTTGGGATGCTACGCCGGGAGTTCGATTTACTCTTGAAATGGCCAAACGTGCCCTCGAAGTCGAGCTTCGCGAGGAAACCATTTACCTCGAAAACTACGACAAGATCGTCAAAGCTGTTGATGAGCGCTACGACGTCCGAGGCAGTGATCTGTCCAATCTCGTGATGATGTGCCTGGCGCAAAATGGCACTGTCTCGAAGCACCGTCGAAAGCAGTACAAGTATTCGGTTCAGGAAGAAGTGTTTGACTACATCGAACAGGTTACACAGACACTGCTGAAGGCGCAGGACGTGGAAGTCAATCGAGTCGAAGAGGTTGACCTGTAACAACCAGGGTGCTGTGAAACACGCGGAAGGTGCAAACATTCAAAAAGCCCGCGTGGATCGCGGACCGCACAATCGTAGCGATCTGCTGGCGGGGGGAGGTCAGCAATGGACTTTTGGGCACAGGGTAAGTGGTGGTCAGTTACTTACTTGGATTCAAGCAATCGCAAGAACCGCTCGCGCACCTGGGTGTTGTCGCTGTGGGCGACGTTGAAGCGCAGGAATTGGCTAGCGTCCGGCGCTTTGCTGAGCAGGGTGCCGGGGGCCAGCACCAGGTCGATGTCCAGGCCTTTCCTGGCCAGTGTTTCGGCATGAAAGCCTTCTGGCAATTGCGCCCAGATAAACAGCCCTTCGTGGGGCAGCGATGACACCGAGCAACCGGCTTCCATCAACCAACGGCTCACCCGGCTGCTCGACTCATAGAGCCTGTCCACCGTGCGCCGTGTGTGTTTGGCGTAGCTGCCGTCGCTGAGCATCGCGCAGATGATCTGTTCCGCCAGCTCCGACGTCATGCCACCGCAGGCCATTTTCAGGGTGATCATCCGTGCCGCCAGTGGTGGCGAAAGCACTGCAAAGCTGACGCGACTGTTAGCCGTCAGGGTCTTGGAGAAACCTGAAATGTAGCTGACATTGTCCAGCCCGCCCGCTGCCAGACGTGGCGTCTGTCGTTGCTGCAAGTCGCCATACAAATCGTCTTCGACGATGTGGAAACCATAGCGGTGGCTCATTTCCAGCAAACGATAAACCTGTGCCTGCGAGAAGGAGTGGCCGGTCGGGTTGTGCAGGGTGTTGTTGGTCATGTAGAGCACGGGACGATGGGCACTCACCAATTGCTCGAAGGCCTCCATGTCCATGCCGTCAGCACCACGGGCAATGGTGATGACCTTGGCACCATGCAGCGCCAGATTGGTGTGCATGGTGAAGTAGCATGGATCGTCGAGCAGCACCGTGTCGCCAGGCTTGACCAGCAGGCGCATCAACAGGTCGATGGCCTGTACGGTGTTGGCGGTGGTGACAATCTGCTCCACGGGCACTTCGATGCCCAGAGCCGACAGCTTGACCTGCAGGGCCTCGCGCAACGGCAGGTAACCGGCGGCGACGCCGTATTCGCCCATTTGCAAGGAGGTGGCGCGCAGAGTGCCACGCACGGCTTTGAGCAGTTCTTCGGCCGGTAGCCACGAGGAGGGCAGGAAACCGGCGCCGGGGCGCAGTGCGCCAGTGTCCTGCAGCACCGCACGGCGGACCACGCTGAGGGTGTCTTGCGGTTGCAGGTCCGGACCGGCATCGGTCTTGAGCGTGGTGCTGGAGCGGTGCACGTAGTGCCCCGAGCCCTGGCGTGAAACCACCAGACCCTTGGCCCGCAAGCGGTCCAGCGCATCCACCACCGTGGACTTGCCTACGTTCATCAACTCGGAGAGTTCGCGAATCGGAGGCAAGCGCGAACCGTGGGGCAGGCCGCCCTGGCTGATCGCCACCGACAATTGATCGACAATCTGCTGAACCAGCGGTACTCCCGGCTGGAACTCGATGGCGGCGATCACTGCGCGCTGAACCTGCATTTTACTGGTCTCTCCGGCAGTAAAGTTCGTTTGATTCTATACGAACTTGCTCTGATGAAAACAAGCGTCCCTCTCTACCATCACCTTACAGACTTTCCTGATTGTTCGCGCCGGGCGCCTGAACAATCGCTGGTTCCAGAGGTGTTGCATGAGTGTTCAAACAACGGCCGCCGTGGCCAAACCGGTGATCAACATTCGCCTGTTCATGATCCGGATCATCACCGCGGTGTCGCTGTTCGCGGTACTGGGCAAGGCCAACGTCTGGCTCGATACCGCGACCAACAGCATCCTGGCCCTCGGTTATCGAGCCTTGCTGTTGCTGCTGCCGCTGACGTTGCTGGTACTGGGCCGTCGGTCCTTGAGCGTCACCTTGACGTGCGCGGCCGCCGGCCTGGTGCTGCTGGCGGTCACCAGCAACCAGGGCGTGGTGATGTTCGCCGCGGCGTTGTTTGCCTACGGCATTGCGATTGCCGGTTACCTGATCAAGAGCGAAGCGGCGCAGACCAAGGAAGGTGCGGCGTATAACCGTGTCGCCATGAACATGGGCAGCCTGTTGGCCGGTTTGATCCTGCTCTCGCCACTGCTGACCCCGACCCTGTTTTTCCTCGGCGCGGCGGCATTCGTCCTGTTGTGCCTGCCGATCGCCGCAGGCGCGACCTTCACCACCCAGCCGGTGGTGGCGAGCCCGGTCACCCACGATGGCAGCGGCTGGCGCAACAAACTGCCGTGGGCGATCGCCGGGATCATCATGGGCATCAAGTTGTTCGGGGTGTTCTCGATCCTGCCGCAAGCGATCCTGCTCAAGACCGGTGAACTGCCGGCGTGGTACGGCCTGATGCTGATCCTCAACAGCGCCGTGGTGGTGTTCGCCCAAGTGCCGGTGATGAAGCTGATCGAGCGCACCGGGCGCTTCAAGGTGGTGGCGGTGATCGGGATCATCGTCGGCGGCTTTGCGGTGTTGTCTTCACCGGCGGCGTTCCGTGTCGAAACCCTGGTCGGCGCGTTGATCTGGGTGGCTTTGCTGTCCATCGCCGAATGCGCGTTCAGCTACCTCGATTACTTCTCGGTCAAGCAGAACAACATGTTCGTCAAGGAAGTGGCCTTGGGCGTCGGTGCCGGCCTGACGGTCCTGATCATGCGGGTCGTGCCGGCGCCGTACAACGCCCTGGTGCTGGCCGCCATCGGTGCCGGAGGGATCCTGGCCTGGTACTGGCTCAACCGTAAATCCAATGCGTCGTTGCACGACTGACTCAGCGCAGCGTCGGTTTTCTTTGCAGGTCGGGGTTTTTATGAATACGACATCATGCGTAGTAGTGGTCGGATACAACGGCAATCGGGTGCACGACATCCAGAAATTGCGCGACCTGTGCAAGTCGCTCTACAACGCCCGACTGATTCTGCTGGTCGAGCAGATTCAGCCCCAAGACGAACAAGTGGCCGATCACGTCTGCAGCACATCACTGGCCGAGAAGGACGTGGCAGACTCGCTTGAGCTGGTGGTCGGTTGCCTGAACGCCGACAGCTGGAAACTGATCGGCGTGCTGCCGTTTTCTGATCGCGGCGTATTGCTCGGTGCGGCCCTGGCCAGTCATTTCGGCTTGCCTGGCATCACCCGGGCCGAGGCGCGGGCAGGGCTGGACAAACAGATTTTCCGCCACCTCGAAGCAACGGCTACAACGTCGCCAGAAGACTATCGCCCCGTGTTTTCCGAGCGGGTCGAGAGCCTGCCTCAACTGCGCCAACATGTGGTGGAACTGGGCGGCAAGGCTTTCATCAAGCCGGCCTGCGAAGGCGCGAGCCGCGGCTGTCGCGTGATCCAGCACCCGTCGGAATGCGATGAAGCCTGGCAGGCGCTCAAACCTTATCGCGAGGGCGGCATCGTCCTCGAAGAACTGATTCAGGACGCCCGGGAATACAGCTGGGACTGTGTGGCCGGGAGTACCTGGGTCACCGAAAAGACCACCACCGAAGGCGCCTATCGTGCCGAGATCCAGCAAGTGGTACCTGCACCGCTGCCGGCAGACGTGCATACCCGCCTGATGGCTGCCGGCCGGCACATGGCCGGTCTGGTGTCCGAGAACAATGGCGCGTGGCACAACGAAGTGTTCCACAGGGCCGACCAACTGACGTCGGCCGTGGAAACCAACATGCGTCCCGGCGGCATGCACATCTGGGACCTGGCCAAGCGTGCTTTTGTCGATTTCAACCCGTGGGAGCGCTGGGTGCGCTGGGCCGTGGAAGGCCAGATCGAGTACCACGAACCGGTACCGCGTGGCTATTGCGGCATTCGCCTGCTCAGGGCGCCAGCGGGCGGGATATTGCGCTCGACGCCTGACATCGAAGCCGTGGCCAGTGCGCTGCACATCGACCTGGTGGAAGCCACCTTCGCCAAGCGTGTCGGTGATTCGGTCAGTGCACTGGTGAAAGACAACTTCTCGTTCATCGGCCACATCGTGTTGTTCAACGAACACTACGGTCAGCTCAGCAACGACCTGTTGCGCCTGGCCGAAGCCATTGAATCAAGGGTCGGGATCACGAGCCTGGCGCCGCCCGCCAGGGCCGTGGGTTAAGTAGCGATCGATGTTTTTTTGCAGTATTGATCTAGAGGATTCGGACAATGATTGAACACATGACCTGTGATGAACGCTTCATCGCCCTGGCCAAGGAATTCGGTTATGACATCTACGGCGAGAACACCGCCGGCGGCCATTACGCGCCGCTGATTCGCCATCACGATGAACTGTATGTCAGCGGTCTGGTGCCGCGCATGAACGGCAAAATCCACTATCCCGGCCGGGTCGGGCTGGATCTCAACATGGCGGATGCGCAAGCGGCGGCCAGCATCAGTGCGATGCGCGGTCTGGCGCTGATGGTCGATGCCATCGGTTCGCTGGATAAGATCAAGTCGTTGATTCGGGTCACGGTGTATGTGAAATCCACGGCGGACTTTGTCGACCTCAGTGAAGTGGCCAACGGGGCCTCGGATGTCTTCAGTCATGTGTTGGGCGACGCCGGGAAACATACTCGAACCACCATTGGTGTTTATCAGTTGCCGAAAAATGCCGCTGTTGAAGTTGATATGATCGCGGCGTTGCGGCCTTCGACTATATAAGTATGAGTGGCCTGGCTTTACAGTGGTCAATTGTTCGCCTAGTGTCTGGTGACTTAAGTCGCCAGCCATTTGGAATTCACGAATGAATAATGTTCGAGGCAGGTTTTTTTCCTATAAGAATTTTCGCCAGAGTTTAAAGCACCCGCCTGGCAGTGCGCGGGTGTGGAAAGAAGGTGAACTTGCTGACATGCGTCAGAGTCTTGCGGCCAGCGAGGTCGATATTGTCGCGCTGGCCTACGACAACAGCCTCGAAGGGTGCAGGTTGACGCCAGGAATGGCGGTGTCCATGCAATGGTTGATACCCGGCTCGACGCTCACTGGCCATGCCCATTCCTGGTGGCACCTGTTCATCATTCAGTCCGGCAGTGGCACTTTGACCCTGGGCGATGCCGACGCAGTGAGCGTCAGCCCTGGTGACGTATTGCTGGTGCCGGCCTGGACCGAGCACGGCTTCGTCAACACCAGCGCCACTGAGCCGCTGGCCATGCTTAACATGAGCAACATGCCGCAAATGGCGCAGCTGAGTGCTGCGGACGCCATCGTCTGATCGCCCTGCGAGGCGAAAATTTCCCCGTCACCCCGTTCCAGGGAGCCCGCGTTCGCAGGCTCCCTTTTTCTTTTCCGGTCGTTGGCGTTTAGAACCTCTGTATCCGTAGAAACAGATAATTTCTGTATCTGTTCAGCGTTTAAACACCTAACTACGATCGCTTCCAATGCAACGGATTAGTGTGGTTAGTGCAAGGGAGCGTTCTATGGAAAGTACGAAACTGCAATTGTATGTGGGTGCGGATTTTGTCAGTGCGTTTGCAATGTCTGCGTTTGTGGCGTTGAAAGAAAAGCAACTTTCATTCGAATTGGTTACGGTAGATTTGAAGGCGAAAGAGAATTATAAAGCGACTTATCGTGATCTTTCCCTGGCCAACAAAATTCCAACATTAGTTCATGAGGGTTTTGCGCTGTCGGAATCTTCCGCTATCGCCGAATACCTGGATGAACTCTCGCCGGGGCATAAAAAGCTGTTCCCTCAAGACATCAAGCAACGCGCCCGTGCCCGTCAACTTCAGGCCTGGTTGCGCAGCGATCTGCTGGTGGTGCGCAAAGAACGCCCATTTGACCTGGTGTACTTCGGCAAGAAACACAACCCGCTTTCCGACGAAGCCCGTGCTGCGGTCGACCGCTTGTTCTTTGTGGCCGATCGCTTGCTGCAAGAGGGCGCCGAGTACCTGTTCGGTGACTGGAGCATTGCCGACACCGACCTGGCAATCATGCTCAACCGACTGGTCGCCAATGGTGATCCGGTGCCTGCGCGGCTCGCGACCTACGTGCGCCGTCAATGGGACCGCGACAGTGTTCGGGCCTGGATGGACATAGAGCGCGTAGCGCCAGCCGTTCAGTAACCGCCGCCAGCCAACACCAGGAGCGCTGCCATGCAGGGAATGTCGGAGCAGGAAAGATACAAACCCTATAACTCACGCACCATCCGCGACACGCCGTACTGGCACAAGCTGACGCCGGCCTTGCAGGAAGCAATGACCGTCGTCGCGCGGGTCATGCCGTTTCGCACCAACGAATACGTACTCGGTACGTTGATCGATTGGAACAACATTCCGGACGATCCGATTTTTCGCATGACCTTTCCCCATAAGGACATGCTGCTGCCGGACGAGTATGCATCGCTCAAGCAACTGATCGAACAGGACGATGCGGCGGCCATCAAGCGCCGGATCGAAGCGATCTGGCTGCGCATGAACCCTCACCCGGCCGGGCAGCTGACGCATAACGGCGCGACTCTCGACGGAAAAGTCCTGCCAGGCATTCAGCACAAGTACCGCGAGACCGTGCTGTTTTTCCCCGGTGCCGGTCAGACCTGTCATGCGTATTGCACCTTCTGTTTCCGCTGGGCGCAGTTCATCGGTGAGGAAGAACTCAAGTTCAACGCACGGGAATCCCAGGAGTTGGTGAGTTACTTGCGGGTGCACACGGAAGTCACCGATGTGCTGATCACCGGGGGCGATCCGCTGATCATGAACAGCCGTTCGCTGGCCGGATACATCGAGCCGCTGCTGGAACTGGCGCACCTGAAAAATATCCGCATCGGCACCAAGTCCGTGGCGTATTGGCCACAGCGATTTGTCAGCGACAAGGACGCGCCCGAGTTGCTCGAACTGTTTCGGCGGATCGTCGCGGCGGGGAAAAACCTGTCGATCATGGGACACTACAACCACCCGGTGGAGATCCGCCAGGACATCGCCCGGCAAGCCGTCGAACGCATTCGCTCCACCGGTGCCACCCTGCGCATGCAGGCACCGGTGATCCGCCACATCAACGAAAACCCCGCCAATTGGGCCGAGCTGTGGACCGAAGGCGTGAGGCTCGGGGCGGTGCCGTACTACATGTTCGTCGAGCGGGACACCGGCCCAAGCCATTACTTCGCAATGCCGCTGGCGCGGGCGTTCGAGATTTTCCAGGCGGCGTACCGCACGGTCTCCGGGCTGGCGCGCACGGTGCGCGGGCCATCGATGAGCACCTTCTACGGCAAGGTGTTGATCAACGGCATCGAGACCGTGGCCGGGGAAAAAGTCTTCGTGTTGCAGTTCCTCCAGGCCCGGGACCCGCAATGGGTATTGCGCACTTTTTATGCGCGCTTCGACCCGCAGGCAACCTGGTTCGACCAGTTGCGCCCGGCCTTTGGTGAGCGAGGGTTTTTCTTTCAAACCGAGCCTGAGCTTTTGCTGGCACCGGCGCCGGAATTGATACCGGTGCTGCTGCAAACGGCGTAGGACGATTCTTGGAATTGGGGAGACAAGGACATGAGCGGTATCCCGTTTGATCAACGCGAAGGATGGATCTGGCTCGACGGCGAGTTCGTCGAGTGGTCCCAGGCGCGCCTGCATGTGCTGACCCATGGCTTGCATTACGCGAGCACAGTGTATGAAGGGGAGCGCGTGTACAACGGCAAGGTCTTCAAGCTGCGCGAACACACTGAGCGGTTGTATCGCTCGGCGCAGCTGATGGATTTTGCCATCCCGTTCGAGCCCGCCAAACTGGAAGCGGCGAGCCATGAAGTGCTGCAGCGCAACCAGGTGGTCGAGGGCTATTTGCGGCCGGTGGCGTGGCGCGGCAGCGAGATGATATCCACCTCGGCACGTTTCAACCGCGTGCATGTGGCAATCGCCTGCTGGCAATGGCCCAGCTACTTCGACCCGGCGGCGCGCATGGCCGGCATTCGCTTGAAAACCGCTACGTGGCGGCGCCCGCCACCGAGCAGCAGCCCCTTCGAAGCCAAGGCGTCGGGGCATTACCAGATCGCCACACTGAGCAAGCACGATGCAGAAAACAGCGGCTACCACGATGCCTTGATGCTCGACTGGCGCGGTCACGTCGCCGAGGCCACCAGCGCCAACGTGTTCTTCGTTAAAGGTCGGACTTTGTACACGCCGACGCCGGATTGTTTCCTCAACGGGATTACCCGGCAGACCGTCATCGAGCTGGCCAGGGCCCTGGATTACCAGGTGATCGAAACCACGATTTTGCCTACGCAGCTGGGCGACTTCGACGAGTGTTTTCTGACGGGCACCGCCGCCGAAATCACCCCTGTGCAAAGCATCGATGAACAGCACTACCGACCGGGCACCGCGTGCCGCGAATTGATCGCCGCTTACACCTCAACCGTCAACGCCTGATAAACCGCCAGGAACCTCACCATGTCAGATCAAGGGATTGTTGCGTCCAAACCTTATGTTTCCCTGGGCCATCGCCATGAGGAATTGTCTTCCCGGGGCTGGACGGTGCTGACGCCGGGGGAGTTTTCCCACGACGTTTTAGGCACCCTGCACGAGTTCGGTCCGGTCATTCCGCAATTCAACGGGCAGACCGCCTTCGCCATCACCCGCAAGCCGGGCTACGAAGACCTGCCGTACTCCCAGAGCATGAACGGCATCGGCCCGCACACCGAGGCGCCGGTGTATGGCCCGCCGCCACGTTACCTGGCGCTGCATTGCCATCATCAGGCGACTTGCGGTGGCGGCCACACGGGGCTGGTGGACGGTTACGCGTTCTTGCAGTCACTGGAGCGCAGCGACCCGCAACTGCGCGAATGGCTGGATGACACCCCCGTGGAGTTCGTTGCCACCGCCAAACCCGGCGAGCCCGCGCAAACCCGGGTCAAGGAGTACATCCTGACGCCCACCGAGGACGGTGACATTTTCCGCTTCAGCTACAACCAGTTTCACTACGGCGATGTGAACCCGTCGAAGCAAGCCTTGCAGCAATCACAGGTCAACAACAACGACTCGCCGCTGGCCAGGTTTGCCGTACTCGGCGAAGCGTACTTCGTCGAGCACAACACCCCGGTGCTGATTCCCGACGACTGCATGCTGATCTGGGACAACTGGCGGATGATCCACGCCCGGAGTCGATACACTGATCCGGCGCGCCACCTGACCCGCTACTGGCTGGCCTGATTCTTACGTCTCTATTCCCTCGGCGTACCCCTCAGCGGGTACGCATCCTACAGGTATCGCGTCATGCAAACAGCAATCGAGATCGCCAAGGTCGATCATCAACTGGTCGTGCGGCTCAATCAGGCCTGGACCCGGCGTGCCACGGTCTGCTCGCCGGACAAGATGTCGGCCGACGAAGTGTTCGACCCGGCGCGTCCGGACTACCCGGAGCGCATGGTGCCGTTCTTTCACCACCCCAAATTCCAGGCCTTGAGCGATGAACTCAAGAGCAGCGTGGTGACCTGGGGCTGGATCGGCTACAACCTGCGCACCGTGACCGCCGAAGAGCATGTGGTCAATCCGGCGCTCAGCGTCATCGCCAATCAATACCTGGGCAAGGATGACTGGCATTTCCGCGAGGCCATGCAGCAAACCTTGATCGACGAGCATTACCACACGCTCATGCACTTGCGGGCCATCGAACGGACCAAACTGGAGCGTGCGCTCGATCAGGATCTGGACTTGCCGCCGTCAGTCACCTATCTGCGATTGCTGGCCTTGCGGGAAACGCTGACCGAGCAATGGCAGAAAGACCTGGCGGCGATCACCTTCGCGGTGGTGGCCGAGATCAGCGTCAACGCTTATCTGGATCTGCTGGCGGACGACCAGAGTATCCAGCCGCAAAACCGTCGCGTCGCCGAGCTGCATAACCGTGACGAATATGCCCACAGCAAAGTGTTGGCTGAAGTGGCCAAGGTGATGTACGCCAACATGCAGCCGGCGCAGCGGGAATTTTTCGCACGCACCTTGTCGGTGGCACTGAGTGCCTTTGTCGCTCAGGACTACTCGATGTGGGAGGCAATCCTGACGCAGCTCGGGGTGGCGGACGCCGCACTGATCATTGCCGACACCCGCGAGAGCAACAAGAACGCGACGATCATGCGCGACTACAGCGGCCTGCATAAATTGGCGCAGGAGCTGGGTATCAGTGATCAGATCGACTTCGATTTTCGTCCGACCTTGAAAGCCACCGCTGCGGCGTGAATCGGAGGTGTCCATGTCTGTTCCCGTGTACGAAGTGTTCGCCATCCGTGTCGGCGCCAACGCCCAGCGCACCGCCCGGGAGAATTTTCTCTACGACGCCTGTTGCGGTGATCCAAATGCGCCGATGCCGCTGGACTATTACTTCTGGGTGATCCGTAACGAGCAGCAGGTGATTGTGGTCGACACCTGTTTTCAGCCGGCCACGGCGGATCGGCGCAACCGTCAGATGTATCGCCTGCCGGAGGAATCCCTACGGCAACTGGACATCGATCCGGCGCAGGTCGAGCAACTGATCCTCACCCATTTGCACTGGGATCATGCCGGCAACCTGGGACTGTTTCCGAAAGCCACGGTGCACCTGCAAGAAGCGGAGCTGCGCTTTTGCACCGGGCCGAAAATGGCCCATCGCACGGTGAACAAAACCTACGAAGTCCAGGACGTGATGTCGGCGCTGCCGCCGCTGTTCGAAGGGCGCATGCGTTTGCACAATGGCACGGCCGAAGTGCTGCCCGGCATCACTGTGCATGCGGTGGGCGGTCATACACCCGGCAGCCAGGTGGTGCGGGTCAATACTGCACGCGGCTGGATCGTGCTGGCGTCGGATGCCGCGCACCTGTGGGTCAACATCCGTGAGCGCAGTCCGTTTCCGATTCTTGATGACCTGGCGCAAACCCTGGAGGCCTTCAGCGAAATCGACCGCCTGGCCGACAGCGCAGACCACGTCATCCCCGGTCATGACCCCCTGATCGCCGAGCGTTTTCCGCATTGGAATGATGATCCGCATATCATCTGCCTGCACCAATCTCCAACCTGAAAATCACCCCTATCCTTGTGGGAGCGGGCTTGCCCGCGATGACGGCAGCACATCCAACATTTATGTGTCTGACATTCCGCCATCGTGGGCAAGCCCACTCCCACAGGGTAAGTATCAGTCCTGGTTTTTGAGGATTTGGCCAAGGGTCCGCAAGGCCTCATCAACCCGCGGCGAATACGGCGCCCCACACCCGATCCGCACAAAGTGACCAAAGCGCCTGGCATTGGAAAAGATATCCCCAGGGGAAATCAGGATGCCGACTTTCAGGGCCTCGTGAAACAACACCATGGACGAATACTCCCGAGGCAACTCCACCCATAGCAACGTCCCGCCCTGGGGATTGTTCACGCTCGTGCCCTCGGGAAAATAGCGCAGGATCGCCGCACTCATGTGCTGTCGCTGTTGCGCCAGGGTTTTCCTCAAGCGACGCAGGTAACGTTCATAGGACGGTGTTCCCATGAACGCACTGACCGCCAGTTGCGACAAGGCTTCGCAACCACGGGACTGGGTGTGCTTGAGCATTTCCACGCGGTCGTGCCATTTTCCGGCGCTGATCCAGCCCAGGCGCACGCCGGGTGCCAGGGTTTTGTTCAGCGAAGCGCAATAGATCAGGTTGTCGCTGCGATCCCAGTGCTTGAGCGTGGACAACGGTTGCTCGGTATCCACCAGGTCGCCGTAGGTGTCGTCTTCGATCAGCACGGTGTGGTGCTCGGCGCACAGTTGCACCAGCCGCGCCTTGTTGGCGTCGGGCATGATGCTGCCCAGCGGGTTGTGCAGGTTGGGAATGACGATCAGCGCCTTGATCCGTTCGGGGCCTTGCAGCAACTGTTCGAGCGCCAGCAGGTTGATTCCGTTGTGGGTCGTGGCCGGGACTTCCCGCACCTGCAAGTTGAGGCTTTCGAGAATTTGCAGCAAACCGTAGAAGGTCGGCGATTCCACGGCCACGGTATCCCCCGGACAGGTCACCGCGCGCAACGCCAGATTGATCGCTTCGGTCGCGCCGTTGGTGATCACGATGCGCTCGGCGGGGAGGTGGGTTTTGCTGGTCAGTGCCCGGCGGGCCAAAGTATTGCGCAACGCGATATGGCCGCAGGTCGAGCCCGTGGTGTCGAGCAGATGCGGGTCCTGGCGCAACGTCTTGAGCATGTTGTCCTGCAGCGTCTTGAGCGGATAAAGCTGCGGCGCGCAGTAGGCACTGGCCAGGTTGACCTTGATTGTCGCCCGCTGACTGGCCTTGAGCACCGATGACACTTGTTCGTGAATGCCCGCATAAGCCTCGGTATTCAGCGGCGGGGGCAGGGCGATGGGTATGGGTTTGCTCGGCGTGTCGGGTTGGCGAATGTAGTTGCCGGAGCGAGGCCGCGCTTCCAGCACGCCACAGTCTTCCAGTTCTCGACAGACTTGCACGGCAGTCGAAAGGCTGACGGCGTGTTTCTCCATCATCAACCGGATCGAAGGAAAGCGCTCGCCGGTTTTCAGGGTGCCGCTTCGGATGGCGTCCAGGTAATGGTTGGCCAACTGACGGTATAAAGGCGTCGTGTTCATGATGACCTCAGCAGTCGCACCACTGAGGTCTCTGGCTGGAAAGTGAGGTTGACGCTCCACGACCTTCATCAGAGCAGGCGGACCCGTGGTGCTGAAGGGTTAAGGGAAGGGTGTTTCTGGCGTCGATACTGGAAGAGTAATCGCGGATTTGCCCGAATCACGGGCAATAAAAACCCCGCACTGGGGCGGGGTTCGATGTTGGGTGTTCAGGCGAGTCTTGAGTCGAGTGAGAAACCTGTGGTGAACCTCACCTGATCGGATTACTGCGCAGCGATGCTGTAGCCGTCGAACGCGGTCTGCTGTTGCAGCGCGGTGATGATGTTCTTGCGGTTGGCGGCTTGTTCGGCACCGGTGTTGTCCAGGAAGGTCTCGCTTTCCAGCTCGGCTTCTTCGCCTTCACCGACGAAAGTGAAACCGAGGAACTCCAGGGCTTCGCGGTCAACGTTCAAACGCGAACGCGGCGTGCGCAGCGGCAGGGTGACGCTGATGCCGTCCTTGCTGATGGTGAACACTTCGGCTTCTTTCTTGGCCCGCGCAGCCTTGCTCTTGCCACCGCTCGGATTGCTGATCGCCTGGTGCGTCTGGTTCAGCACCTTCAACGCCAGACCGTAGACGATTTCCTGAAACGCCGGGTCGTCCTTGAAACTGGAGAGAATGCGGCTGATCGGGAACTTGCTGCTCAGGTCTTCCAGAGCGGCAATGTCAGCGGCTTCGGCATCCTTGAGTTGCTTGAGCTGGCCCATCAATTCATAGGCTTTGTCGTCGTCGAAGCTATCGTGTGCCTGGCGGATCGCGACGCGCAGCTCGCGGATCTGGTCGCTTTCGCGGCTGGACTGGAAAGCATCCAGGACCATCTCGCTGATGGTTTTTGCCTGGGGCACGTGTTGTGAAAGATTGATGGAGTTTTCGTATTCCGCTTTGGACGACAAGGTGATTACGGATTCAGCGGTGTTGGAATCGGACATTGAAATTTCACTACTTTTTTAAGCTTGAATAGAGGCGAGAAAGCACAAGGGCTTTTTCAGGCCGACTAATCTATTGGACCTGCGCGGCGTTGTCACGAAGGAACAGGCAAGCGGGCAAATGGATGTTGAAGTTGCCGGCTCCGGGCGGCGATCCGACGAAGGCGGTCTGTCAGGCTTGCCCGGGAGTGTTGAGGTTCATCGAACGCATGGCCAATGCCGATGCAGTCGCTTCATCCACCGCCAGTGAGAAACGAAAGGTCGCTCCGCGTCCGGGTAGATCGATCAACTGGATCTCACGACCATGCAATTGCAGGATGCGATGCACAATTCTTAGCCCCAGCCCGCCATCACGCCGTGCACCGCCAATGTTGAACGGTCGCAGGAACAACCCTTCGCGCAGTTCGGGAGCAATGCCCGGGCCGGTGTCGCTGACGGTCACTTCGATAAACGATCCTTGGGGCCGCAGGCTGAGTTCGACTTCTCCACCTGGCGGGGTATGACGCAGGGCGTTGTCGAACAGGTTGGTCAGCACCCGCTCGATCAGCCCCAGATCGGCACAGGCCGCCGACGCATTGGGAGCAAAGGTCGCTTTGAGCTCGACCTGTCGCGCCTCGGCGGTGAGCTCGAACTTCTGGAAGATGTCCTGGGCCAGATCGGTCAGGGAAAAGCGCTCCAGCACCGGTTGCACGAAACCGTGCTCCAGGCGCACCAGTTCCAGCAACGACTGCGCCAGTCCGCCGACCTTGCGGCTCTGATCCAACGCGATGCCCAGATAACGGCGACGGTCGGCAGGGGACAGCGTGGCGTCCTTGAGCGACAGGGTTTCCAGATAGCCATGCAGCGAGGCCAGCGGCGTACGCAGGTCATGGGAAATGTTCGCCACCAGCTCGCGGCGTTCCTGATCCTGGCGGGTCAGCGAGCGCCACTGTTCACCGAGGCGCGCCTGCATCTGCCGGAAGGTGGCGTCGAGGATGGCGATTTCATCGTGGCTGGTGGCGCTTTCCACCGGTACGGTTGTCGGCGGCACGACCGGGACGCCGTCGATGTCGAACTGGCTGACGGTGTCGGTCAGGCGGCGTAACGGCCGGGTGATCAGGGCAAACGCCGTGAGACCGGCAATCAGGCACAACAGCGCCACCAGACCGATGGACAGCAGGGCGGTGTTGAGTGCGGCGCTGGTGGCACCGCGTTCGGCGATGCGGTCATGGTCTTCACCCAGAAGGACCACATACAGATACCCGGCCGGTTTGCCATCAACTTTCAGCGGCGCAGCGCTGAACACCTTGCGTGCATCGCCGCTGCGTGGGTCGTCGCCGAGAATCGGCAGGGCGTCGCCCCTGAGCAGGCGCTGGATCGGCGCCAGGTCGATCTGTTGCCGACGTATCCGACCCTCGGGCGCGGCGCTGCCGACGATCTTGCCCTCGGTGTCCAGCAGGTAGACCTCGACACTGGGGTTGACCAACATCAGCTTGTTGAACAGATCACGCACGGCATCGGGCATCAGGCCCTGGGTGTCCATCAGCACCGTATCGCGGGCGATGTGCTGCGCCAGATCCCGTGACAACCCTTGCACCACTTCCTGTTCGTGCATCTGGTTGGAGCGCACTTGCATCCAGGCCGAAGTGCCGCAGCACACCAGCAGCAGCACGGCGAACACCAGCGACAGGCGTTGTGTGAGGGTCAGCCTCATGGTTGCGGCTCCTGGCTTGAGGCGAATTTGTAGCCGCGGCCCCAGACCGTAAGGATGCGCACCGGTTGTGCCGGATCGGCCTCGATTTTCGCGCGCAGGCGATTGATGTGCGTATTGACGGTGTGTTCATAGCCTTCGTGGCTGTATCCCCAGACGGCATTGAGCAGGTCCATGCGCGAGAACACTTTGCCGGGCTGGCGCGCGAAGAAGTACAGCAGGTCGAATTCCCGTGGCGTGAGGTCCAGGCGCCGACCGTCGAGTGACACTTCGCGGGTGATCGGGTCGATGGCCAGGCCATCGATGTTCAGGCTGCCGGCGTCCATCTTCAGGTTGCGCGCCATGGCATCGACCCGGCGCAACAATGCTTTGACCCGGGCCACCAGTTCGAGCATGGAAAACGGCTTGGCCAGGTAGTCGTCGGCACCGAGTTCGAGGCCGAGGATCCGGTGCACTTCGCTGGAGCGGGCGCTGGTGATGATGATCGGGGTGTAGCGGGCCATGGCGCGGGCGCGCCGGCAGATTTCCAGGCCGTCGACGCCCGGCAGCATCAGATCGAGAATCAGTGCATCCCAGCTTCCTTGCTGCAGCAGACGCATGCCTTCATTGCCATCGGCGCAGTGCACCACCTCGAACTGCTCGTCACGCAGATGCAGGCAGATAAGGTCGGCAATATGCAGGTCGTCCTCGACCACGAGGACGCGTTTGTTCTGTTCCATCCACTCATCCTTCGATTGATACCCTGTGGGAGCCGGCTCGCTCCCACCGGCATTGTGCGTTTTTTTCGGGCGCCGAGTTATCACGAATTGTTTAACTTCCCGTGAGGATTTGGCGATCAACCCAAGCCTAGGCTGTGTTCCATGTAGGCCCCTGGATTTTTTGGAGACGGCTATGTTTTCAAGACGGTTTTCACGACGACAATTTCTGTTAGCGAGCGGCGGGCTGGGGGTTGCAGCCCTGGCGATCGGTGTATTGCCAAAATTTGCCGCGAACCCTGCGCTGATCAGCGAGGCCGACGCGGCCGAGGTGTTCGAAGTGACTCACAGCGACAGTGAATGGCGCGCCATCCTCAGCGACGAACAGTACGAAATACTCCGCGAAGAGGGCACCGAGCGGGCCTACAGCAGCCCGCTGAACAACGAACACCGTGATGGCACATTCGTCTGTGCAGGCTGTGGCCTGCCGTTGTTTTCATCGGCGACCAAATTCGACAGCCATACCGGTTGGCCGAGTTTCTGGGCGCCGCTGGACAACGCCGTGGCCACCCGTCAGGACCGATCCTTCGGCATGGTGCGCGAAGAAGTGCACTGTCGGCGCTGTGGCGGTCATCTGGGGCATGTCTTCGACGACGGACCGAAGCCGACCGGGTTGCGTTACTGCATGAACGGCCTGGCGATGAAATTCGAGCCCAGGGCGGCCTGATTGCCACCCGGCTGATACCCCTTCAATTATTCCGGAGTCCGCCCCATGAAAACCCTGTTCACCTGGCGTCGTACGCTGTTGGGATTGCTCGCTGCCGGCGCCATCGGCCAATGCTCGGCGTTCTCTCTCGGCGGTGCTGAGGAAGCGGTCATTATCCCGCCGCCGACCCTCGATGAAGTCACTCAGGCCGATAGCGAAACCGCAGTCTTTGCCGGCGGTTGCTTCTGGGGCGTTCAAGGCGTGTTCCAGCATGTCAAAGGCGTTAAGAATGCCGTATCCGGTTACGCCGGCGGTGCAGCCGGCACCGCTCGATACGAGCGTGTCAGCAATGGTGATACCGGTCATGCGGAGTCCGTGGAAGTCACGTTCGACCCGAGTCAGGTCAGCTACGGCACTTTGCTGCAAATCTACTTTTCGGTGGCGCATAACCCGACCGAACTCAACCGTCAGGGACCGGACACCGGTACCCAGTATCGCTCGGCCATTTTCCCCAAAAGCAGTGAGCAGCAACGGGTCGCACAGGCCTACATTGCCCAGCTAGACGCTGCCCGTTCGTTCAATAAACCCATTGTGACCAAACTGGAAACCTACAACGGTTTCTACCCGGCAGAGGAAGAGCATCAGGACTTTCTGACCGAACACCCGACCTATCCCTACATCGTGATCAACGATCTGCCGAAGGTGGCGCAGCTCAAGCAGCTGTACCCCGATCGCTATCAGGAGAAACCGGTGTTGGTGAAGGCGGGCAGGCAGCAGTAAGAGAGAGGTTATCCGGAGATCACATTCTTGCCGGCGATCTTCGACCGATACAGGGCCTGATCGGCGCGGGCCATCAGGCCGGTCTGCTGCTCTTCATCGAAGCGCTGGACCACGCCGAAGCTCATGGTCACCTGGAAGTCCCCCACGGGCATCATGTCCGACAAGCCATGACGGATGGTCTCGGCCAAGGTTCTGGCGTCGGCCAGCGGGGTGTTGGCCAGGACCATGATGAATTCGTCGCCGCCCCAACGGGCCAGCAGATCACCTTCGCGCACGAAGCGTTTGACGTTTTCGACCACATGCACCAACGCCGCATCACCCAGCGCATGGCCGTAGTGATCGTTGATGTTCTTGAAGTCGTCGATGTCCATGGCGATCAGCGACAGGGGTTCGCGAAAACGCTGGGCGCGCTCACAGGCCTGGGGCAGCAATTGTTCCAGGCGATAGCGATTGGCGATGGAAGTCAGCGTGTCGGTTTGCGCCAGTTTGCGGTTTTCTTCGAGCTGAAGTTGCAGCTGCTGATTGACCCGCGACAGCTCCCGGGTGCGCTCTTCGATCATCGCTTCCAAAGAGTGATTGCGCCGCTCCAGCTCTTCGACCAGGCGCCGCTTGTCTTCGATGCTTCGATGGGCGCCGACCATGCGCGCCACCGAACCGTCGGCATTGCGGGCCAGCACGTGGCCACGGTCTTCGATCCAGATGTAGCCACCATCCTGTGTCCGGCAGCGATACTCGGCTTGATAAAACGGGCTGCGCTCGCTCAGGTGGTCATCGAACTGCGCCATGACCCGAGGATAATCTTCGGGGTGGATGACGTTCTCCCAGGTCAACACCGTGTTGTCCAGGGAATGAGGCGAATAGCCGAGCATTTCGTACCAGCTGGCATTGCGGTAAACGAAGCCAGTGTTGGCGTTCCAATCCCAGATGCCGTCGCTGACCAATTCGAGGATGGCGTGCAGCATTCCGTCGTTCATGTCTGACACATTGAACTTCACTGGTTCGATGTTCGATGCCTCGCCCATCGCTGCTCTCCTTGCTGCCTGATATCAAAATGACCTGCCCGTCGCGGAGATTAGATCATGGCGCATTCGCCCGGCTAGTGCTTGCCCCACATCCCCATGGCGAAGTCGACGAAACGACGCAGTTTCGGCAGACGGTAGCGATCCTGAGCGTAGACCAGGTGCATCGGTCGGCTCGGCAATTGATAGCGCTGCAAAAGGGGCACCAGCGTGCCGTCCTCGAAATCCCGTTCCACCAGCGCATCGGGCACCATCACAATGCCCATCCCGGTTCGCGCCGCCTGATGCAGGCCTGCCGAGCTGTTGATCACCATCGGACCGCTGACCGCCACCACGATTTCGCTGTCCGGACCATTGAGGCGCCATTGTCGTGCCACCGATTGCCAGTCATCGCCGGCCGGATAGGCGAACGCCAGGCAATCGTGGTGTTGCAGGTCTTCAGGTTTTTCCGGCGTACCGCGACGCGCCAGATAGTCCTTCGAAGCGCACATGGTCAGGGTGTAGTCGATCAGCGGGCGGGCGATCAGGTTGGAAGGTTCGAGTGCACCCAGGCGGAAGGCCACGTCGAAACCATGATCCAGCAGATCCGGGCGACGATTGGTCAGCACCACGTCCAGCTTCACCCGTGGATTGTGCAGGCTGAACTCACTCAAGGCCGGTGCCAGGCGCTCGGTGCCGAAGGTCAATGGCGCGGTGATGCGCAGGGTGCCGCTCGGTTCGTCGAGGGTTTGCTCCGCCAGGCGTTCGGAGTCCGCCACCAGCCCCAGCACTTCAAGACAACGTTGGTAATACGCACTGCCGAACTCCGTCAGGCGCTGGCGCCGCGTCGTACGGTTGAGCAGGCGCACACCCAGACGCTGCTCCAGCGCCTTGAGGTGATTGCCGACCATGGTCGTGGACATTTCGCACTGCTGTGCGGCGGCGGTCATGCTGCCGGCTTCCACCACCCTCACGTAAACGGTCATTGCCTGGAACAAATCCATTATCAAGCTCGGCTTTTAAATGATCGAAGTTTTACGCAGTTTATCCAGCTCAGGTGGCTAACCATACTGCAAAAACACCGACAATTGATGGAGCCTGATGTCATGACCGCCGCCTGCCTGATGAGTACTTACCAGCCCTTGGCCTTGAGTTTCGATAAAGGCCTGGGCACGCGCCTGTGGGACCGGGCGGGTCGTGAATACCTGGATGCGGTGGCCGGGGTGGCGGTGACCAACGTTGGCCACTCTCATCCAAAAATCGTCGCGGCCATCAGCGAGCAGGCCGGGTTGCTGCTGCACACCTCGAATCTCTACAGCATCGACTGGCAGCAGCGGCTGGCGCACAGGCTCACGGGACTGGCCGGCATGGACCGGGCGTTTTTCAACAACTCCGGTGCAGAAGCCAACGAAACGGCGCTGAAAATCGCGCGGCTGCACGGCTGGCACAAAGGCATCGAACAACCGCTGGTGGTGGTCATGGAGAATGCCTTTCACGGGCGGACCTTGGGCACCTTGTCCGCCAGCGATGGCCCGGCCGTGCGCCTGGGTTTCAACCAATTGCCGGGGGATTTCATCAAGGTGCCGTTCGGCGACCTCAAGGCACTGGACAAGGTCCAGCAAGCCCACGGTCCGCGCATCGTGGCGATTCTGATGGAGCCGATCCAGGGCGAAAGCGGCGTGCAACTGGCGCCACCCGGCTATCTCAAGGCCGTGCGCGAGTTGTGCACGCGGCGCGGCTGGTTGCTGATGCTCGATGAAATCCAGACCGGCATCGGCCGTACCGGCCAGTGGTTCGCCTGCCAGCACGAAGGCATCGTTCCCGACGTCATGACCCTGGCCAAAGGCCTGGGCAACGGCATCCCGATCGGCGCCTGCCTGGCCCGTGGCAAAGCCGCCGAACGCTTCACCCCCGGCAGCCATGGCAGCACGTTCGGCGGCAATCCGCTGGCATGTCGCGTCGCTTGCACCGTGCTGGACATCATCGAAGAACAGGGATTGCGGGAGAACGCCCGGCTACAAGGCGAACGGCTGCTCGGTAGATTACGCATGGAACTGGCCGACCACCCGAACGTCCTGGCGATCCGCGGCCAAGGCCTGATGATCGGCATCGAACTCAAACAACCGATCCGCGACCTGACCCTGATCGCCGCCCGGGATCACGGCTTGCTGATCAACGTGACCCGGGGCCAGACCATCCGCTTGCTGCCGCCGCTGACGATTGATGAGCGGGAGGTGGAGATGATTGTGAGAGGGGTGAGTCGGGTGATTTCTCAGTAATGATATCTACACATCAAGATACGTATTTCATCGTTCTCGATTGTGTAGACCAAACGATGTTCAGCAGTAATCCGGCGCGACCAGAAACCGCTCAGGTTGTGTTTGAGCGGTTCTGGTTTTCCCAATCCATTGAACGGTTCACGCTGGATTTCTTTGACCAGCAGGTTGATTCGCTTGAGGCCTGCCTTATCGTTCTGCTGAAACCAAAGATAGTCGTCCCATCCTTCAGGAGTGAACTCGATGATCATTCTTCGATGAGCTTTCTAGCGTTGGCCTTCCCGGCCCGTAAGTTTGCGATTGATTTGATCAGGCGTTCGGCGTTGGCTGGGGAACGCATCAAATATGCGGTCTCCTCCAAGGCGTTGTATTCCGCCAGTGACATCATCACCACGGGTTCGCCTTTCTGCCGAGTGATCAGTAATGGTGCCCGATCTTCATTTACTCGATCCATGGTTTCCGCCAGGTGTGCACGGGCGTTGGTGTAGTTGATGGTTTCCATTTGGATGTCCTCGCTCGATGCAGAGAACGTACAGAAATGAGTACATGGTAGCAAGGCGATACCTACGAGTGGTTGTGGCGCAGACGATGCATCCGCGTCTTTAGCGAGTATCACCGATGCTTCTTCAGGACGTTTCCGAGATCGTTGCAATCCCGATCTGATACCAACGTCTTCTATTAATTTTCGCTGGCAAAAGCAGCGATTTCAGTCAGGTTCATCAACTGACATTTCGAACCGCCAAACTCGTCGAACAACCGCTGATGCGCAGCAAACCCACTGGCCCCGTCACGCGCACGATAACTGCCGGACCAATTCAGCAAGGCAATCAACAACTCGTCGTCCTCGCCCCGTTCTGCCTCGCGCTGGCGAATATTGGCGACGCACTCCTCATCTTCAACACTTAACCAGATCAACGCCGTCGCCCGGGGCAGGAGTTCGCTGATGATCCAGTCGTAAACGCCTTCGATCACCCAGCGCTCTTCACTGGCCGCGATGCGCGCCATGCCCAACGCTTCGCCTCGGGGGCGGGCGATGCTGTGTTCGTCGGATAGCCAGTGGATTGAATCGAGATCAACACAAGGTACTTTCAGATGTGCGGCTAACCGCTCGGCCAGCCAACTCTTGCCGGAACCGGAATTGCCGATGATCAGGGTTCGGGTGAGGTCCATGAGCGACACCGATCAAAATGTGGGAGCGGGCATGACCATGAATATCGGTCAGGCCTTCAGTCCTCATGCTCCGGCGCCACCATCCGTGTCTTCGGCGCCCCATTGGCGTTGTGCTGAAAGATATCCCGCGGTTGTCCTTTTTCATTAAAGAACACCTGCCCGATCCCTGCCGAGTTCCACAGCCGCTCACCTGCTTCAGCATGCTCAGGAATGTACGGCACGATGCGCATGCGTCGGCGTTTGGTCAGCCAGTTGAGTGGCGAGCGGGGTGAATAGAGCCAGCGGTTGAGGCGGTCGAACCATTCCAGCAGGCTCGGCGGGAATTCGTTCTTGATCCCGCTGCTGGTGATCTGCCAGATGCGCGGGCCGGCCTTGCGGTGTCGGATCAGCACTTCGTAGACGAAGGAATAATGCACATCGCCGGACAGCACCACGTAGTTACCTGGCGTGCGCGAGTGTCGGAAAATGTTAAGGATCACCTGCGCCGCGCCGCGATGGGCCATCCAGTTTTCCGCATCCACCAGCAGCGGATAACCGCACCAGCTGAATACCCGTTGCACGGTTTCGATCAGTTTCACGCCAAAGACCGGCGCCGGTGACACGATGATCGCCGACGGGTGATCCAGCAATTCCTGCTGCAATTCGCTCAGGGCTTCCCAGTCCAGCAAGCCCGACGGTTGCTTGAGGTTCATCTCGCTGCGCCAGCGCCGGGTGCGGGTATCGAGTACGACCATGGCCGGGGTGGTCGGCAGCACGTAATGCCAGCGCTGAAACCTCAGCAGCTCATCGATCAACGCGTCCTGGACCTCGCTGTCGAGGTATTGGTCGTGCCCTGTAGCGGTCAATGAGCGGGCCTTGTCCAGCACACCCTTGAAGGCGTCCGGGTTGTTGCCCCAACCCTGGCACAACATGTAAGCCAGCAGCGCGTTACCGATGATGCGTTTGGAGAACGGATGGCCGTAGGCCGTTTCCTCCCATTGCGCGGAAAGATTCCAGTCATCGGTAATATCGTGATCGTCGAAAATCATCAGGGTCGGCAAGTGCGCCAGCGCCCGGGCGACGTTGCCCAGCCCGGCCTTGAAGCCCTCGATGCGCGTCTGTTCCAACGCATAACGCTCGCGCCTTTGCGGTGTCAGCACTGGCGGTTGTGGTGCAATCAAGGTCCAGGGCACCGGCGACCAGACCAAGAGGTACATGGCCATGACTTCGGCGAAGGTCACCAGATGGTTGTCGGCGCTGCTGCTGGTGAAAATCGGCTTACGCGCGCCACCGAAAAAACGCTCGCGCAGGGTCTCGTTGCTCTCCAGCGCTGGTAACAAATCCGCGCGGTGATAGTAACTGGCAGGGTGCTCGTAGAGTTTGGCGCTGTCGCTGACCACGGCGCCTTCAAGGTGCTCGCCGTATAAACCCAGCCGCTCGATCAAGGCATGAATCGCCCGCAGCGTCGGCCCGGCAACATCGTCGGCATAGACTTGGTCGCCGCTCATCATCAGCAACGCTGGGCGATCACAGGCGTCATGTTCTTGGGCCAACAGCGTATCGACACAGAGCAAACCATCGGTCGCGGGATGATGAGGCTTGCGGCAGGAGCCATGCAGCAATTGATCTATGCGTGAGCGCAGGACGAAGTTTGGCGAACTGGCATCGCCGTACACCAGATGCGGCGCCCAGTCAGCGATGCCGGTTCCGCCGTCGATCAGCAGGTCGTACTCGATCAACTCATCGCAGGGCAGGGCGGTGTCCAGCACCACATCGATCAGGTGCACAAATGCATGAGTGCCCACCGCAATGACCGTGCTTTGCCCGGCATCGAGGCGAATGTCGCCCACGCCCTGCAAACGCAGCGTTAACTCCAGCGCCCGGGAACCCACCAGCCACAGCACCAGGCGCGTGGGTTCCAGACGCCGCAGCAGTGGGCCGGCCAGGACCGGGGGCAGGGATTGATGAGTGTCGGGCAAGGGCGAAGAACTGGACATCAGGGTTTCAAGATTCAAAATGCGCAAGCGCGGGATAATAACGCAGCTGGCTCTGATTGCCTGTTATCGATTCAACTCAGCGACGAGTTCCCCAGGCTCACGACCTTTTCCTCGCCATTGGCCACCAACCAGCGCAACAATTCACTCACCGACACCGTGTGACTGCGCTCAATCCCCCTCACCACCGCCGGGCCGTAGTGCTCGGTGTAGCGGGTGAGCACCAGATGGCGACAGTCTGCTGACAGCCGCAGGGTGATTTCCCGGCAGTGCAGGTTGGCCGCGTCGTCCCGACTGACCCGTTGTTGCAAAATCAAGCCATCAGAAACCATCGGCCGGTGCTCCTTTGCATTGAGGATTGGAAATCTGCGCCGAGCCTTGTTTGCCATCGGCCACGAAAGCCGCGCGGCGCTCGGCGACTACGTTGCGCAACGCGCTGTAATAGTCCGGCAGCTTTTGCAGGCTGTCGGTCAGCGGCAAGGCTTCCGCGCGGCCATCGACAACGTCGCCGACCGTGTTGATTGTGGACAGCGTGTCCACGGTGTCGCTGTTGTCGCCGAACGGATCGACCATGAAACTCAACACACGTCCGGTGGCGTCGCGGCTGTTGGAGGTGCCGAGCAACGGCAGTTCGACGATCGGGCCGTTGCCGATGCCCCACACGCCGAAGGTCTGTCCGAAGTCGGCGTTGTGTCGTGGAATGCCCGCCATGCCAGAGACATCGACCAAACCCGCCACACCGAGGGTGGTGTTGAACAAGAAACGCCCCAAGGTGTTGGCCGAACGCCCCGGATTGCCCTGCAACAGGTCATTGATAAAGACTTTGGGCTCGCCGAAGTTAGCGACGAAGTTATGCACACCGGTCTGGAAAAAATCCGGCGTGTAGCGATAGCCTCGAGCGACCGGTGCCAGGGCATAGTCATCGACCACCCGGTTAAACGCGAAGACGCCGCGATTGAACGGTTCCGCCGGGTCGTCCACCGAATAGCTGATTTCGGCGCAGGTCACGGTGGTGGCGGACGGCGGCTGGCTGCCGCAACCCGCCAATCCGGCAGCCAGCATGGCAATCGAGGTACGACGGGTCAGCCAGGGAGCACACTTCAAAGGCAACATGGACGCAAGTCTCGGGAGGAATTCGCCGTGATGCTGAGGCCCGAGCCTTGCGCAAAGATGTCTGGTTTATTGCAGCGTTGTCGTTTTATTGCAGGATTGAAATATATGACGGACGGCCGCGAATGGTTTTAGATAACGGTTCCATTCGCCCCGTAAGTGACCTTCGGTGAACAGCCTGTTAATCGTCGATGACGACCTTGAAGTCCTCGATCTCCTGAAAAAATTCTTCGTGCAGCACGGCTACAGCGTCGAGGTCGCCACCGACGGCGCGTCGCTGTGGGCGGCCATCGAGCGCCAGCCGCCGGACCTGATCATTCTCGACGTAATGCTGCCCGGCGACAGCGGCCTGATCCTCTGTCAGCAACTGCGGATACGCCATACCATTCCGGTGATCATGCTCACGGCCATGGGCGAACTCAGCGACCGGGTGGTCGGCCTCGAATTGGGTGCCGACGATTACCTGACCAAACCCTTCGACGCCCGCGAACTGCTGGCCAGGGTCCGCGCTGTGCTGCGCCGGGTGGACGAACGCCGGCCGCTGGCGCAGGAACGGCCAAGGCCGCTGATCGACTTCGCCGACTGGCACCTGGATGTCACCCGTCGTGAGCTGCGCTCGCCGGACAACGTGATGATTCCGCTGTCGGCCGGCGAATTCGACCTGCTGCTGGTCTTCGTCGAACACCCGCAGCGCATTCTCACCCGCGAACAATTGCTGGACCTGGCGCGCGGGCATTGCCATGACGCCTTCGATCGCAGCATTGACGTTCAGGTCAGCCGCCTGCGACGCAAACTCGAATCCGACACCAAGCGCCCGGCGATGATCCGTACCGTGCGCAATGGCGGCTATCTGTTCACCCCCAGTGTGACCCGGCGATGAGTTGGCTGGCGCGGGTTCGCCGCGATACGGTGGGGCGCTGGATCGCGCTGACGATCATCCTGGCCATGCTCATTTCACTGGCGCTCAACGGCCTGTTTATCCAGCTGGCCGGTGTCTGGGCACGCCCGCCACTGACCGAAATCGGCCTGCTGGAAAAAGCCGCCGCCATCACCCGCGTCATCGAGGCCGCCCCGACGACTTTGCGCAACCCACTGGCGCAAGCCGCCGGTGAGAATGGATTCATCGTCACCTGGCACCCTGACCGGCACGATCTCGACCTGCCAACGGTGGACGATGCGAAATCGGACATCGGCTCGACCATCCTGCAACCCATGCTCAAAAGCCCGAACCGGCGCATCGAAGCCTATGAACCGGCGGACTGGACCGAACACAAGTCCGACGCTCATTACGCGCTTTTGATCGAGCTGGCCGACGGCTCATGGGTGATGTTCTCCGCGCCCTCGCGCAGTTGGGGGCTCGACGAGGCGCCGCGCTACCTGATCGTCATCCTGCTGGTGCTGATCTCCACCGGCCTGGTCGCCCTGATCGCCACCCGTCGCCTCGCCACGCCGTTACAACGCTTCGCCGAAGGCGCTCGCCGCTTCGGCATGGACTTCCGAGCGCCACCTATCGAACCGCTCGGCCCCCAGGAAATTCGCCAGGCGATCCTCGCCTTCAACGCCATGCAGGCCCAACTGCAACACTTCATCCGCGACCGCACGCAAATGCTCGCCGCCATCTCCCACGACCTGCGCGCGCCCCTGACCAGGATGCGCTTGCGCGGTGAATTCATCGAAGACAGCGAGCAACAGCAGCGGCTGTTTCGTGACGTGGATGAGATGCAGGCGATGATCAACGCTGCGCTGGAGTTCTTCCGCGACGACGCCCGGTTGGAACCGGCGACCCAGTTTGACCTGGCGCAATTGCTGCAAACCCTGCTGGATGATTATCGGGATCAGGGTGTCGAGATTGCCTATCGTGGGCCGCAGCGGCTGGTGTATTTCGGGCGGCCGCTGGGGCTCAAGCGGGTGATGACCAACTTGCTGGAGAACGCGATCAAGTATGGAACTGAGCCGGCGGTTGAACTGAATGCCGATGCCGAGCAGGTGCGGATCAAGATACTGGATCGCGGGCCGGGGATTCCTGAGTCCAGCCTTGAGCAAGCGTTCACACCGTTTTTCCGCCTGGAAGGCTCGCGCAACAAAAGCACGGGGGGCGTTGGCCTGGGGTTGTCGGCGGCGCGGGCGATTGTGCTGGAGCATGGCGGAGAGTTGAAGCTGCGCAACCGGTCGAAGGGTGGGTTGGAGGCGTTGGTGGTATTGCCGGTGCATCCGGGTACAGGATTCGGACTACAGTGATTGATCCATGCACCTTGCGGGCGCTCGGGAAGGCGCTGACCAGAGGAGAGGAAAATGAACCGAACCATCCTGCCGGCACTGGCTATTTTCATCGCGGCGCAACCCTCGGCCTACGCCATCAACGATAAGTACCGCCAACAACTTGAGCAATCCGGTTGCACCCAGGTCAGCGAGACCCAGGGCTGCGATATCCACAAGAGCAAGGCCGAAAACGCCAAGGCCGGGTTCACCAACCCGGCCGCCGAAAGCACAAATACCCAGACGCCGTATGCCGGGCAGTGGGTCGCCAAAAGCGACGCCGGCGCGACCGTCGCCACGATTCGTATCGATGCCAAGGAACAGGTCTGGGTCAACGGCAAGCGGGTCAACGCCCAGCGCACCGACGGCACGCTGCAATTTCGCCAGGGCAAGCTCACCTTCACGATTCAGGGCGATCGGCGGCTGCAGAATGAGGACTATTGGACCGACAGCGCTGCCGGGACCAAGGGGCCGATACAGATCGAGTAGCCGTTACATCCTGGGACGCGGCATCGTCGAGGGCATGCGTTGTTGGTCGGGGATAATCCTGCCACTGCCTCCGGTGTCGGGTGGGCTTGCCTGGTCGTCCTGCCGAGTGTCATGGCACGACGACCCGCTGATGGCCATGAACACGAAGAAGAGCAGCGGCGTGATCGGGGGCTTGAACATGGGCGTCTCCAGAACCGGACCCTTGCAGCTTAATCGCTGTTCTGCACGCGCACCGAGCCGTTGGTCCGCCTTCATATTCCAGAGTTTGTGCCAAGCTGATGGGACGCCATTTCGCCGGTCGTTCAGGAAGCCATGACATGAAGCACGCCCCTACGTCGCACATCCGTCGAGAGTTCTACAAATCCGTCGGCTTCTACCTTCGACTGGCCTGGCCGATCTTTTCCGCGATGCTGATAGTCATCGTTATGGTTGGCTTGATCATCAGTTATCTGGAGGGCTGGGATGCGTTTGACGGCATCTATTTTGGCTTCGTGACGGGCTTGACCATCGGTTATGGCGAACTCGTGCCGAAGCTGCCGCTGTCGCGGGTATTGGCGATATTGCTCGGGTTCAATGGTGTGCTGCTGACGGCGATCTTTGCGGCCATCAGCGTGCGGGCGATCGAGACGGCGGTGCGGGTGACGGGGGGAGATAAGTAACCTATCCCTGTAGGAGCGAGCATGCTCGCGATGCAAGTCCATACAACGCGGGCATCCAGACAGCCCGCGTTATCGTTGACGTCCATCGCGAGCATGCTCGCTCCTACAGGGGATGGGTTTCACTTAATTAAGTTTCAGGCTTCCCACCCCGCCCCACTGACCGCCTCTTGCGCCAACGGATGCATATCCGCCCCGTGGTGCTCGGTCTGCCAGGCCAGCAATTCCTTGCGCATGCCCGGCGTCCAGTACATTTGCAAATGGTTACGCACACCCAGTACAGCCTGTTGCTGGTCCGGCTCGCTGGCGAAGTACTGGGCGATCTGGTTGGCCATTTTGATCAGGTTCTCAGTACTCATCGGCGCACCTCCGCTTTGGCACCTTGACGGCGTTCCTTGAGTAGGCGGTGCTGTTCGTCGGTGAATTCCTGGAAGCGTTTTTGCCACTCGGAAGGGTGGTAGACGCGGCTGACTTCCACGGCGGTGACCTTGTACTCCGGACAGTTGGTGGCCCAGTCGGAGTTGTCCGTGGTGATCACGTTGGCCCCCGATTCCGGGAAGTGGAAGGTGGTGTACACCACGCCCGGGGCGACCCGTTCCGTGACTTTCGCACGCAGTACGGTCTGCCCGGCACGGCTGCCGATGCCGACCCAGTCACCTTCATTGATGCCACGGCTTTCGGCGTCGGTCGGGTGGATTTCCAGGCGGTCCTCGTCGTGCCAGGCGACGTTCTCGGTGCGTCGGGTCTGGGCGCCGACGTTGTACTGGCTGAGGATGCGCCCGGTGGTCAGCAGCAGTGGATAGCGGCTGTTGACCTTCTCCTCGGTGGGCACATAGCCGGTGAGCATGAAGCGCCCCTTGCCGCGCACGAACTGCTCGATGTGCATGGTCGGCGTGCCATCCGGTGCCGCAGCGTTGCACGGCCATTGCAGGCTGCCGTGGCGCTCCAGTTCGGCGTAGCTGACGTTGGTGAAGGTCGGCGTCAGGCTGGCGATTTCATCCATGATTTCCGATGGGTGCTTGTAGTTCATCGGATAGCCCAAGGCGTTGGCCAGGGCCACGGTGCCTTCCCAGTCGGCCTTGCCGCCGAGCGGGTCCATGACTTTGCGTACCCGGGAAATACGGCGCTCGGCGTTGGTGAAAGTGCCGTCCTTTTCCAGGAACGAAGCGCCCGGCAGGAACACGTGGGCGAACTTGGCGGTTTCGTTGAGGAAAATGTCCTGCACCACCACGCATTCCATGGCCGACAGCGCCGCAGTGACGTGCTGGGTATTCGGGTCGCTTTGGGCGATGTCTTCGCCCTGGCAATACAGGCCTTTGAAGCTGCCCGCCAGCGCCGACTCGAACATGTTGGGAATACGCAGGCCCGGATCGGGTTGCAGGGTGACGTTCCACGCCTGTTCGAACTGCGTACGCACCGTTTCGTTGGAGATGTGCCGGTAGCCGGGCAACTCGTGGGGGAAGGAGCCCATGTCGCAGGAGCCCTGAACGTTGTTCTGCCCACGCAACGGGTTCACGCCCACGCCTTCGCGGCCGATGTTGCCGGTGGCCATGGCCAGGTTGGCGATGCCCATGACGGCGGTGCTGCCCTGGCTGTGCTCGGTGACGCCCAGGCCGTAGTAAATCGCGGCGTTGCCGCCGGTGGCATACAAACGAGCGGCGGCACGAATGTCGGCAGGTTCGACGCCGCAGACAGGGCCAAGGGCTTCCGGCGAATTCTCCGCACGGCTGACAAACTCGCTCCAGCGGGCGAAATCGTTGCCCTCGCAACGGGCGTCGATAAAGGGCTGGTCTTGCAGGTTTTCGGTGATGATCGTGTGGGCCAAGGCGTTGAGCATGGCGACGTTGGTGCCGGGGCGCAGGGCCAGGTGATATTCGGCGCGGGCATGCACCGAATCCACCAGATCGATACGGCGTGGATCGATGACGATCAGCCGTGCACCTTCACGCAGGCGACGCTTGAGTTGCGAGGCGAACACCGGGTGCGCATCGCTGGGGTTGGCGCCCATCACCAGGATCACATCAGCCTGCATCACCGAGTCGAAGCTCTGGGTGCCGGCGGACTCGCCCAAGGTTTGTTTCAGGCCATAACCGGTCGGCGAATGGCAGACCCGCGCACAGGTGTCGACGTTGTTATTGCCGAAGGCGGCGCGCACCAGTTTCTGCACCAGGTAGGTTTCTTCGTTGGTGCAACGGCTGGAGGTGATACCACCGATGGAATCGCGGCCGTATTTCTGTTGCAAGCGACGGAATTCGCTGGCGGCGTACGTCACCGCTTCGTCCCAGCTGACTTCTTGCCACGGGTCGCTGATGTTTTTGCGGATCATCGGTTTGGTGATGCGATCCGGGTGGGTGGCGTAGCCCCAGGCAAAGCGCCCCTTGACGCAGGAGTGGCCATGGTTGGCCTGGCCGTTCTTGTCCGGAACCATGCGCACCAGTTGGTCACCTTTCATCTCGGCGCGGAACGAGCAGCCCACGCCGCAATAGGCACAGGTGGTGATTACGCTGCGTTCCGGCTGGCCCAGTTCGACCACGCTTTTTTCCATCAGCGTCGCGGTAGGGCAGGCCTGCACACAGGCGCCGCAGGACACGCATTCGGAGTCGAGGAAGTTGTCACCGCCGGCAGCGGCCACGCGGGATTCAAAACCGCGCCCGGTGATGGTCAGGGCGAAAGTACCCTGGGTTTCTTCACAGGCACGCACGCAGCGGTTGCAGACGATGCACTTGCTCGGGTCGTAGTCGAAATAAGGGTTGGAGGTGTCTTTCACGTCCTCCAGATGGTTCTCGCCTTCATAGCCGTAACGCACCTCGCGCAGGCCAACCTGACCGGCGACGGTTTGCAGCTCGCAGTTGCCGTTGGCCGAGCAGGTCAGGCAGTCCAGCGGGTGATCGGAGATGTACAACTCCATGACGTTGCGCCGCAGGGTCGCGAGCTTCGGCGTCTGGGTGTGTACGGTCATGCCTTCGGTGACCGGCGTTGTGCAGGACGCGGGGTAGCCGCGCATGCCGTCGATCTCCACCAGGCACATGCGGCAGGAGCCGAAGGCTTCCAGGCTGTCGGTGGCACAGAGTTTCGGAATGGTGGTGCCCAGCAGCGCGGCGGCGCGCATCACTGAGGTGCCTTCGGGCACGGAGATGCTGCGGCCGTCGATGTTCAGGGTGATCTGCACATCGCTTTCGCGGGCCGGCGTGCCTAAATCGATATCGGTTTTCGGGTCGAAGAGAGTAATCATTGCTCGGCCTCCGAGGCTTGCAGACCGAAGTCGGCGGGGAAGTACTTGAGGGCGCTGGCAACCGGATAGGAAGTCATGCCGCCCAGCGCGCACAGCGAACCGTATTGCAGCGTGTCGCACAGGTCCTTGAGGATAATCACCTGCTCATCACGACCGGCCTGATCCGGTGCGGCCAGCAAGCGGTCGATCACCTCCACGCCACGGGTCGAGCCGATGCGGCACGGCGTGCATTTACCGCAGGATTCCTCAGCGCAGAACTGCATGGCAAAACGGGCCATGTGGGCCATGTCCAATGTGTCATCAGCCACCACCACACCGCCGTGACCGAGCATCGCGCCGATGGCGGCGAAGGCCTCGTAATCCAGCGGCGTATCGAATTGCGACGGCGGCACCCAGGCGCCCAGCGGACCGCCAACTTGAGCGGCCTTCAGCGGCCGGCCACTGGCAGTACCGCCACCGTAGTCTTCCACCAGCTCGCGCAAGGTCAGGCCAAAGGCCCGTTCCACCAAGCCGCCGTGTCGAATATTGCCGGCCAGTTGGAAAGGCATGGTGCCCAGGGAACGGCCCATGCCGTAATCGCGATAGAACTGCGCGCCCTTGGCCAGAATCAGCGGCACCGAAGCCAGGGTCAGCACGTTGTGTACCAACGTCGGTTGACCGAACAGGCCCTGCAACGCAGGAATCGGTGGCTTGGCACGGACGATCCCGCGCTTGCCTTCCAGCGAATCCAGCAGCGCGGTTTCTTCACCGCAGATATACGCGCCGGCACCGACCCGCACCTCCATATCGAAGGCCTGACCGCTGCCGCCGACATCGGCGCCCAGATAACCAGCGTCACGGGCGATGTTCAGTGCCTGACGCAGAGTGGCCACGGCATCCGGATATTCCGAGCGCACATAGATGTAGCCGAAGGTGGCGCCGGTGCAGAGGCCGGCAATCGCCATGCCTTCGATCAGCAGAAAGGGGTCCCCTTCCATCAACATACGGTCGGCAAAGGTGCCGGAATCGCCTTCGTCGGCGTTGCACACGATGTATTTCTGCGCCGCCTGAGTGCCGCGCACCGTGCGCCATTTGATCCCGGCGGGGAAGGCCGCGCCGCCACGGCCACGCAGGCCTGAATCGAATACTTCAGTCGCGGTCTGCTCGCCGCCCACCGCGATGGCCCTTTTCAAACCCTCGAAACCGCCGTGGGCCTGATAATCCTCCAGCGACAATGGCCGGGTAATGCCGGCGCGGGCGAACAGCAGGCGTTGCTGAGACTTGAGATAAGGCAACTCTTCCACCCGGCCCAGGGCCAGTGGATGAGCGGACGGCTCACCTTGCAGCGCCTCGAGCACGGACGGCACATCGGCAGCGGTCAGCGGACCGAAGCCAATCCGGCCTTGCGCAGTGTCCACTTCCAGCAGCGGTTCCAGCCAATACAACCCCCGCGAACTGGTGCGCTGCAGCTCCAGCGGCAGATTGCGTTCCCTGGCCTGAGTGATCAGCGCCGTGGACACCTCATCGGCACCCACGGCACGGGCCAGCGAATCACAGGGCAGATAAAGAGTCGGCATCACGCGTCCTCCCGGCAAGCATCAAGCAGGGCATCCAAACGCTCGGCACTGAGCCGCGCATGCACCCGACCATCCAGCTCCAGCGCCGGCGAGCAGGCGCAGGCACCCAGGCAATACACCGGGCGCAAACTGATGCTGCCATCGGCGCTGCTGCCGTGGTCATCCAGTTGCAGACGATCGCGCAACTGCGCGGCCAACTGCTCGGCACCACGGCTCTGGCACGACTCGGCGCGGCACAAACGCAGAATATGGCGAGCCGGCGGCGAGGTACGGAAGTCATGGTAAAAAGTGATCACCCCGCGAACCTCGGCCTGACTCAGGTTCAGGGCATGGGCAATCTCGGGGACGGCCGCATCGGGGATGTAGCCAATGCGTTCCTGAATATCATGAAGAATGGGCAACAGCGCACCCGGAGTGCCCTTGTGGCGCTCCAGCAGGGTGTTGACCACAGACAGGTGCAAACTCTCATCAGGCATTCAGCAATCCTCACGGTCACGGACAAACCAGAAGGTTGTCGGTCGTCCGAAAGTGTCGGCTGCGGCATTCACACCACGTCACGGTATCGTGGCATTTTCAGGCCGTTGGCCAGGGCACCCTTGGCGGGCATCTTGTTGTGCCCGATGCGGTCTCCGCCGCACCTCTACCGGGCATAAAGGGCAGCTTGCCACGCGGCTATTGATCGAACTGCACCAAAGCGACGTGTTCGGTTCTGCCTACGACTCTCCATTAAGTCTAGTTGAGCGGGGCACGGGAGCCTCGGTCAGTGGCTTAATGCCGCTATGGGCTTGTCGTGGGTGATGTATAGCAAGCATTACGGGTGAGAAGAAGCATCAGAACCGAGGGCGATTCTACGGAGCAGATGCAGGGGGCTGACTCTGCAGTCTCGATCAAAATACGGTATGAAGTCAGGCTCAAGCCGTTCATTTGAAAAACAGGGAAAGACCGATGATTGATTTCAACAACAAAGGATTCTTCAAACTCAAGCAAAACGACGAATACGCCGAACGCGTCTCCGCCCTGTTGATCGACGGCGAACTCGTCATCGACGCCTACAAATCCATGCGTGATGGCGTGGTCTTTACCAACAAACGCATCATATCGGTCAACGTCCAGGGCATCACCGGCAGCAAAAAAGACTTCACCTCATTGCCGTACAAAAACATCGTGGCCTACTCGGTAGAAACCTCAGGCACGTTCGACTTGGATTCCGAGCTGGAGATCTACTTCTCATCGCTGGGGAAGGTGAAATTCGAATTCACCGGCAAGACATCGATGGTGGAAATTTCGAAGCTGATTTCCCAGCATCTACTTTGACCTGACTGGCTACCGCATCACCGCGCAACCAAACGCCCCACAATAAAAAGCCCCGAAACCCCGGGGCTAATCCAAATACCAAACAACACACAACATCCTGTGGGAGCGGGCTTGCCCGCGAAAGCGCCAGCCCATCCAGCACAAATGCAGGATCGGTTGTATTCAGGGTTTCGGCCATTGGCCGCCGCCGAGGAGTGGTGCAGTGAATGAGGATTGAAGGTCGGCTGTTACATGTAGATGTAGTTTTTAGACATGAAGCACCGGCTCCCTCGCCTCCATGTTCTGGCATCGTAGAACCGCTCCGCCCATCACAGTATCGGGCGGCAACCTACGTCGAATGCTATAGTCCGCCGCGTTTTTTAGCTTCGAATGCGCACGGAAGCAAAGGGAGACTACTCATGACCATCTACACCGCGGGCTACGAAGGGCTCACCATCGACGCGTTCATCGCGAGGCTCAAACAAGCCCAGATCGACAAGGTGCTTGATGTCCGGGAATATCCGATCTCTCGAAAAAAGGGTTTTTCCAAGAAGGCATTTGCTGAATGCCTGGCTGCAGCAGGCATTTCGTATGAACACAGTCCACCGCTCGGATGCCCGAAACCCATACGAAATCGTTACAAACTAGATGGCGATTGGTCTGTGTACTCCCGCGACTTTCGAGCCTACATCCGAACCCAGGACGCAGTGTTAAGTAACCTCGTCTCCAGCGTCGCAGAACAGCGCATTTGCATGGTCTGTTATGAGGCGGATTCAAGCTTCTGCCATCGAAGCCTGATTGCAGAAGCCGCTCAAGAGCTGGAGAGTTCTCTGCAAGCCAAACACCTTCCAATCAAAATAGAGAAATTTGCGGATCTGTTTGATGCTGTAGCTTAGGTGGGTAGACGAGGCTGACAATCAGCCATTGCCCTGGGAATCGGTAGATGGTTCCCATCAGCAGCATAAGATCTTTACTGGGGAGTTCGACTTCCAGCTTTTTTCTAAACGGAGCTTCCCAGCCTTCTACGCCATGTTGACGACGAACGTTCCTGTAGAGTTGGCTGGCTTCCCAGTCCACAATCTTGTGGGTATAGGATTTGATCTCTCCATGAAAAAAGGGGGCGGATTTATTTTCCATACTGTCCGTCCTAGTGTGGAAAAGTCTGTCTTTCCTTTTCTCTGTGTCAGGCCGGTTCCCCAATACACCACCACTGCACTGCGACCTCATCATCAGGTTGAGTGACATCATGCCCATGCTCGATGAAATTCGCTGGCGTGTGCAACGCAAGAGCATGACTGATCCGCTCTGGCATGAGCATGTTGGTCTCACCGAGAAAGCGCAGGTAGTAGTCCCGATCATAGAATATGGTGATCTCGCTCTGATGAACCCATGGCCACGTCAGCAGGCAAGCGACCCGGTAGTAACCCTGTGAGCGGTCGGCGGCGTTGGACAGGTGGCTGGCAGCTTCGAGCAGTTGCTGAATGCAGAAGGCCTGATCTTCGATCCTGGCGTGAGGGCCTTCGACCAGGGCCTCGTGCACCGGGATCTTCCAATGTGTGTAGCGCTCCATGCGCTCGGATCGCGGGTGAAATTCGTCGCGAAAAGTGGAAGCCCAGTGTTCCAGAGCGCGAAGGCGACGGTGAATGCCTCTGAGTGGCTTGTTGCTGAGGGCGATTTGCCGCATTGATACGTCCTTGTGATGCCAAAAAAGTTTTTCGTTGTTGTCTGCTGGCGCGATGGAAAAGTGGACGGTCCATCGCCTTAACCCAGCTGAAGCATCAGTCAGAGTAACGAGGCACTCACCTTGCGCTCAACTCAAAAACTCACAGAATATCTTTCAAGTAATCCTTAAGCGTGTTGAGCGGAGTATCAAGCTGCTCAAGCGTCTGCGCTGCGTTGACTTCAACTGACAATCTATTCAGCTCTCGACCCAGTGGCGTGCCCGCCCCACCTATCGCCTCAAGCGCCAGCTCCACGCATTCATCCATTTTGCCCTTGATGGTTGCGACATCACCTCTGCGCACCAGCAACTCAAACACATCCCGCTGGTAATCGCCCATCACCAAATCATCCCGCAAAATCGGGCTTGAACCTTCCGTTTCATAAGCCAGTTTCAGGGAGAAGAGGGCGACGGTTTCCAGTTGCGATTCCATGGGTGAAGTCCTTGATGAGTGTCGTACTGACCGAGGGTGCGAAAAATCAAAAAAGCATCGCCAGCAAGCTGGCTCCTACAGGTCGGTGGGGTGTCTGCCACTTTATCGCAGGCGAAAAAAAAGGCCTTGCTAAGCAAGACCTTTCTTAATTTTGGTGCCCCGAGGGAGACTCGAACTCCCACTCCTTTCGAAAACGGATTTTGAATCCGCCGCGTCTACCAATTCCGCCATCAGGGCTCAATGGCGGCGAAGTATAGAGAGGTGATAACCGTCGGTCAATCAGGTACATGGAGAATTTTTGATATTTCCGCTAGACTTCCCGGCCCTGCTAGACGAACCCCATCATGCGCGTTGCTGACTTTACTTTCGAGCTCCCTGATTCGCTGATCGCCCGCCATCCGTTGGCCGAGCGTCGCGGTAGTCGCCTGTTGACCCTGGATGGGGTCAGCGGCGCCCTGGCACACCGTCAATTCACTGATTTGCTTGAGCATTTGCGCCCGGGCGATTTGATGGTGTTCAACAATACCCGGGTGATTCCGGCGCGGCTGTTTGGCCAGAAGGCTTCCGGCGGCAAGCTGGAAATCCTGGTGGAGCGGGTGCTCGACAGTCATCGCGTGCTGGCCCATGTGCGCTCCAGCAAGTCGCCCAAGCCGGGGTCGAAGATCCTGATCGATGGCGGTGGCGAGGCGGAGATGCTGGCGCGTCACGATGCGTTGTTCGAGCTGGGGTTTGCCGAAGAGGTGTTGCCGCTGCTCGACCGCGTCGGGCACATGCCGTTGCCTCCTTATATAGACCGCCCGGATGAGGGCGCGGACCGCGAGCGTTACCAGACCGTCTACGCCGAGCGTTTGGGCGCGGTGGCGGCGCCGACGGCGGGGCTGCATTTCGATCAGGTGCTGATGGAGGCCATCGCGGCCAAAGGCGTCGAGACGGCGTTCGTGACCTTGCACGTTGGCGCGGGCACCTTCCAGCCGGTGCGGGTTGAGAAGATTGAAGACCATCACATGCACAGCGAATGGCTGGAAGTCGGCCAGGACGTGGTCGATGCCGTTGCCGCCTGTCGCGCGCGCGGCGGTCGGGTGGTGGCGGTGGGGACCACCAGTGTGCGTTCCCTGGAAAGCGCTGCCCGTGATGGCGTACTCAAGCCGTTCAGTGGCGATACGGACATCTTTATCTACCCGGGCCGGCCGTTTCATGTGGTCGATGCCCTGGTCACCAACTTCCATTTGCCCGAATCCACGCTGTTGATGCTGGTTTCGGCGTTTGCCGGTTATCCGGAAACCATGGCCGCCTATAAAGCCGCGGTCGACAACGGATACCGCTTTTTCAGCTACGGTGATGCGATGTTCATCACCCGTAACCCCGCTCCTGCTGCTCCAAAAGAGTCGAGCCCAGAGGAAACAGAATGAGTCGCCAATGTCGCATGTCGTTTGAGCTGCTTGCCACCGATGGCAAGGCTCGTCGTGGTCGCCTGACCTTCCCCCGTGGCACCGTCGAGACCCCGGCCTTCATGCCGGTCGGCACCTATGGCACGGTCAAGGGCATGCTGCCACGGGATATCGAGGCGATTGGCGCTGAAATTATCCTGGGCAACACCTTCCACCTGTGGCTGCGCCCGGGCATGGAAGTGATCAAGAAGCACGGCGACCTGCACGATTTCATGCAGTGGAAAGGCCCGATCCTGACTGACTCCGGCGGTTTCCAGGTGTTCAGCCTGGGCGCCATGCGCAAGATCAAGGAGGAGGGCGTGACCTTCGCCTCGCCGGTCGATGGCGCGAAAGTGTTCATGGGCCCGGAAGAGTCGATGCAGGTCCAGCGCGACCTGGGCTCTGACATCGTGATGATTTTCGACGAATGCACGCCGTATCCGGCCGACGAAGACGTCGCCCGCGTGTCCATGGAGTTGTCGCTGCGTTGGGCTCAGCGCTCGAAAAACGCCCATGCCGACAACACGGCGGCGCTGTTCGGCATCGTTCAGGGCGGCATGCACCAGGATTTGCGCATGCGCTCCCTGGAAGGCCTCGACAAGATCGGCTTCGACGGTCTGGCGATCGGCGGTCTGTCGGTAGGCGAGCCCAAGCATGAGATGATCAAGGTGCTGGATTATCTGCCGGCCCAGATGCCCGCTGACAAACCTCGTTACCTTATGGGTGTTGGCAAGCCGGAAGATCTGGTTGAGGGTGTGCGCCGCGGTGTGGACATGTTCGATTGCGTGATGCCAACCCGTAATGCCCGCAATGGGCATCTGTTCATTGATACTGGCGTGATCAAGATCCGTAACGCGTTCCATCGCCATGATGATTCGCCGCTGGATCCGACCTGCGATTGCTATACCTGCCAGAACTTCTCCCGCGCTTATCTGCATCACCTGGACAAGTGCGGCGAAATGCTGGGAAGCATGCTCAATACCATCCATAACTTGCGTCATTATCAAGTGCTTATGGCTGGTTTGCGCGAGGCTATTCAACAGGGTACATTGGCCGCCTTTGTCGATGCCTTCTACGCCAAACGCGGGTTACCTGTTCCGCCTTTGGACTGAGTTTCCTGACCCCAAGATTCAACATTTGCAACTGGAGTGCTAAATGAGCTTTTTTATCTCTAATGCCATGGCTGACGCTGCTGCACCGGCAGCTGCATCCCCAATGGGCGGCGGCTTTGAGTGGATTTTCCTGGTCGGCTTCCTGGTCATCTTCTACCTGATGATCTGGCGTCCACAGGCCAAGCGCGCCAAAGAGCAGAAAAACCTGCTGAGCAGCCTGCAGAAAGGCGACGAAGTCGTGACCACCGGCGGCATCGCCGGCAAGATCACTAAAGTGGCCGACGATTTCGTCGTTCTGGAAGTTTCCGACACCGTCGAAATGAAATTCCAGAAAGGCGCCATCGCCGCCACGCTGCCAAAAGGCACGCTGAAAGCGATCTAAGTTTCAACTTCTACTCAATCGACGGGGCGCGCAAGGCGCCCCGCGTCATAAGCGGGCGGCGTGATGCTGAACAAATACCCTCTGTGGAAATACATTCTGATCCTGGCGGTGCTGGCGATCGGTCTGATTTATTCCGCTCCCAATCTTTATCCTGATGACCCGGCCATTCAGGTCAGCGGTGCAAGCACTGCGCTGCAGGTCAATCAGGCAGATCTGGACCGTGTGAGCGCTGCTCTCAAGGAAGCCGGGATCAACGTCAAGGCCGCCACCCTGGCTGCCGGCGGCAAGGGCGGTCTGATTCGCCTGGTCAAGGCTGAAGACCAGTTGCCTGCCAAGGACGTCGTGCGCAAGGCGCTGGGTGATGACTACGTCGTTGCTCTGAACCTGGCACAAACCACCCCGCAATGGCTGCGCAGCCTGGCCGCGCACCCGATGAAGCTGGGTCTGGACTTGTCCGGTGGTGTGCACTTCCTGCTCGAAGTGGACATGGACAAAGCCCTGGATGCACGCCTGAAAGTCTACGAAGGCGACGTCAAGAGCCTGTTGCGTAAAGAGAAACTGCGCTATCGCAGCCTGCCGCAACTGGGCGGTGCCATTCAGCTGGGCTTCTCCGATGAAGCGACCCGCGAGCAGGCCCGTACCATCATCCGCAAGAACTTCAACGATTTCGACATTGTTCCGGCCGACCTCAATGGCCAACCGGTACTGCGTCTGGCGATGACCCCGGCGAAGCTGGCGGAAATCCGCGAATACTCCATCAAGCAGAACTTGACCACGGTACGTAACCGCGTCAACGAGCTGGGTGTTGCCGAACCTATCGTCCAGCGTCAGGGCGCCAACCGTATCGTGGTTGAGCTGCCGGGCGTACAGGACACCGCAGAAGCCAAGCGTATCCTCGGCAAGACGGCCAACCTCGAGTTCCGTCTGGCCGCCGAGCCAGGTGCTTCGAAAGCCACTTCCGAGACCTTCGAGTTCCGTGAGGGCAACCGTCCTCCGGCGCAGATCGAGCGTGGCCTGATCATCACTGGCGACCAGGTGACTGACGCCAAGGCTGGTTTCGGCGAGCAAGGCTCCCCTGAAGTGAACATTCGTCTGGACGGCCACGGCGGCGAGCTGATGAGTCGTGCGACCCGCACCAACGTCGGTCGTAGCATGGCAGTGATCTTCATCGAACAGCGCCCGGTCACCACTTACACCAAGCAAGTGGTCAACGGCGTCGAAAAAGAAGTGCCGGTTCAGTCGTTTAAAGAAGAGAAGAAGATCATCAGCCTGGCGACCATTCAGTCGCCGCTGGGTGCGCAATTCCGCATTACCGGCCTGACCGGCCAGGGCGAATCGTCCGAACTGGCGCTGCTGTTGCGTGCCGGTGGTCTGGCGGCACCGATGTACTTCGCTGAAGAGCGCACCATTGGTCCAAGCCTGGGTGCCGACAACATCGTCAAGGGTGTAGATGCGTCGCTGTGGGGCATGCTGTTCGTCTCGCTGTTCATCATCGCCATCTATCGCTTCTTCGGCATCATCGCCACGGTTGCGCTGGGTGTGAACATGGTGCTGCTGCTGGCACTGATGTCGCTGCTGGGCGCCACGCTGACCCTGCCGGGTATCGCCGGTATCGTGTTGACCATGGGTATGGCGGTCGACGCCAACGTACTGATCTTCTCGCGGATTCGTGAAGAGATCGCGGCGGGCATGAGCGTACAGCGGGCAATCAACGAAGGCTTCGGTCGCGCATTCACCGCGATTCTCGACGCCAACCTGACCACCTTGCTGGTGGGCGGGATCCTGTTTGCCATGGGTACAGGTCCGGTCAAGGGCTTCGCCGTGACCATGTCCCTCGGGGTTCTGACCTCGATGTTCACGGCCATCATGGTCACCCGCGCGATGGTCAACCTGATCTTCGGCGGTCGTGACTTCAAGAAGTTGTGGATTTAAGGGGCTGCCATGTTACGTACAATCAACTTCATGGGCGTTCGCAACTTCGCGTTCGGCGTCACATTGTTTCTCACGCTTCTGGCCTTGTTCAGCTGCGCCACCAAGGGCATGAACTGGGGCCTGGACTTCACCGGCGGTACGCTCATCGAGCTGACCTATGAGCGTCCGGCCGATGTGACCAAGGTGCGTGAGCAGCTTGTTTCCTCGGGCTACCACGAAGCCGTGGTGCAGAACTTCGGCGCCACCACCGATTTGCTGGTGCGCATGCCGGGTGAAGATCCGCAACTGGGTCACCAGGTGGCGGAAGCGCTGCAGAAGGTAGGCGGCGACAACCCTGCAACGGTCAAGCGCGTCGAGTTCGTCGGCCCGCAGGTGGGTGAGGAACTGCGCGACCAGGGCGGCCTCGGCATGCTGATGGCGCTGGGCGGCATCCTGATCTACCTGGCGTTCCGCTTTCAGTGGAAATTCGCCGTTGGTGCGATCGTGTCCCTGATCCACGACGTGATCGTGACCATCGGTATCCTGTCGTTCTTCCAGATCACCTTCGACCTGACGGTGCTGGCGGCGGTGCTGGCGATCATCGGTTACTCGCTCAACGACACCATCGTGGTATTCGACCGGGTTCGTGAGAACTTCCGCGTTCTGCGCAAGGCCAGCCTGATCGAGAACATCAACATCTCGACCACCCAGACCCTGCTGCGGACCATCGCCACTTCGGTTTCCACCTTGCTGGCGATCGCGGCACTGCTGTTCTTCGGTGGCGACAACCTGTACGGCTTCTCCCTGGCCCTGCTGGTGGGTGTTCTGGCGGGTACTTACTCGTCGATCTACATCGCCAACGTGGTGCTAATCTGGCTGAACCTGAGTTCCGAAGACCTGATTCCGACGGTGAATACCGAGAAGGAAGTCGACGACCGTCCTTGAAGGAAGCTTCCTCCAGCGATGTAGTCCAAAAAGGCGCGAGTTGAACTCGCGCCTTTTTTTATGCTCCAAGGCTGGGAGAAGCGCGGGTTTATCCCGCATTTGATGGTCAGGAGGTTCATGTGAACAAGTCGATGCTGGTTGGTGCTGTACTGGGTGCTGTCGGTGTGACTGCCGGGGGTGCTGTGGCCACCTACAGCCTGGTTAAAGATAACGGTCCTGAGTATGCGCAAGTACTCGCCGTTGAGCCGGTCAAGACGCAAATCAAGACTCCACGTGAAGTGTGCAAGGATGTAGCTGTTACCCGGCAAGCGCCGGTGAAAGATCAACACCAGATCGCCGGTACCGTGGTAGGTGCGCTGGCGGGTGGTTTGCTGGGTAGTCAGATCGGCGGCGGCACCGGCAAGAAAATTGCCACGGTGGCAGGCGCGGTCGGTGGCGGTTACGCCGGCAACAAGGTTCAGGAGGGCATGCAGGAGCGTGACACCTACACCACGACGCAAACCCGTTGTAATACGGTGAATGACATCAGTGACAAGGTCGTGGGTTACGACGTGCGCTACTCGCTGGACGGTAAAGAGGGGAAAGTGCGAATGGATCGCGATCCTGGTAATCAGATTCCAGTGGATAAAGAGGGCAAGTTGATCTTGTCGGAGAATCAGCAGGCTCATTGATCTGCTGAAATCAAAGATTCAAAAAGAAGCACCCTGCGGGGTGCTTTTTTTGTGCCCGGGAATTTATGCACAACCGTTAATGCCCCTGTGGGAGCGAGCCTGCTCGCGAAGGCGGTGTATCAGTCGCCATCATTGCTGGATGTGAGGCCGCTTTCGCGAGCGGGCTCGCTCCCACAGGGGGGGGCAGTGGTGTTATCGGGGGTGGATTCCAGGCATAAAAAAAGCACCCCGAAGGGTGCTTTTCTGTCGCTTGGGCGCTTAGCGCTTCAGCGAGGCTGGCAGGTGCGGCTGGATCGCCGTCAGGACTGCCTTGAAGCATTTGGTGTTACCGGCAACGACGTGGCCTTTTTCAAGGAAGTCGTGACCACCGGTGAAGTCGCTCACCAGGCCGCCTGCTTCCTGAATCAGCAGGGCGCCTGCGGCCATGTCCCACTCGGACAGTCCCGATTCCCAGAAGGCGTCGAAACGACCGGCGGCCACGTAGGCCAGGTCCAGGCTTGCCGAGCCGGCACGGCGGATGCCGGCGGTCTGGCCAACCAGGGCGCGGAACATGCCCAGGTAGTTGTCGAGGTTGTCCATCTGGTCGTCGCGGAACGGGAAGCCGGTACCCAGCAGGGCGCCGTCCAGGCTGGTCCGGCCGCTGACGCGCAGGCGACGACCGTTCAGTTGGGCGCCGCGACCACGGCTGGCGGTGAATTCTTCCTGGCGAACCGGGTCCAGAACAACGGCGTGTTCCAGGCGACCGCGGTATTTGCAGGCGATGCTGACAGCGAAGTGAGGAATGCCGCGCAGGAAGTTGGTGGTGCCGTCCAGTGGGTCGATGATCCACAGGTACTCTTCGCCTTCGATCCCGGTACCGGCGTGCAGGCCGGTCTCTTCACCCATGATCGAATGATTCGGGTAAGCCTTGCGCAGCGCGTCGATGATTTTCTGTTCAGCGGCGCGGTCCACCTCGGATACGTAATCCTTGGCGTCTTTTTCGTCGACCTTGATGGTATCCAGGCGCTCGATGGAGCGGAAGATCAATTCACTGGCGCTGCGGGCGGCGCGCAGCGCGATATTCAGCATGGGCTGCATGGATGTGTCACCTAAGGTTGTTAAAGAAAGCCGGGCATTCTATCAGAAAGTTTCTACAGGTGAAGGACGACGTTCGCTTTCATGGCTTAACGGTAGTGAGCGCTGTAAGATTCTGCTCCCGATAATGTGTTCGAGAGCGCCTCCCTTGCTGCAAAACATTCGTGTCGTCCTGGTCAATACCAGCCATCCAGGCAATATCGGCGGGACCGCGCGCGCCATGAAAAACATGGGGCTGTCGCGGCTGGTGCTGGTCGAACCACGCTTGTTCCCGCATCACGAGGCCGATGCCCGTGCCTCCGGTGCCGGAGACATCCTTGAAAAAGCGCAAGTCGTCGCCACCTTGGAGGATGCCTTGGTCGGCTGCAATCTGGTGCTGGGCACCAGCGCCCGTGACCGTCGGATTCCCTGGCCGCTGCTCGATCCCCGCGAATGCGGTGCGAAAGTGGTCGAGGAAGCCGGGCAGGGCGCCGAGATCGCCCTGGTGTTCGGTCGTGAAGATTCCGGCCTCACCAATGAAGAGCTGCAGCGATGTCATTATCACGTGCACATCCCATCCGACCCTGAGTTCAGCTCGCTGAACCTTGGGGCGGCGGTGCAGGTGTTGAGTTATGAAGTGCGCATGTCCTGGCTGGCGGCCGAAGGTCAGCCAAGCAAGGTCGAGAAGGAAGAAGTGGCATCGGTCAAAAGCGCTGAGTTGGCGACCATGGATGAGCTGGAACGATTCTATGAGCACCTGGAACAGACCCTGGTGGCCATTGAGTTTCTCGATCCGGAAAAGCCACGGCACTTGATGGCGCGCCTGCGCCGGTTGTACGGACGCAGCTCGGTCAGCCGGGCGGAAATGAATATATTGCGTGGCATCCTCACGGAAACCCAAAAAGCGGCCCGTGGCGAGCTTCTGAAGCGGAAGGATTAATGATGTTCGAGCGTTTGCGTGAAGATATCCAGAGTGTTTTCCATCGTGATCCAGCAGCGCGTAATGCTTTTGAAGTCCTGACCTGCTACCCGGGCATGCATGCCATCTGGATCCATCGGCTGTCATCGATGTTGTGGCGTGCCGACCTGAAATGGCTGGCACGGCTGGTGTCGAACTTCGGTCGCTGGCTGACCGGGATCGAGATCCATCCGGGTGCCAAGGTCGGTCGTCGTTTCTTTATTGACCACGGCATGGGCATTGTCATCGGTGAAACCGCCGAGATCGGCAATGACGTGACCCTGTATCAGGGCGTGACCCTGGGCGGCACCAGCTGGAACAAGGGTAAGCGTCACCCGACCCTTGAAGATGGTGTGGTGGTCGGCGCAGGCGCCAAGGTGCTTGGCCCGTTCACGGTCGGTGCCGGGGCCAAGGTCGGCTCCAATGCGGTGGTTACCAAGGCGGTGCCGGCGGGTGCGACCGTTGTCGGGATTCCGGGACGGATTATCGTCAAGTCCGATGAAGAGCAAGATGCCAAGCGCAAGGCCATGGCCGAGAAAATCGGTTTTGATGCCTATGGTGTCAGCGAAGACATGCCGGACCCGGTGGCTCGCGCCATCAATCAACTGCTTGATCACCTGCAGGCCGTGGATGGTCGTCTGGAGGGGATGTGCGGGGCGTTGAAGGATCTGGGCAGTAATTACTGTGCCAAGGATCTGCCTGAACTGCGCGAAGAAGATTTCGCCTGTGTGAAGGACAAGGATCAGAGTCAAGCCAGTTGATGCCTTTGTAGGTCGTATTCAGGCAATGGCACAGCGCTAAGCGGTGTGCCATTAAGCCGCAGACCCTGATATCATGCGCCCGCTCTTTGCGGGTAAACCTGACTAAAGTACTAGGTCTTATAGTTGACTTAAATACTCGGGAATTGCATACTCGCCTCATTCCGAACTCCGTGGTAATTGTCCATGCGACTGACTACAAAAGGCCGATACGCCGTGACCGCCATGCTCGATCTGGCGTTGCACGCGCAGCACGGGCCCGTGTCCCTGGCCGATATCTCCGAGCGCCAAGGCATCTCCCTGTCCTACCTCGAGCAGCTGTTCGCCAAGCTGCGCCGCAGCAACCTGGTGTCCAGCGTTCGTGGTCCAGGCGGCGGTTACCAGCTGTCACGCGACATGCAAGGTATCCAGGTCGCCCAGGTGATCGATGCTGTGAACGAATCGGTCGATGCCACCAAATGCCAGGGCCAGGGTGATTGCCATCAAGGCGACACCTGCCTGACCCACCACTTGTGGTGCGATCTGAGCCTGCAGATTCACGAATTTCTGAGCGGTATCAGCTTGGCTGACCTTGTGACTCGCCGTGAGGTGCAAGAAGTAGCCCAGCGTCAGGATCAACGCCGTTGCAACAGCAAGGCGCCACGCCTGGACAAGATTGAAGCGTCCGCCGTCGAATGACAGCCAGAGAGCTAGCGGCGTGCCAGCCAGCCTGATTTAGGAGATAGTCCATGAAATTGCCGATTTACCTTGATTACTCTGCGACTACCCCGGTTGATCCGCGTGTCGCGCAAAAAATGAGTGAATGCCTGCTGGTCGACGGAAACTTCGGTAACCCGGCGTCCCGTTCCCACGTGTTCGGCTGGAAAGCTGAAGAGTCCGTCGAAAACGCCCGTCGTCAGGTGGCCGACCTGGTCAATGCCGACCCGCGCGAAATCGTCTGGACCTCCGGTGCCACCGAATCCGACAACCTGGCAATCAAGGGTGCGGCACATTTCTACGCCACCAAAGGCAAGCACCTGATCACCACCAAGATTGAGCACAAGGCTGTCCTGGACACCATGCGCCAACTGGAGCGTGAAGGTTTCGAAGTCACCTACATTGAGCCTCGTACTGACGGCCTGGTGACTCCGGAGATGGTCGAAGCCGAGCTGCGCGACGACACCATCCTGGTTTCGGTCATGCACGTGAACAACGAAATCGGCACCGTCAACGACATCGCCGCCATCGGCGAGTTGACCCGTTCCAAAGGCATCCTGTTCCACGTCGACGCCGCTCAGTCCACCGGCAAGGTCGAGATCGACCTGCAGAAGCTGAAAGTCGACCTGATGTCGTTCTCCGCTCACAAGACTTATGGCCCAAAAGGCATCGGCGCCCTGTACGTGAGCCGCAAGCCGCGTGTGCGCATCGAAGCGACCATGCACGGCGGCGGTCACGAGCGCGGCATGCGCTCCGGTACCCTGGCGACCCACCAGATCGTCGGCATGGGCGAAGCCTTCCGCGTGGCCAAGGAAGACATGGCTGCCGAGAACGCACGCATCAAGGCCCTGAGCGACCGCTTCTACAAGCAGGTCGAGCACCTGGAAGAGCTGTACGTCAACGGCAGCATGACTGCCCGCGTTCCGCACAACCTGAACCTGAGCTTCAACTACGTTGAAGGCGAGTCGCTGATCATGGCACTCAAGGATCTGGCGGTTTCGTCCGGTTCGGCTTGCACCTCGGCATCGCTTGAGCCTTCCTACGTGCTGCGTGCCCTGGGCCGCAACGATGAACTGGCACACAGCTCGATCCGTTTCACCTTCGGCCGCTTCACCACCGAAGAAGAAATCGACTATGCCGCGCAGAAAGTCTGCGAGGCCGTTACCAAGCTGCGCGCTCTGTCGCCGCTGTGGGACATGTACAAAGACGGTGTCGACATTTCGAAAATCGAGTGGGCGGCACACTGATTTCAAGTCGCCGCGAACCGGCCCTGTGAACCTCCGGGTTGCAGGGCTCAAAGAGCGACTCTCTGATGAGTGAGGATTAAGAACCATGGCTTACAGCGAAAAGGTCATCGACCACTACGAAAACCCGCGCAACGTCGGCAAGATGGACGCGGAAGATCCTGATGTCGGCACCGGCATGGTCGGCGCGCCGGCTTGCGGCGACGTGATGCGCCTGCAGATCAAGGTCAACGACGCCGGCATCATCGAAGATGCCAAGTTCAAGACCTATGGCTGCGGTTCGGCCATCGCTTCCAGCTCCCTGGCCACTGAGTGGATGAAGGGCAAGACGCTGGACGAGGCAGAAACCATCAAGAACACTCAGCTGGCTGAAGAACTGGCCCTGCCGCCAGTGAAAATTCACTGCTCCGTGCTCGCTGAGGACGCCATCAAGGCGGCCGTTCGCGATTACAAGCAGAAGAAAGGCTTGATCTGACTTTCAGGATTTGGCGACGAGTAAGGAGTCACCGATGGCTATCAGCATGACAGAAGCGGCTGCTCGACACGTGCGACGCTCCCTCGACGGGCGCGGCAAAGGTGAGGGGATTCGCCTGGGTGTTCGCACCACAGGCTGTTCCGGCCTTGCCTACGTGCTGGAGTTTGTCGACGAGGTGGTTGCAGAGGATCAGGTGTTCGAAAGTCACGGCGAAAAAGTGATCATCGACCCGAAAAGCCTGGCCTACCTGGACGGCACCGAGCTCGATTTCGTCAAGGAAGGGTTGAACGAAGGCTTCAAGTTCAACAACCCCAACGTGCGCGGTGAATGTGGCTGCGGCGAAAGCTTCAACATCTGAGGCTGCTCGTGGGTACTCCTTGTCATTTCGCTTTATTTGAGCTGCAGCCGAGTTTCAATCTGGATCTCGATCAGCTGGCTTCGCGTTACCGCGAACTGGCGCGCAGCGTTCATCCGGACCGCTTTGCTGACGCCTCCGAGCGTGAGCAGCGGCTGGCGCTAGAGCAATCCGCGAGCCTCAACGAGGCCTACCAGACGCTCAAGAGTCCCCCCAAGCGTGCGCGATACCTGCTCGCCTTGAATGGTGGCGAGCTGCCGCTGGAGGTCACGGTGCATGACCCGGAGTTTCTTTTGCAACAGATGGAATTGCGCGAAGAGCTCGAGGACCTGCAGGACAGCGCCGACTTGTCGGGCGTTGCCGCGTTCAAGCGCCGGTTGAAGACTGCCCAGGATGAACTGAACCAAAGCTTCGCAGCTTGCTGGAACGATGCCGCGCAACGTGAACGGGCCGAACGCCTGATGCGGCGCATGCAGTTCCTCGACAAGCTCACCTACGAAGTGCGCCAGTTAGAAGAGCGCCTCGACGATTAACCCAGTGCCGCTCCGGTCGCACGCCTGATATACAGATAAGTCCTGATAACGATGGCCCTACTGCAGATCGCCGAACCCGGCCAAAGTCCTCAACCGCACCAGCGTCGTCTGGCTGTGGGGATAGACTTGGGCACTACCAATTCGCTGGTCGCTGCATTGCGCAGTGGACTTTCCGAGCCTCTGGCCGACGTAGAAGGGCGGGTTATCCTGCCGTCTGCCGTGCGCTATCACGCCGATCGCGTCGAAGTCGGCGAGTCGGCCAAGCTGGCTGCCGCCACCGATCCCTTGAACACCGTGCTGTCGGTCAAGCGCTTGATGGGTCGTGGTCTGTCCGACGTCAAGCAATTGGGCGAGCAACTGCCGTACCGCTTTGTCGGTGGCGAATCGCACATGCCGTTCATCGACACGATTCAGGGCCCGAAAAGCCCGGTCGAAGTCTCGGCCGACATCCTCAAGGTCTTGCGCCAGCGTGCCGAAGCCACCCTCGGTGGTGAGCTGGTGGGTGCGGTCATCACCGTTCCGGCCTATTTCGACGACGCTCAGCGTCAAGCCACCAAGGACGCGGCCAAACTGGCCGGTCTTAACGTGCTGCGTTTGCTCAACGAGCCGACGGCAGCGGCGGTGGCTTATGGGCTGGATCAGCACGCCGAAGGCCTGGTAGCGATTTATGACCTGGGCGGCGGTACTTTCGATATTTCGATTCTGCGCCTGACTGGCGGTGTCTTCGAAGTGCTGGCCACCGGCGGCGACAGCGCCTTGGGCGGCGATGACTTCGACCACGCCATCGCTGGCTGGATCATCGAGAGCGCCGGTTTGTCTGCCGACCTGGATCCGGGTGTGCAACGCAATCTGCTACAAACCGCTTGCGCGGCCAAAGAGGCGCTAACTAACGCGGAGTCGGTTGAAGTCGCGTATGGCGACTGGAAAGCCGAGCTGACCCGTGAGGCCTTCAATGCGCTGATCGAGCCGATGGTTGCTCGCAGCTTGAAAGCCTGTCGCCGCGCCGTTCGTGACTCTGGTGTCGAGCTGGAAGAAGTGCACGCGGTGGTCATGGTGGGTGGTTCGACCCGTGTCCCGCGTGTTCGTGACGCCGTTGCCGAAGCTTTTGGTCGCCAGCCGCTGACTGAAATCGATCCGGATCAAGTGGTGGCCATCGGTGCCGCGATCCAGGCCGATACCCTGGCCGGCAACAAGCGCGATGGCAGCGAATTGCTGCTGCTTGACGTGATTCCGTTGTCCCTGGGGCTGGAAACCATGGGCGGGCTAATGGAGAAGGTGATTCCGCGCAACACCACCATTCCCGTCGCCCGCGCCCAGGACTTCACCACCTATAAAGATGGCCAGTCGGCCATGGCGATCCACGTATTGCAGGGTGAGCGCGAGCTGATCAGCGACTGTCGCTCCCTGGCGCGCTTCGAATTGCGTGGCATTCCGGCGATGGTTGCCGGTGCGGCGAAGATTCGCGTGACCTTCCAGGTCGATGCCGACGGTCTGCTGAGCGTCTCCGCTCGCGAGCTGGGCTCGGGTGTCGAAGCCAGCATCCAGGTCAAGCCGTCCTACGGTCTGACCGACGGCGAAATCGCCAAGATGCTCAAGGATTCGTTCCAGCACGCCAACGACGACAAGGTGGCCCGCGTGCTGCGTGAGCAGCAGGTCGATGCCCAGCGTCTGATCGAAGCGGTGCAGGCGGCCCTGGAAGCCGACGGCGAGCGCCTGCTCGACGCCGATGAACGCATGGTCATCGAGCTGCAGGTGCAGGAACTGACCGAACTGATGAAAGGTACCGATGGTTACGCCATCGAGCAGCAGACCAAGCGTCTGTCGCAAGTGACCGATGCCTTTGCTGCCCGCCGCCTGGACTCGACGGTGAAAGCCGCGCTGGCGGGGCGCAACCTGAATGAGATTGAGGAATAGCGATGCCGCAGGTCATTTTTCTGCCACACGAAAAGTTTTGCCCGGACGGCATGGTCGTGGAGGCTGAGCCCGGCATCTCGATCCTCGAACTGGCCCATGAACACCATATCGAGATGGAAAGTGCCTGTGGCGGCGTCTGCGCCTGCACCACCTGTCACTGCATCATCCGCGAGGGTTTTGACTCGCTGGAAGAGGCTGATGAGCTGGAAGAGGACTATCTTGACAAGGCTTGGGGGCTGGAAGCTCAGTCGCGCCTGGGCTGTCAGGCCAAGGTCGGGACTGAAGACCTGACCGTCGAAATTCCGAAATACTCGCTCAACCACGCAGCCGAAGCGCCGCACTGATTCAAGGAATTGTCATGAGTCTCAAGTGGACTGATGTGCTGGAAATCGCGATCCAGCTGGCTGAAACCAAGCCCGATGTAGATCCTATGTCGGTCAACTTCGTCGATCTGCGCAAGTGGGTGATGGAATTGCCCGAGTTCGACGATCACCCTGATCATTGTGGCGAAAAGATCCTGGAGGCCATTCAGGCCCACTGGATCGAAGAACGCGACTGAGCCACGCTGCAGGTTAGGCAATACCCAAGAACCCGCGTATAATTCGCGGGTTTAATTTTTCGCAAATTACCGTTTCTGGAGTTACACTATGGCTGTTCAACGTACTTTCTCCATCATCAAGCCTGACGCCGTTGCAAAAAACGTGATCGGCGAGATCACCACCCGTTTCGAAAAAGCTGGCCTGCGTGTTGTAGCTTCGAAACTGAAGCAACTGTCCAAAGCCGAAGCCGAAGGCTTCTACGCTGAGCACAGCGCTCGTGGTTTCTTCAACGACCTGGTTGCTTTCATGATCTCCGGTCCGGTTGTCGTTCAGGTTCTGGAAGGCGAAAACGCCATCGCTCTGAACCGTGAGCTGATGGGCGCTACCAACCCTAAAGAAGCTGCTGCCGGCACCATCCGTGCTGACTTCGCTGACTCCATCGACGCCAACGCTGTACACGGCTCGGACTCCGAAGCCGCTGCCGCTCGCGAAATCTCGTACTTCTTCGCAGCTACTGAAGTAACCACTCGCTAAGCATTGGCTTAAGAGTGAAGGTGAATCCATGACTACATCGACTGTTAAAACCAACCTGCTGGGTCTCACCCAGTCGGAAATGGAAAAATTCTTCGACTCAATCGGGGAGAAGCGTTTCCGTGCCGGTCAGGTAATGAAATGGATTCACCACTTTGGCGTCGATGATTTCGACGCCATGACGAACGTCAGCAAGGCCTTGCGCGAGAAGCTCAAGGCTGTTGCTGAAGTTCGCGGTCCGGAAGTGGTCAGCGAGGACATCTCCAGCGACGGCACCCGCAAGTGGGTGGTGCGCGTGGCGTCCGGCAGCTGCGTCGAGACCGTGTACATTCCCCAGGGAAAACGCGGCACCTTGTGCGTTTCGTCCCAGGCAGGCTGTGCCCTGGATTGCAGTTTCTGCTCCACCGGCAAGCAAGGCTTCAACAGCAACCTCACCGCCGCCGAAGTCATTGGCCAGGTGTGGATTGCCAACAAATCCTTTGGCAGCGTCCCGGCGACCGTCGACCGTGCCATCACCAACGTGGTGATGATGGGCATGGGCGAGCCGCTGCTGAACTTCGACAACGTCATTGCCGCCATGCATCTGATGATGGATGACCTGGGCTACGGCATTTCCAAGCGCCGCGTGACCCTGTCCACCTCGGGTGTGGTGCCGATGATCGATGAGCTGTCCAAGCACATCGACGTCTCCCTGGCGTTGTCCCTGCACGCACCGAATGACGCATTGCGTAACCAATTGGTGCCGATCAACAAGAAGTATCCGCTTAAGATGCTCCTCGAGTCGTGCCAGCGCTACATGTCGTCCCTGGGCGAAAAGCGCGTGCTGACCATCGAGTACACCTTGCTCAAGGACGTGAACGACAAGGTCGAACACGCGGTCGAGATGATCGAGTTGCTCAAGAACATCCCATGCAAGATCAACCTGATTCCTTTCAACCCGTTCCCGCACTCCGGGTACGAGCGGCCGAGCAACAACGCCATTCGTCGGTTCCAGGATCAGCTTCATCATGCCGGTTTCAACGTCACTGTCCGCACCACCCGTGGTGAAGACATCGACGCCGCTTGTGGTCAACTGGTAGGGCAGGTGCTGGATCGCACCCGTCGCAGCGAACGTTATATCGCGGTGCGTGAACTGAGCGCCGAGAGCGATATTGCTTCGAGCGCCGCGAATAAGTAACCAAGAGAGGATCTCTATGTCCCTGCGCTTTGCGCTGCTTTTGCTATTGGCCAGCCTCTGCGCTGGCTGTGTGCTTTCGGGCGATTACAACCCGATGAAGACCAGCAAGGGCCGCGACGAAGCGCGAGAGGCGTATGTGCAACTGGGCATCGGTTATCTGCAACAGGGCATGACTGAGCGGGCCAAAGTACCATTGAAGAAAGCCCTGGAACTGAATGATGCGGATCCGGACGCCAACGCGGCGCTGGGGCTGGTGTTCCAGGCCGAGATGGAGCCGGAACTGGCCGACCAGCATTTTCGCAAGGCGCTGTCTTCACGTCCCGCCGATGCGCGAATCCTCAATAACTACGGCAGTTTTCTTTTCGAGCAAAAACGTTACAAGGATGCTTACGAGCGCTTTGAACAGGCCGCCGCCGATACCCTGTATCCTGAGCGTTCGCGAGTGTTCGAGAACCTGGGCATGACCGCTTCGATGCTTGGCCAGCGGGAGTTGGCCCAGCAGCAACTGGAAAAAGCCCTGCGTTTGAATCGCCAACAACCACGCGCATTGCTGGAAATGGCTGAGTTGTCTTACGAAGACAGGCATTATGTGCCCGCGCGTGACTACTACGATCGTTTTAGTCTGCTCGCCGAGCAAAATGCACGTAGTCTATTGCTCGGCGTTCGGCTGGCAAAAGTGTTTGAAGATCGCGACAAGGCCGCAAGTGCAGGCCTGCAATTAAAACGACTCTATCCCGGTACACCGGAATATCAGCAATACCTGTCGGAGCAATGATGAAAGCGGCGCATCCCGAAGTTGTAGCAGCGAATCGCGTTAACCCCGGTGAGACCCTGCGCCAGGCCCGCGAAAGCAATGGCTGGTCGCTGGCCGAAGTGGCTCTCAAGCTCAACCTCACCGTCAACTCCCTGAGCAATCTGGAAGCCGGCGAATTCGACAAGCTGCCTGGGCACACCTTCGCTCGCGGTTATATTCGCGCCTATGCCAAATTGCTCGGCATGGACCAGGCCGTTCTGGTCCAGCAGTTCGATCAATCCACCGGTACAGACTCCCAGGGCAGCAGCGTGCATAGCCTGGGTCGTATCGAAGAACCGGTTCGGGTTTCCCACACCATCTTGCGTGTTGTCAGCCTGTTGCTTCTGGTGGCGGTGATTGGTGGTGGTTTTGTCTGGTGGCAGGATCAAACCTCGCTGCGCACCAAGGACCTGATCAGCCTGAGCCCTGAACACGTGGAAGTCGAAGGCGCCGACGGCACCACCCAGATTCATCCGCTGGACGAGCCGGAAGACCAGGCTGTCGCGGAAGGTCAGGCTGAAAACACCACCGCTCTGGCATTGCCGCAAGCCGAGACCGCGGCTGAAGCGCCGGCTGATGCTCAAGCGACTGAACCAGCAGCGCCGGCAGCACCAGCGCCAGCTGCACCGGCGCACAGTACGGCTCCGGTTGTCGCGACGCCTGCGACTCCGGCCCCGGCTGTTCCCGCCGTACCGGCCCCGACAGTCACTGCACCTATTGCCCCGAGTGTTCCAGCGCAAGCCGCTGCGACGCCAGCTCCGGCAGCGGCTCCGGTGGCCGGCCAGGGGCAGGTTCAACTGCAATTCACCGCCGATTGCTGGACGCAAGTGACCGATGGCAGCGGTAAGGTGTTGTTCAGTGGTCTCAAGCGTAAAGGCGATAGCCTTTCCGTCAGCGGCAAGCCACCGTTTGCCGTCCGCCTGGGCTTCGCCCGTGGCGCGCAGGTCAGCTACAACGGCCAGGCGGTCGATGTTGCTCCGTTCACCAGTGGCGAGACTGCTCGCCTGAAGTTGGGTCAATAAGTCATGCACGGCGAATCTCCAATCAAACGTCGCGAATCGCGCAAGATCTGGGTCGGTAACGTGCCTGTTGGCGGCGATGCGCCTATCGCTGTGCAGAGCATGACCAACAGCGACACTAACGATGTCGCGGCCACCGTGGCGCAGATCAATCGTCTGGAAGCGGCTGGCGTCGATATCGTGCGGGTATCCGTACCGGACATGGACGCCGCCGAGGCCTTCGGCAAGATCAAGCAACTGGTCAAGGTGCCATTGGTGGCCGATATCCATTTCGACTACCGCATTGCGTTGCGCGTCGCCGAGCTGGGTGTCGACTGCCTGCGAATCAACCCGGGCAACATCGGTCGCGAAGATCGCGTACGCGCCGTGGTTGATGCCGCCCGTGATCGCGGGATTCCGATTCGCATCGGCGTCAACGCCGGCTCCCTGGAAAAGGACCTGCAAAAGAAATACGGCGAGCCGACCCCGGCCGCGCTGGTCGAGTCGGCTCTGCGCCATGTCGAACACCTTGAGCGCCTGAATTTCCAGGATTTCAAGGTCAGCGTGAAAGCCTCCGACGTGTTCATGGCCGTCGAAGCCTACCGCCTGCTGGCCAAGGAAATCGTCCAGCCGCTGCACCTGGGCATCACCGAAGCCGGTGGTTTGCGTTCAGGCACAGTGAAATCCGCCGTGGGCCTCGGTATGCTGCTCGCCGAAGGGATTGGCGATACTATTCGCATCTCGTTGGCGGCCGACCCGGTCGAGGAAGTGAAAGTCGGCTACGACATTCTCAAATCCCTGCACCTGCGTTCCCGAGGCATCAACTTCATCGCCTGCCCGAGCTGCTCGCGGCAGAACTTCGATGTGGTCAAGACCATGAACGAGCTGGAAGGGCGCCTCGAAGACCTGCTAGTGCCGCTGGATGTCGCAGTCATTGGTTGCGTGGTCAATGGACCGGGTGAAGCCAAGGAAGCCCATATCGGCTTGACCGGCGGCACGCCAAACCTGATTTACATCGACGGCAAGCCGTCGCAGAAACTGACGAATGACAATCTGGTGGATGAGCTTGAACGCTTGATCCGCCAGAAAGCAGCCGAAAAGGTCGAAGCTGACGCTGCCGTTATCGCGCGCGGCTGATCGAACGAATTAAGGAATTTTTGTGAGCAAGTCTCTGCAAGCCATTCGTGGCATGAACGACATCCTGCCCGAACAGACCCCGCTGTGGCGTCATTTCGAAGGCAAAGTTTCGCGTCTGCTGGATAACTACGGTTACAAGCAGATCCGCATGCCGATCGTCGAGTTCACCGAGCTGTTCAAGCGCTCCATCGGTGAAGTGACCGATATCGTCGAAAAAGAGATGTACACCTTCGACGACCGCAACGGCGATTCCCTGACCCTGCGTCCTGAGGGCACCGCGGCGTGCGTGCGTGCAGTGCTCGAACACGGCATCACTGGCGGTGGCCAGGTGCAGAAGCTCTGGTACATCGGCCCGATGTTCCGCCACGAGCGCCCGCAGAAAGGTCGTTATCGCCAGTTCCACCAGATCGGTGTCGAGGTGTTCAACCTCGACGGTCCGGACATCGACGCCGAACTGATCGTGCTGACCTGGCGCCTGTGGGGTGAGCTGGGTATCCGCGATGCGGTCAAGCTCGAGCTCAACAGCCTGGGCACCAGCGAGTCCCGTGTTCGTTACCGCGAAGCGCTGGTCGAGTTCCTGTCCGGGCACCTGGACAAGTTGGACGAAGACAGCCAGCGTCGCCTGAAGACCAACCCGTTGCGGGTACTGGACACCAAGAACGCCGAGACGCAGGCGATTCTGGTCGATGCGCCGAAAATGGCCGATTACCTCGACGAAGAGTCCCGCGTGCACTTCGAGGGCCTCAAGGCTCGTCTGGACGCTGCCGGCATCCCTTACGTGATCAACCCGAAGCTGGTTCGCGGGCTGGATTACTACAGCAAGACCGTTTTCGAGTGGGTCACCGACAAACTGGGCGCCCAGGGCACCGTGTGTGCCGGTGGTCGTTATGACGGCCTGGTCGAGCAGATGGGTGGCAAGCCGACTGCGGGTGTCGGTTTCGCCATGGGCATCGAACGCCTGGTCCTGCTGCTCGAAACCCTCGAGCAGATCCCGGAAGAGATCTCCCGTCAGGTCGACGTCTACCTCTGCGCCTTCGGTGAAGAAGCCGAGCTGGCCGGCCTGGCCCTGGCCGAGCGTGTGCGTGATCAATTGCCCAACCTGCGCCTGCAAGTGAATGCCGGCGCCGGCAGCTTCAAAAGCCAGTTCAAGAAAGCCGACAAGAGCGGTGCGTTGTATGCATTGATCCTCGGTGACGACGAGATGGCCCAGCAAGTGGTAGGTTTCAAACCCCTGCGTGGCCAGGGCGAACAACAAAGCATTGCCTGGGATGCGCTTGCTGCACACCTGGCCACCTGCGTCGTGCAGGGTTGAAGCTGTCTTAACAGCCGATTTAGCGATTAAGGAGTATTGGGGTGTCGAGTACCGAAGACGAACAGCTGGCGGATTTGAAGGAATGGTGGTCACGCAACGGTAAGCCCCTGGTCACTGGCGGCCTGTTGGCGCTGGTTATCGTGTTCGGCTGGCAGGCGTTCCAGAAGTATCAGAACAACCAGTCGCAAGGCGCCTCGGTGCTCTATCAGCAATTGCTGGAGACCACGCTGACGCCTGATGGCAAGCCTGACGCGGCCCGTGTTTCGGACCTCGCAGCCAAGCTCAACAGCGAATTCGGCGGCAGCGCCTATGCGCAATACGGCAGCCTGTTCGTGGCGAAAGTCGCCGTTGACAGCGGCAAGCTGGATGACGCAGCCAGCGAACTGAAAGCCATTGCCGACAAACCGGCCAACCCGGCACTGGGCGAAATCGCCCGTCAGCGCCTGGCGCAGGTGCTGGGCGCGCAGAACAAGGCCGATGAAGCCCTGAAACTGCTCGAAGGCGATGCCGACAAGGCCTTCCTGGCCACTCGCGAAGAACTCAAGGGCGACCTGCTGGTGCAGCTGGGTCGTACCGATGAAGCGCACGCGGCGTATCAAAAAGCCAAGGCGGCACTGTCGGATGAAGCGGCGGTCGGTGGCCTACAAATCAAGCTGGACGACCTGGCCAAAGGGGATGCGTGACGTGATCCGTTGGAAGCATGCAGCATTGCTGACCTTGGCCATTTTGGCCGCGGGTTGCAGCAGCAACAGCAAGAAAGAACTGCCACCGGCCGAGTTGACCGATTTCAAGGAAGAAGTGGTTCTGCAAAAGCAGTGGAGTCGTTCGATCGGTGACGGTCAGGGCGAAACCTACAACATGCTGGTACCGGCGATCGATGGCAGTACCATCTATGCCGCCGATGTCACCGGTGTGGTGATGGCGATGGATCGCAGCAACGGCGACGTCAAGTGGAAGAAAGATCTCGAACTGCCTGTTTCCGGCGCCGTTGGCGTCGCTTACGGTCTGCTGACGGTCGGTACGACCAAGGGTGAGATCGTTGCCCTGGATGCCATCAGCGGCGAAGAGAAATGGCGCTCCCGCGTGTCCAGCGAAGTCCTCGCACCACCGGCCAACAACGGTGATGTGGTTGTGGTTCAGACCCAGGACGACCGTCTGATCGGCCTGGACGCCGCGACCGGCAACCAGCGCTGGTTGTATGACAGCACGCCTGCCGTATTGACCCTGCGCGGTACCAGCGCGCCGATCGTCACCAACCGCCTCGCGGTGGCTGGCCTGTCGACCGGTAAAGTGGTCGCTCTCGACATTTCCAACGGCGTGCCGGTATGGGAGCAGCGTGTAGCGATCCCGCAAGGCCGTTCGGAACTGGAGCGCGTTGTCGACATCGACGGCGGCCTGCTGTTGTCCGGTGAAACGATTTATGTCGCGAGCTACCAGGGTCGCGTTGCGGCACTGGACCTGCAAAGCGGTCGGCAACTGTGGCAGCGTGATGCTTCCAGCTACGCGGGTGTCGCCCAGGGTTTCGGCAGCGTCTACGTGAGCCTGTCTTCGGGCACTGTTGAAGGTGTCGACGAACGTTCCACCACTGCCTTGTGGAGCAACGATTCGCTGGCCCGCCGTCAACTGTCGGCTCCGGAAGTGTTCTCCAGCTACGTTGCAGTCGGTGACCTGGAAGGTTACCTGCACCTGCTGAGTCAGGTGGACGGCCGTTTCGTCGGCCGCGAACGCATCGACAGCGACGGCCTGCGTGCCCGTCCGCTGGTGATGGGTGACACGATTTATGTCTATGGCAACAGCGGCAAACTGGAAGCCCTGACCATTAAGTAAAGGTTTGACTATGCTTGGGGTTAACCCCCCAGGCGGCCCCGATTTTCGGGGTTTGCAGCGTTTGCATACGCTGCCCCGAGCACCAGCCGCTGCCTCGCAGCGGCTTTTGTATTTTCTGAAATAACGAAGTGGAGAGCCGCATGGTTCCCGTAATCGCCCTGGTGGGCCGACCGAACGTCGGCAAGTCCACCTTGTTCAACCGCCTGACCAGGACTCGCGACGCCATCGTCGGCGACTTGTCCGGTCTGACCCGTGATCGCCAGTACGGTGAGGCCAAGTGGCAAGGGCGTTCCTACATTCTGATCGACACCGGCGGTATCTCCGGTGACGAGCATGGTATGGACGAAAAAATGGCCGAGCAGTCGCTGCTGGCCATTGAAGAAGCGGATGTAGTGCTGTTCCTGGTAGATGCCAAGGCCGGTTTCACCGCCGCCGACCAGATGATCGCCGAGCATTTGCGCAAACGTAACAAGCGTTCTCACGTGGTTGCCAACAAGGTCGACAACATCGACCCGGAAATGGCCCGCGCCGAATTCGCCCCGTTGGGCATGGGCCACGCGATCCCGATCGCCGGCGCCCACGGTCGCGGCATCACCCAGTTGCTGGAAGCGGCACTGAGTGAATTCCCGAAAGACGAAGACGAGCTGGAAGAAGGCGAGGAAGAGGACGTTGCAGAAGGCGAGGAAGCCAAGCGCATTCCTGGCCCGAGCGAAAAAGACGGGATCAAGATCGCCATCATCGGCCGGCCGAACGTCGGCAAGTCGACCCTGGTCAACCGCATGCTCGGTGAAGACCGGGTGATCGTGTATGACCAGCCCGGCACCACCCGCGACAGTATCTACATCCCGTTCGAGCGTAACGACGAGAAGTACACGCTGATCGACACCGCCGGTGTGCGCAAGCGCGGCAAGATCCACGAAGAAGTTGAAAAGTTCTCCGTGGTCAAAACCCTGCAAGCCATCAAAGACGCCAACGTGGTGATCTTTGTGATGGACGCCCGCGAAGGCGTGGTGGATCACGACCTCAACCTGCTGGGCTTTGCCATTGAGTCGGGTCGTGCGCTGGTCATCGCGATCAACAAGTGGGACGGCATGACGCCGAGCGAGCGTGACTTCGTGAAGGTCGAGCTGCAACGTCGACTGTTCTTCGTTGACTACGCCGACATCCACTTCATCTCGGCACTGCACGGCACCGGCGTTGGCAACCTCTACGCCTCGGTGCAGAACTCGTTCAAGTCCGCGGTCACCCGCTGGCCGACCAACCGCCTGACCCAGATCCTGGAAGACGCGGTTGGCGAGCACGCACCGCCGATGGTCAACAACCGCCGGATCAAGCTGCGTTACGCCCACCTGGGTGGTGCGAACCCGCCGATCATCGTGATTCACGGTAACCAGATCGAGAAGGTGCCGAAGTCTTACGTGCGTTACCTGGAAAACACTTATCGCCGTGTCTTGAAGCTGGTCGGTACGCCGATCCGCATCGAGTTCAAAGGCGGCGAGAACCCGTACGAAGGCAACAAGAACTCGCTGACCGACCGCCAGGTCAACAAGAAGCGTCGCTTGATGTCGCACCACAAGAAGGCCGACAAGAAGCGCCGCGATAAGCGTTAAGGGCAGCTTCGAGCCTCAAGCTGCAAGCTTCAAGTACAAGCAAAAAGGTCCCTTTCGGGACCTTTTTCGTGTCCGGTGGATTGAAGCTTGACCACTTGCAGCTTGCAGCTTGAAACTTGCAGCTCACCTGCAAGGGGCTACCGATGATCACCAGTAAGCTGCCGAATGTCGGCATCACTATCTTCACTCAGATGTCTCAGCTCGCGGCGCAGACCGGGGCGCTTAATCTGTCCCAGGGTTTTCCCGATTTCGACGGCCCGCAAGCCCTGCGTGACGCGGTCGGTCGACACATCGCCAGCGGCCACAACCAGTACTCGCCCATGACCGGCCTGCCGGCATTGCGTCAACAGATTGCGGCGAAGATCGCCCGCAGCTATCGCGTCAGTGTGGATGCCGATCACGAGGTGACGGTCACTCCCGGCGCGACCCAGGCGATCTTCTGCGCCATCCAGGCGGTTATCCACAGCGGTGATGAGGTCATCGTGTTCGACCCGGCTTATGACAGCTACGAACCCTCGGTGGAGCTGGCCGGTGGGCGCTGCGTGCATGTGCAATTGGGCGTAAAGGATTTCAGTATCGACTTCGAGAAGCTCGCCGAAGCCCTGAGCCCGCGCACGCGGATGATTATTCTCAATACCCCGCACAACCCCAGCGGTGCGCTGATCAGTCGTGCCGACCTGGATCAGTTGGCGGCGTTGATCCGCGATCGCGACATCTATGTGATCAGCGACGAAGTCTACGAACACCTGGTGTACGACGGCGTGCCTCACGTCAGCGTGCTGGCCCATGAAGAACTGTATCAGCGCGCTTTCGTGGTCAGTTCCTTCGGCAAGACCTACCACGTCACCGGCTGGAAAACCGGCTACGTGGTCGCGCCGCCAGCCCTGACGGCCGAGCTGCGCAAGGTGCACCAGTACGTCAGTTTCTGCGGCGTGACCCCGCTGCAATATGCCTTGGCCGATTACATGGCCGAGCACCCGGAGCACGTCGAAGAATTGCCAGGTTTTTATCAGGCCAAGCGCGACTTGTTCTGCGATCTGCTGGCACCGTCGCGTTTCAGTTTCACGCGGGTGGCGGGTACGTATTTCCAGTTGGTCGACTACTCGCAGATCCGCCCGGACCTCAATGACGTCGAAATGGCGCTGTGGATGACCCGCGAACACGGTGTCGCCAGCATTCCGATCTCGGTGTTCTACCAAACGCCGCCCGAAGGCCAGCGCCTTGTGCGGCTGTGTTTTGCCAAGCGCGAGGAGACCCTGCGTGAAGCGGCGGAAAAACTATGCGTGATCTGAGTGCATTGCCGAAGCTGACCGTTGCGCTGATCCAGACGACCCTGGCCTGGCACGATCGCCAGGCCAACCTGGAGCATTTCGAGCCGCTGCTCGAACAGGCTCGTGGCGCTGACCTGATCATCCTGCCGGAGATGTTCACCACCGGTTTCTCCATGGAGTCCGAGACGCTGGCCGAGGCGGAAAACGGCCCCACCAGCAAATGGTTGCGGACTCAGGCGGCGAAGCTCGATGCAGTGATTACCGGTAGCGTCATCATTCAGGTCGCCGATGGCAGTCATCGCAATCGCCTGTTGTGGGCGCGGCCGGACGGCGAGGTACTGCACTACGACAAGCGGCACCTGTTCCGCATGGCCGGCGAGCACAATCACTACACCCCCGGCGAGCGTCAGGTGCAGTTCGAACTCAAGGGCTGGCGGGTGCGGCCGCTGATTTGCTACGACCTGCGCTTCCCGGTGTGGAGCCGCGATGCCCAGGACACAGACCTGCTGTTGTATACCGCCAATTGGCCGGGCGCTCGACGCCAGCACTGGAACCGCTTGCTGCCGGCAAGGGCGATCGAGAACCTGTGCTACGTGGCGGCGGTGAACCGCGTCGGCACCGACGGCAAAGGCTTTGCCTATACCGGTGACAGTCAGGTGCTGGATTTTCAGGGCGAGACATTGCTCAGCGCAGGGGAGGCTGATGGGGTGTTCAAGGTGGTACTGGATGCGGCGGAACTGGCGGCTTACCGGCAGCGGTTTCCGGCGAATCTGGATGCGGATACTTTTGAATTTACCTGAGACTTCTGCTGCCTGAGCTGGCCTCTTCGCGAGCAGGCTCGCTCCCACATTGGAATGCATTCCCCTGTGGGAGCGAGCCTGATAGGCACTACAAAAATGACAGGCAAACAAAAAGGCCCCAAGGTTCGCACCTTGGGGCCTTTTGCATTGCGGCGAAGGGCTTACGCGGCTTTCGCTTCCGGCTGGCTCAGGGAGCGGTTCAGCGCGCTGAACAGGGCCTTGAAGCTGGCGGTGGTGATGTTTTCATCGATACCCACGCCATGCACCGCACGTTCACCGTTCACACGCAGTTCAATGTAGGCCGCGGCCTTGGCATTGGTGCCCGCGCCGATCGCGTGTTCGTTGTAGTCCATGATTTCCACCGGAATCGGCAGACCGGCCACCAGCGCTTCCAGGGCACCGTTGCCCTTGCCGCGCCAGTGCAGGTTGGTTTCGCCCTGGCCTTTGCTGGCGACTTCCACTTCGACGGCGCTGTGGCCGTTTTCTTCCTGCAGGCGATGGCTGACCAGCGCGTACGGGGTGTTGGCCTGCAAGTATTCACTGTGCAGCAGGGCATGAATTTGCTGGGCGGTCATTTCCAGGCCCAGGCGATCGGTTTCACGCTGCACGACCTGGCTGAACTCGATCTGCATGCGACGCGGCAGGCTGATGCCGTATTCCTGTTCCAGCAGGTAGGCGATACCGCCTTTGCCCGACTGGCTGTTGACGCGGATGACCGCCTCGTAGCTGCGGCCGATGTCGGCCGGGTCGATCGGCAGGTAAGGCACTTCCCACAAGGCATCGGATTTCTGCTGGGCGAAGCCCTTGCGGATCGCGTCCTGGTGGGAGCCGGAGAATGCGGTGTGCACCAGGTCGCCGACGTACGGGTGACGCGGGTGAACCTGGATCTGGTTGCACTCTTCGACGACCTTGCGCACGCCGTCGATGTCGGAGAAGTCCAGTTGCGGGTCAAGACCCTGGGTGTACATGTTCAGGGCCACGGTCACCAGGTCGACGTTACCGGTGCGCTCGCCGTTGCCGAACAGGCAGCCTTCGACGCGGTCGGCGCCGGCCATCAGGCCCAGCTCGGTGGCGGCAACGCCAGTACCACGGTCGTTGTGGGTGTGCAGGCTGATGATCACGCTGTCACGACGGTTGATGTGACGGCCGAACCATTCGATCTGGTCGGCATAGATGTTCGGGGTCGCGCATTCGACAGTGGCCGGCAGGTTGAGGATCATCTTGTGCTCGGGCGTCGGGTTCCAGACTTCGATCACCGCGTCGCAGACTTCCTTGGCGAACTCAAGCTCGGTGGCGCTGAAGGTTTCCGGGGAGTACTCGAAGGTCCACTCGGTTTCCGGTTGCTGGGCGGCGTACTTGACGAACAGCTTGGCCGCGCTCACGGCGATTTCCTTGATTCCGTCCTTGTCCTGGTTGAAGACAATGCGGCGGAAGGAAGGGGAGGTCGCGTTGTACAGGTGAACGATGGCCTTCTTCGCCCCACGCAGGGATTCGAAAGTGCGGGCGATCAGGTCTTCACGGCCCTGGGTCAGCACCTGGATGGTGGTGTCGTCCGGGATGTGGCCGCCTTCGATCAAGGTGCGCACGAAGTCGAAGTCGGTTTGCGAAGCGGCCGGGAACGAGGCTTCGATTTCCTTCACGCCGACCTGTACCAGGGTTTTCCAGAAACGCAGCTTCTTGACGGCGTCCATCGGTTCGATCAGCGACTGGTTGCCGTCACGCAGGTCGGAGCTGCACCAGATTGGGGCGGCGGTGATGGTTTTCGACGGCCAGGTGCGGTCCGGGATGTCGATGGTCGGGAATGCGCGGTATTTCGAAGACGGGTCTTTGAGCATGCTCATCGGGAAATCCTTATTGTGTGGGCCGAAAAAAGGCGGCCTGCCGGTGGATCAAATGTTCTGGGGATAAAGCGTAAGACGAGGCACCGCGATTCAGCCCGGCAGTCGTGCACTGACAAGGCACAAGCTGCGATGCTGACGGAGCTGAATGAGGGTGTGAGAGGTTTTCATGCCTTCAACCCTAACCGCGGGGGGAAAGGATGGCAAGCAGTCGAAAAAAATTGAGAGGAATACTCGTTGGCGTCTGTTTGGCGAGATTTTATTGCTCTGTACGAGCCTGATCTTCAGGTTGTTTGCGCAAGGTTTGAGCGATGCGCAATCAGTGTTTTGAGCGCAGAGTGCTTGCGGCCGGGCTATTCTTCTTTAAAGCCTCGACTGGCGAGCGGGAGACGGCGATGAACGAATCCGATTGGAAACAGTATTGCGCATTGCGTCCGGTAGCCCATGAACGGATGTGCACCCGGATCATGACCGACGTCGAAAAAATCGTGCTGGACAAGAGTATCGCGCCTTACGAACGCATCGAAGCCAGCGAGGAATTGCTGAAAGCCGCGCAAAAAGAGCTGTATTGGGCGTTTGGCGTCTTCAGGTTTTCACGCCATGAAGCGCGCTCGCACCTGCTCGGGTTGTGCGCGCGGGAGTTGATCACGGCGGAGGAACTGACCTGGTTTTCAGCGGAAACCCAGGAGTGGGTCCGGCATTGTCTGGCGGACCGGGAAGTCCATGGGATTGAGGACCTGGAGGCGGAATAGGCGGTGTCCGTGATGCCGCTCTCGCGAGCAGGCCATCAGCCTCTTCTGAGAATCAAGGCTGAAACGCGCCAATAAATATGGCCGGATCCACCCGCGCATCATTAAGGCTGACGTTCCAATGCATATGCGGTCCCGTCGCCCGGCCGGTAGCACCCACCTTGCCGACCACACCGCCGCGTGCCATTTGCTGGCCAACCTTCACATCAATCTTCGACATGTGGCAGAACATGCTGATAAAGCCCTGGCCATGGTCGACAAACACCGTATTGCCATTGAAGAAGTAATTACCGATCAGAATCACCTTCCCGGCGGCCGGGGTCTTGATCGGCGTACCGGCAGGCACGGCGAAATCCAGGCCTGAGTGAGGATTGCGCTCTTCACCATTGAAGAAACGGCGCACGCCGAACTTGCTCGACAGCGGGCCGTTCACCGGTTTATCCAGCAGCACGTTACTTGGCGTATTCGGACTGAACGTGCGGTAGGCAGCGATCTGCTCGGCCAGTTCGCGCTCGATGCGCTTGAGATTATCCGGGTCCGGATTGACCTGTTGCGTGTTTTTCAGGGTGATGCGCTGTTCCGGGTATTTCTTGTTACCAACGGTGAACCCCAGGCTACGACCGCCGCTGCTGACGGATTGGGCCCCCGGTTTGACCGTCAGCGGTATGCCGACGATGGCCAGCCAGTTGTTCTGTTCCTTGACCACCAGCACCGGTTTGCCCTGATAACTGGCTTTTGGCGCTTGCGTGGCGGCGCCCAGGTCCACCACGGCCACGCCGCCGGGCACCGGTTTGTTCAACAGGCGCGTGATGTAACTATCGGCATGGGCGTTGAACGTCAGGCACAACAACAGAAACGAAGTAAAAAAACGCGGCATGGATCAATCCAGTAAAGAAAGGGTGACGGGCGTCAGGTGATTGTCTTCGACCCGCACTTGCAGTTCGCCTTCACCCAGTTTGGCTTTCAGGCGCTGGCCGGTGTGGGTTTGCCCGGCGCTGCGGATCGCGTTGCCGCGCTCGTCCAACAGAATGCTGTAGCCACGGCCGAGGGTCGCCAGGGGGCTGACCACATGCAGCGTCTGCATCTGGCTTTGCAGTTGCAGGCGACGGCTTTTCAAACCTTCGCGCATGGCGCGGGGCAAGCGTTCGGCGAGGCTGTCGAGGCGCTGCCGCAGCATCGCCAGTTGTCGGCCTGGATGCTGTCCGGCGAGGCGGGTTTCCAGACGGATCAGTCGTTCGCGCCGGGTGTTGAGGCTGCGCTCGAAGGCGCGGCGCAGGCGCATGTCCAGGTCGTCCAGACGCTGCGCTTGCTGACGCAGGCGCTCACCCGGATGACGCAAGCGGCGAGAGATACCTTCCAGGCGCAGCCGATCACGCATCAGGCGGTCGCGCATGCGCATCACCAGCCGACGATGCAAGCTCTCGACCCGACGCACCAGATCACTGGAGTCCGGTGCCAGCAGTTCGGCGGCGGCAGAAGGCGTGGGAGCGCGAACGTCGGCGACGAAATCGCTGATCGATACATCGGTTTCATGGCCGACGGCGCTGACGATCGGCGTCACGCAGGCGTCCACGGCGCGGGCCACGGCTTCCTCGTTGAAGCACCAGAGGTCTTCCAGAGAGCCGCCGCCACGGGCCAGGATCAATGCATCGAAGCCGCGGGCGTCCGCCAGTTTCAGCGCGCGAACAATCTGCGCAGTGGCTTCGCGGCCCTGTACCGCAGTAGGGATCAGCGTCAGCTGCACTTGCGGCGCACGGCGGCGGAATACGCTGATGATGTCGCGAATCACCGCGCCGGTGGGCGAGCTGATGATGCCGATACGTTGCGGATGCGCCGGTAGCGGCACTTTGCGTTCGGCGCTGAACAGGCCTTCGGCGCTGAGTTTTTCCTTCAAGGCATCGAAGGCCAGGCGCAGCGCACCATCGCCGGCCGGCTCCACGGTGTCGAGGATCAGCTGATAATCGCCGCGCCCCTCGAACAGCGAAACCTTGCCCCGCACCTTGACCGCCAGGCCGTCCTTCAACGCCTGGCGCACCCGGGCGGCGTTCTGCCGGAAGAGGGCGCAGCGCACTTGGGCGCCGCTGTCCTTGAGGGTGAAGTAAACGTGCCCTGACGCCGGGCGGGCGAGGTTGGAGATTTCGCCCTCGACCCAGATGTTGCTGAACACGTCTTCAAGCAACACCCGCGCACGGCCGTTGAGCTGGCTGACGGTCAGGACTTCGCGGTCCAGGCCGAGTCTTGCAAAGGGATCTTTAATCATGGGGCGCAGTTTAAAGGCATTCGGTGAACAATCTCCATGAGTCCGCGCAAATCCCTTGTGGGAGCGAGCCTGCTCGCGAAGGCGTCATGCATGTCAGTCGCGGCAGCGTTGAATGTTATTCCGTATTCGCGAGCAGGCTCGCTCCCACAGGGGTAAAGTCGTCGGCGGTATTCAAGGAGGATTGAGTGTGGCTGAGTTGTTGAACCAATGGCCATTCGGCGCAGTGGACTGGCTGGTGATCGGGGCGGGCATCGCCCTGGCTTACATCGTGTTCGGTATCGCCGGGTTCGGCACGGCATTGGTGGCCGGGCCGATTTTGATTTTGTTCATGCCCTTATCGAAAATCGTGCCGCTGCTGGTGCTGCTGGATTTCGTCGCGGCGTTCGGCAATCTGTTGCCTTCACGACGGGACGTGGCCAAACCAGAACTCCTGCGATTGCTGCCCTGTATGGCGGTGGGTTGCACCCTTGGCGTGATTTTTCTGCTGAACCTGAAATCCGACCTGTTGCTGCTGTTGATGGGGCTGTTTATCAGCGCGTATGCGATCTACAGCCTGTGGATAAAAGTCCGTCCGGCGCAATTGTCCGCTGTTTGGGCGTTGCCGATGGGCACCGTGGGCGGGATGTTCGGCGCGTTGTTTGGCAGTGGCGGTTTTTTGTATGCGATCTATCTGAACAGTCGGCTGCTAAAGGACGAAGCGCGGGCGACTCAGAGTGCACTGATCAGTTGCAGCACGGTGGTGCGTTTGAGTCTGTTTGCGGTCGCGGGGGTGTATGCCGAATTACCGTTGCTGGTATTGGCGCTGTGCCTGCTGCCGGCGATGGCGTTGGGGCTGTGGGTCGGTCGGCGGTTGACCATGCGCCTGTCGCGCGAGGCCTTTGTGCGGCTGGTGACGTGGCTGGTGCTGGCGAGCGGGATTGCGTTGATCGGGCGTTATCTCGGCACATGAACTCTTTGTAGGAGCGAGCAAGCTCGCTCCTACAGAAGATCGGTACGCCGTATCAATCGTTGTACTGACTCAACAACCGCTCAAGCCGCGCGCTGAGGCGGCGTTTGATTTCGGTTTCGATGTGCGGCGCGAAGTCGTCGATCACGTCTTGCATGATCAATTGCGCGGCGGCACGCAGTTCGGTGTCGAGGTACAGCAAGGCGTCGGTGTTTTTGCTGGTACTCGGCGCCGCTTCGGCAGCGGGTTTGGGAGGTGCCGGCTCGACGATCGGCGCGGGTTCGCTGACGGTGTCGAATAGCATGGGAATCTGTTCCTGGTCACCTTCTTCGACCGTGTCGGTCAGCAGCGGTGGTTGCAGGTTGTCATCGCCGAGTAACTGGCGGATCGACTCAAGGTCGTCCAACAGGTGCGCGGACTTTTGCAGCGGTTTTGGAGTGTCCATCGGAATGCTCAGAGTCGCTGTAAACGGTGATCTTGCAGAGGATAGCCCTGTTCGCGGTAGAAACGGAAACTCTCCCGCGCGGCCTGGCGGATCACCGGATCTTCGACCACCACTTCCGCCACGCGGGCGAAGCGTTGGGCAAAGGCCGGGACCTTTAGGTCGAGGTTGACCAGCAAATCCTGGTGCTGACCGCAGTCATCGCCAAAACCCAGCACGATCAAGCTGTCCGGTTCGCTTTCAGCGGGGCCGTGGGGCACGAAGCTTTCGCCCTTGAACGCCCACAGGCGGGCATCGAGGTCGTCGCGCTGGGCGGCGTCACTGCAATGCAGGTAGACACGGTGGCCCATGCGCCAGGCTTTTTCGGTGAGCTTGCAGGCGAAATCCAGGCGAGCCGAGGGATCGGCGCTGGGCAGGATATAGAAGTCGACTTTGGTCATTGCGGTTCCTGAGCCAGGACGGCGTTACCCGAAAGTAACGCCCCCTGGATCATTGGTTTCAGGCTTTGGCGCGGTCCAGCAGGTATTGGGTCAGCAGCGGAACCGGACGGCCAGTGGCGCCCTTGTCCTTGCCGCCGCTGGTCCATGCGGTACCGGCGATATCCAGGTGAGCCCAATTCAGGTTCTTGGTGAAGCGCGACAGGAAGCACGCAGCGGTAATGGTGCCGGCTTTCGGGCCGCCGATGTTGGCGATGTCGGCGAACGGGCTGTCCAGTTGCTCCTGGTACTCATCGAACAGCGGCAGTTGCCAGGCGCGGTCGTCGGCAGCCTGGCCAGCGCTCAACAGTTGACCGATCAGTTCGTCGTTGTTGCCCAGCAGGCCCGACGTGTGGGAGCCCAGAGCGACGACGCAGGCGCCGGTCAGGGTGGCGATGTCGATCACCGCTTGCGGCTTGAAGCGCTCGGAGTAGGTTAGGGCATCGCACAGCACCAGACGGCCTTCGGCGTCAGTGTTGAGGATTTCCACGGTCTGGCCGCTCATGGTGGTGACGATGTCGCCAGGACGCGAAGCGTTGCCACTCGGCATGTTCTCGGCGCAGGCCAGGATGCACACCAGGTTGATCGGCAGCTTCAGTTCGAGTACGGCACGCAACGTACCGAACACGCTGGCGGCGCCGCCCATGTCGTATTTCATTTCATCCATGCCGGCGCCCGGCTTGAGGCTGATGCCGCCGGTGTCGAAGGTGATGCCCTTGCCGACCAGTGCGTACGGCTTCTCGGATTTCTTGCCACCGTTGTACTGCATGACTATCAGGCGCGGCGGCTGGGCGCTGCCCTGGCCGACGGCGTAGAACGAGCCCATGCCCAGTGCCTTGATCTTCTTCTCGTCGAGGACTTCGACTTTCAGATCCTTGAACTCTTTGCCGAGGTTTTTCGCCTGCTCACCGAGGAAGGTCGGGTGGCAGATGTTCGGCGGCAGGTTGCCCAGGTTGCGGGTGAAAGCCATGCCGTTGGCGATGGCGGTGGCGTGGGTCACGGCGCGTTGCACTTCAGCCTGGGCGGCCTTGATGGTCAGCAGGGTGATTTTCTTCAGGGCGCGCGGTTCGGCTTTCTGGCTTTTGAACTGGTCGAACTGGTATTCGCCGTCCACCAGGGTTTCGGCCAGCAGGCGGGTCTTGCCGTAGCTGTCGCGGCCCTTGACCACGATTTCGTCCAGAGCCAGTACGGCGTCACTGCCACCCAGGCCTTTAAGGGTGTTGAGTACGCCGGCGACGATTTTGCGGAACGGGCGGTCGCCCAGTTCTTCATCCTTGCCAACGCCCACCAGCAGCACACGCTCGGCTTTCAGGTTCGGCAGGCTGTGCAGCAGCAGGCTCTGGCCGACCTTGCCGGCCAGGTCGCCGCGCTTGAGCACAGCGCTGATTGCGCCGCCGCTGAGTTCGTCGAGTTGTCTGGCTGCAGCACCGAGCTTGCGGCCTTCACCGACGGCGACGACCAGCGTGGCGGTCTTCAACGTTTCCGGGTTAACGCTTTTTACAACCAGTTCCATGTCCGGGTCCCTGAATTGATGGTCAACTCGCAAGCGCTCGACAGCGGGTGTGCGTCGCTTGCTTATAAATATAGAAAGGCGCCGGGAGTGGCCGGCGACGAAGGCCGCAGTTTGAACCTCGCTGCCAGCGCCTGACAACCCTCGGTTGCACGAATGTAGGAGCGAGTTCGCTCGCGGTGAACCCGACTGCGGCGCGGGCTGTCAGAGATCCCGAGTTATCGTTGCCCAGCATCGCGAGCGAGCTCGCTCCTACAGGCGTTTCCCTGCATTGCGCAGTGACAGGCGCACCCAATCACAGGATAATGCGCCATCTTTTTTCGGCGGCTCTGCCTTGCGGGCTGTCTGATATGTTTGCTTGTTTGGCCGCCTTAGCCTGACAACCCTGGAGTGTCTGGTTTGATCGTCTTCCGTTATCTATCCCGCGAAGTCCTGTTGACCTTGAGCGCCGTCAGCGGCGTATTGCTGGTCATCATCATGAGCGGACGCTTCATCAAATACCTCGCCCAGGCGGCCTCGGGTCAGCTGGATCCGGGTTCGCTGTTCCTGATCATGGGCTTTCGCCTGCCGGGGTTCCTGCAACTGATCCTGCCGCTGGGCCTGTTTCTCGGGATCCTGCTGTCCTACGGTCGCTTGTACCTCGAAAGCGAAATGACCGTACTCTCGGCCACAGGCATGAGCCAGCAACGCCTGTTTCGCATGACCCTGTTCCCGGCCACGATTGTGGCGCTGGTGGTTGCCTGGTTGAGCCTGAGCCTGGCACCACAAGGCGCCAATCAGTTCCAGTTGCTGCTGAACAAGCAGGATGCCCTGACCGAGTTCGACACCCTGGAACCAGGCCGTTTCCAGGCCCTGCGCGACGGCACCCGGGTGACGTACACCGAGCAGTTGTCGGATGACCGCATCAATCTGGGTAGTGTGTTCATTTCGCAAAAGAACATCAGTTCCGACAAAAAAGATCGCGGAATCTCCGTGCTGGTGGCGGAAAAAGGTCGCCAGGAAATCCGCCCCGACGGCAATCGCTACCTGATCCTCGACAACGGCTACCGCTATGACGGTAACCCGGGGCAAGCCGATTACCGGGCGATCAAGTACGAAGAGTACGGCGTACTGTTGCCCAAGCCGGATGTCAGCGATGAAGTGACCGATCGCGATGCCATGACCACCGCATCCTTGCTGGGCAGCGACGACATCCGCTCCCGTACCGAGCTGCAATGGCGGTTGTCCTTGCCATTGCTGGTGTTCATCGTGACCTTGATGGCGGTGCCGCTGTCGCGGGTCAATCCGCGCCAGGGCCGTTTCCTCAAGCTGCTGCCGGCGATTCTTCTTTATATGGCTTACCTGACCATCCTGATTGCCGCTCGCGGTGCCCTCGAAAAGGGCAAGATTCCACCGGCGCTGGGCTTGTGGTGGGTGCACGGGATCTTCCTGGCCATTGGCCTGGGTTTGCTCTATTGGGAGCCCTTGCGCTTGAAGATGGCGAGCCGCCGCGCCGCACTGGAGGTGGCCCGTGGTTAAGCTCGACCGCTACATCGGTAGCAGTGTGTTCATGGCGATCCTGGCGGTTTTGGGGATCATTCTCGGTCTGGCGACGTTGTTCGCGTTCATCGATGAGATGGGCGATGCCAGCGATACCTATACCCTGGTCGATATCCTGAGTTACGTGTTGCTGACCGCGCCGCGTCGTCTGTACGACATGCTGCCGATGGCCGCGCTGATCGGTTGCCTGATCGGTCTCGGCAGCCTGGCCAGCAACAGCGAACTGACCATCATGCGCGCGGCCGGTGTATCGGTCGGGCGGATCGTCTGGGCGGTGATGAAGCCGATGCTGGTGCTGATGGTGGTGGGCGTGTTGATTGGCGAGTATGTCGCGCCGGCAACCGAAAGCACCGCACAGGCCAACCGTTCGCTGGCCCAGGGCAGCGGCGATTCTCAAAGTGCCAAGCACGGTCTGTGGCACCGCCAGGGCGACGAGTTCATCCACGTCAACTCCGTGCAACCCAATGGCCTGCTGTATGGCGTGACCCGCTACCGCTTCGATGATCAGCGTCGCATCCTGTCGTCCAGCTTCGCCAAGCGGGCAGCGTTCGACACGGACCACTGGCAGTTGAGCGACGTCACCACCACGCTGTTCCATGAAAAGAGCACTGAAGTGGTCAGCGTTCCGGTCGAACGCTGGGACGTGGCATTGAGTCCGCAACTGCTGAGCACGGTGGTCATGGCGCCCGATTCGCTATCGATCACCGGCCTGTGGGGTTACATCCACTACCTGGCGGACCAGGGATTGAGCAACGGCCGTTACTGGCTGGCATTTTGGGTCAAGGTGTTGCAGCCGCTGGTCACTGCCGCCCTGGTGCTGATGGCGATTTCCTTCATCTTCGGCCCGTTGCGCTCAGTGACCCTCGGTCAGCGGGTGTTTACCGGTGTGCTGGTGGGGTTCACCTTCCGCATTGCCCAGGATTTGCTGGGGCCTTCGAGCCTGGTGTTCGGTTTCTCGCCGCTGTTTGCGGTGCTGGTGCCAGCGAGTGTCTGCGCCCTGGCGGGACTCTGGCTTTTGCGTCGCGCCGGTTGATGGCGGGGTATTTCCCGCTTCACGCGTCATGAAAAACGCCCCTGTCGCAAGATCGGGGCGTTTTTGTACGCGCCGTCTGACCTGCGAACGTGACGCTTGCGTCGTGGATCAGGTACAATTCCCGGCTATTTTTCGGCGGGCTATGCCTGCAGCCTTTTTGAGTGTTGATCCGTGAGTGATTTGAGTCATATCCGCAATTTCTCCATCATCGCCCACATTGACCATGGCAAGTCGACGCTGGCCGATCGCTTCATCCAGATGTGCGGCGGCCTGGCCGAGCGTGAAATGGAAGCCCAGGTGCTGGACTCCATGGACCTTGAACGCGAGCGCGGGATCACCATCAAGGCTCACAGCGTCACTCTGTATTACAAGGCCAAAGATGGTATCAACTACCAGCTGAACTTCATTGACACTCCCGGTCACGTTGACTTCACCTACGAAGTCAGCCGCTCGCTGGCGGCCTGCGAAGGTGCGCTGCTGGTGGTCGATGCCGGTCAGGGTGTGGAAGCACAATCGGTAGCCAACTGCTACACGGCGATCGAGCAGGGCCTGGAAGTGATGCCGGTGCTGAACAAGATCGACCTGCCACAGGCCGATCCAGAGCGCGTCAAGGAAGAAATCGAAAAAATCATCGGCATCGATGCCACCGACGCGGTCACCTGCTCTGCCAAGACCGGTCTGGGCGTCGATGAAGTACTCGAGCGCCTGGTGACCACCATTCCGGCGCCGACCGGCAACATCGAAGATCCGCTGCAAGCGTTGATCATCGACTCCTGGTTCGACAACTACCTGGGCGTTGTCTCGCTCGTTCGCGTTCGCCACGGCCGCGTGAAGAAGGGCGACAAGATCCTGGTCAAATCCACCGGCAAGATCCACCTGGTGGACAGCGTCGGTGTATTCAACCCGAAACATACCCCTACCGCCGACCTGAAGGCCGGTGAAGTGGGCTTCATCATCGCCAGCATCAAGGACATTCACGGTGCGCCAGTGGGCGATACCCTGACCTTGAGCTCGACGCCGGACGTCGATGTGCTGCCGGGGTTCAAACGCATCCAGCCGCAGGTTTACGCCGGCTTGTTCCCGGTCAGCTCCGACGATTTCGAAGACTTCCGCGAGGCCCTGCAAAAGCTCACCCTCAACGATTCGTCGCTGCAGTACACACCGGAAAGCTCGGATGCACTGGGTTTCGGCTTCCGTTGCGGCTTCCTCGGCATGTTGCACATGGAAATCATCCAGGAGCGCCTCGAGCGCGAATACAACCTGGACCTGATCACCACGGCGCCGACGGTAATCTTTGAGCTGCTGCTCAAGACCGGCGAGACGATCTACGTCGATAACCCGTCCAAGCTGCCGGACCTGTCTGCCATCGAAGACATGCGCGAGCCGATCGTGCGCGCCAATATCCTTGTGCCGCAAGAGCACTTGGGCAACGTCATTACCCTGTGCATCGAGAAGCGTGGCGTACAGGTCGATATGCTGTTCCTCGGCTCACAGGTGCAAGTGACCTACGACCTGCCGATGAACGAAGTGGTGCTGGACTTCTTTGACCGTCTGAAATCCACCAGTCGCGGCTATGCTTCTCTGGACTACCATTTCGATCGTTATCAATCGGCTAGCCTGGTGAAGCTGGACGTGCTGATCAACGGCGACAAGGTCGACGCTCTGGCGCTGATCGTGCACCGTGACAACTCGCACTACAAAGGTCGCCAGTTGACCGAGAAGATGAAAGACCTGATTCCGCGGCAGATGTTCGACGTGGCAATCCAGGCCGCCATTGGCGGTCAGATTGTGGCGCGTACAACCGTCAAGGCACTCAGAAAGAACGTATTGGCCAAATGCTACGGTGGTGACGTCAGCCGTAAGAAAAAGCTGCTGGAAAAGCAAAAGGCCGGTAAAAAACGCATGAAGCAGGTCGGCAACGTGGAAATTCCACAAGAAGCCTTCCTTGCGGTGCTCAGGTTGGATAGCTAGGTCCTATGTCACTAAATTTCCCGCTGTTGCTGGTCATCGCCGTGTTCGTCTGCGGCCTGTTGGCGTTGCTCGATGTGCTGTTCCTGGCGCCGCGTCGGCGGGCCGCCATTGCCTCCTATGAGGGCAGCGTCAGCCAGCCTGACATGGTGGTGGTCGAGAAACTGAACAAGGAGCCGTTGCTGGTCGAGTACGGCAAATCGTTCTTCCCGGTGTTGTTCATCGTTCTGGTGCTGCGTTCGTTCCTGGTGGAGCCCTTCCAGATTCCGTCCGGCTCGATGAAGCCGACCCTGGACGTCGGCGATTTCATCCTGGTGAGCAAGTTTTCCTACGGGATCCGCCTGCCGGTGATCGACAAGAAAGTCATCGATGTCGGTGAGCCACAACGCGGTGATGTGATGGTGTTTCGCTATCCGAGCGATCCGAACGTCAACTACATCAAGCGTGTCGTTGGCTTGCCGGGTGATCAGGTTCGTTACACCGCCGACAAGCGTCTGTTCGTCAACGGTGAGTCGATTGCCGAGCAACTGGTCGGCTCCGAGCCGGGCACGCTGGGCAGCGCCGAGCTCTACAAGGAAAAACTCGGTGTCGCCGAGCACATGATCCGCAAGGAAATGAGCCGCTACCGCGCAACGCCGGACCGTTCGTGGACCGTGCCTGCCGGGCACTACTTCATGATGGGCGACAACCGCGACAACTCGAACGACAGTCGCTACTGGGATGATCCGAGCATTCCCAAGGATCTGCTGGGCATGGTTCCCGACAAGAATATCGTCGGCAAGGCCTTTGCAGTCTGGATGAGCTGGCCGGAACCCAAACTCAGTCACCTGCCGAATTTCTCGCGGGTTGGCCTGATCCAGTAATCAAACACGGCGCTGTTGAACACAGCGCCGAATGCATTTCTGGAGTCGACAGATTCGGCGCCGGAAGCATGAAGCCAATGATATTCAGGACGTTATTTTTGAACACAGCGTTAATTGTCCCAAGCCTGCGCCGACTCTCGGCGATGGCGGTGGAATCCAACCACGAACTCAGCGTGGGTAAACCGTGAGCGTCTCTTTAAGCCGTCTCGAGCGTCAGCTCGGTTACACCTTCAAGGATCAGGAACTGATGGTCCTGGCCCTGACTCACCGCAGCTTTGCCGGGCGTAACAACGAGCGCCTGGAATTCCTCGGTGACGCCATTCTCAACTTCGTCGCCGGCGAGGCGCTGTTCGATCGCTTCCCGTTGGCCCGCGAAGGCCAGTTGTCGCGTTTGCGCGCGCGTCTGGTGAAAGGTGAGACCCTGGCCGTGCTGGCCCGTGGTTTCGATCTGGGCGAATACCTGCGCCTGGGTTCGGGCGAGCTGAAAAGCGGCGGTTTCCGTCGCGAGTCGATCCTGGCCGATGCGCTTGAAGCGCTGATCGGAGCGATCTACCTGGACGCCGGCATTGAAGTGGCACGCGAGCGTGTACTGGCCTGGCTGGCTGGTGAGTTCGAAGGCCTGACGCTGGTCGACACCAACAAGGATCCGAAAACCCGCCTGCAGGAATTTCTGCAGTCCCGTGGTTGTGAGCTGCCGCGTTACGAAGTGGTGGATATCCAGGGTGAACCGCATTGCCGGACGTTCTTCGTCGAATGCGAGATCATCCTATTGAATGAAAAAAGCCGAGGTCAGGGTGTGAGCCGCCGTATTGCCGAACAGGTAGCGGCCGCCGCAGCACTGATTGCCCTGGGTGTGGAGAATGGCAATGACTGATACAAACGCAACTCGCTGTGGCTATGTTGCCATCGTCGGCCGTCCGAACGTGGGCAAGTCCACGTTGCTGAACCACATCCTGGGTCAGAAGCTGGCGATCACCTCGCGCAAACCGCAAACCACCCGTCACAACATGCTCGGCATCAAGACCGAAGGCGACGTGCAGGCGATCTACGTCGACACGCCCGGCATGCACAAGGGTGGCGAGAAAGCCCTGAACCGCTACATGAACAAGACCGCTTCGGCAGCGTTGAAAGACGTCGACGTGGTGATCTTCGTGGTTGATCGCACCAAGTGGACCGAAGAAGACCAGATGGTCCTCGAGCGCGTGCAATACGTGACCGGCCCGCTGATCGTCGCCCTGAACAAGACCGACCGCATCGAGGACAAGGCCGAGCTGATGCCGCACCTGTCCTGGTTGCAGGAACAGCTGCCGAACGCACAGATCATCCCGATCTCGGCTCAGCACGGGCACAACCTCGATGCGCTGGAGCGTGTGATTGCCGAGCACCTGCCGGAAAACGATCACTTCTTCCCGGAAGACCAGATCACCGACCGCAGCAGCCGCTTCCTTGCTGCCGAGCTGGTGCGTGAAAAAATCATGCGTCAGATGGGCGCCGAGCTGCCATACCAGATCACCGTTGAAATCGAAGAGTTCAAGCAACAGGGCAAAACCCTGCACATTCATGCCTTGATCCTCGTCGAGCGTGATGGCCAGAAGAAAATCATCATTGGCGACAAGGGCGAGCGCATCAAGCGCATCGGTACTGAAGCGCGCAAGGACATGGAGCTGCTGTTCGACTCCAAGATCATGCTTAACCTTTGGGTGAAGGTTAAGGGTGGCTGGTCCGACGACGAGCGTGCGCTGCGTTCGCTGGGCTACGGCGACTTGTAAACCCTGCCGTGCTGCACCGTAGAACCCTGTGGGAGCGGGCTTGCCCGCGATGAGGATGTAACATTCAGCACAAAGGTTGAATGTTACTCCGCCATCGCGGGCAAGCCCGCTCCCACATTAGGTCTGTGTTGATTTCAAGGCAGCACTCCTCCAGCGAGACTCCCATGTCCCAATCTCAGCCAATCGGCCAACCCGCCTACGTCCTCCACAGCCGCGCCTACCGCGAAAGCAGTGCCCTAGTGGACTTCCTGACGCCGCAAGGTCGGCTGCGGGCAGTGTTACGCAGTGCGCGGGGCAAGGCGGGGACGCTTGCCCGGCCGTTCGTACCGCTGGAAGTCGAGTTTCGGGGGCGTGGCGAGCTGAAGAACGTCGGGCGCATGGAAAGTGCCGGCGTATCCACCTGGTTCAATGGCGAGGCGCTGTTCAGTGGTCTGTATCTCAACGAACTGCTGATCCGCCTGCTGCCCGCCGAAGACCCTCATCCCGGCGTATTCGATCATTACGCCGCGACCTTGTTGGCCCTGGCCGAAGGGCGACCACTGGAGCCGTTGTTGCGTTCGTTCGAGTGGCGACTGCTCGACGACCTCGGCTACGGCTTTGCTCTCAATGCCGACATTCATGGCGAGCCCATCACCCCGGACGGTCTTTATCGCTTGCAAGTGGATGCCGGGCTGGAACGGGTTTATCTGCTGCAACCGGGTCTGTTCAATGGCGTCGAGTTGCTGGCCATGGCCGAAGCCGACTGGTCCGCTCCTGGTGCGCTGTCCGCAGCCAAGCGTTTGATGCGTCAGGCGTTGGCGGTGCACCTTGGTGGCCGGCCACTTGTCAGTCGCGAGCTGTTTCGCAAGCCCTGATCACCCCGTATGCTGTGCACCGAACTTTCTCTACTTCTGGAGCGCTTCCGTGACCACCAGCACCCGCATTTTACTTGGCGTGAACATCGACCACGTTGCCACCCTGCGTCAGGCCCGGGGAACACGCTACCCGGACCCGGTCAAGGCAGCACTGGATGCGGAAGAGGCGGGCGCTGACGGTATTACCGTTCACCTGCGTGAAGACCGCCGGCACATTCAGGAGCGCGACGTGCTGCTGCTCAAGGATGTGCTGCAAACACGCATGAACTTCGAAATGGGCGTCACCGAAGAAATGATGGCGTTTGCCGAGCGTATCCGTCCGGCGCACATTTGCCTGGTACCGGAAACCCGTCAGGAGCTGACGACCGAAGGTGGTCTGGATGTGGCGGGTCAAGAGGCGCGGATCAAGGCCGCTGTGGAGCGCCTGTCGAAGATCGGTTCTGAAGTGTCACTGTTTATTGATGCCGATGAACGGCAGATCGAAGCTTCTCGCCGTGTCGGTGCCCCGGCCATCGAGCTGCACACCGGGCGTTATGCCGACGCCGAGACGCCCACCGAAGTGGCTGAAGAACTCAAGCGTGTCGCGGACGGTGTGGCGTTTGGCCTGGCCCAGGGGCTGATCGTCAATGCCGGCCACGGTCTGCATTATCACAACGTCGAAGCCGTCGCCGCGATCAAGGGCATCAACGAACTGAACATCGGCCATGCACTGGTGGCTCATGCGTTGTTTGTCGGGTTCAAGTCGGCTGTTTCGGAGATGAAGGCGCTGATTCTGGCGGCTGCACTGAAAGGCTGAAGGTGAACGCAAAACCAATGTGGGAGCCAGCAGGCTGGCTCCCACATTTGATTGAAAGTGTCGGGATCAGAGGGGGGCGGGCTCCTGGGCCGGCTTGGTCTTGTCGATTCCCGGCACATGCAATTTGCCCTCGGCCACCTGGTCGCCTTCAAGCTGCGGCTGCGTGACCCAGGTCAGGATGTCGTAGTAACGACGGATGTTCGCCACGAAGTGCACCGGCTCACCGCCTCGGGCGTAGCCGTATCGGGTTTTGCTGTACCACTTCTTCTCGGACAGGCGCGGCAGGATTTTCTTCACGTCCAGCCACTTGTCCGGGTTCAGACCTTCCTTGGCCGCCAGTTTGCGCGCGTCATCCAGATGACCGCCGCCAACATTGTAGGCCGCCAGGGCGAACCAGGTGCGATCCGGTTCCTTGATCGAGTCGTCCAGCTGATCTTTCACGTAGGCCAGGTACTTGGCGCCGCCCATGATGCTTTGCTTGGGGTCGAGGCGGTTGGACACACCCATGGCCTGTGCGGTGTTCTGGGTCAACATCATCAGGCCGCGCACCCCGGTCTTGGAGGTGACGGTCGGTTGCCACAGGGATTCCTGATACCCGACCGCCGCCAACAGGCGCCAGTCGACTTTCTCTTTCTTGGCGTACGCCTTGAAGTGCTGTTCGTATTTGGGCAGGCGCTGCTGCAAGTGTTGGGCAAACGTGGTGGCGCCCATGTAGCCAAGGACGTCGACATGCCCGTAGTAGCGGTCCTTGAGGCGTTGCAACGTGCCGTTTTTCTTGACCTTGTCGAGGTAGTCGTTGATTTCGTTCAGCAGGCTGTTGTCGTCGCCGGCGGCCACCGCCCAGCTCTGGTTGTTGGCATCACCCAGGTCAAAGGCGACCCGGATATTGGTGAAATACACCTGGTTCATCGCGACTTCATTGGAGTCGACCAGCGTCAGGTCGACCTGACCTTCGTCCACCATGCGCAGGAGATCAACGACCTCGACCGCGTCGGACTCTTCGTATTCGATGCCGGGAAATTTCTTTTTCAGCTGCGCCAGTTGCTCGGCGTGCGTGCTGCCCTTGAGTACCATGATCTTCTTGCCCACCAGATCCTTCGCGTCGGTAGGGCGCGACTGGCCGTTGCGATAGATGATCTGCGGGGTGACTTCCAGATAAGAGTGGGAAAACCGCACCTGCTTCTTGCGTTCTTCGCTGCTGACCAGGCCGGCAGCCGCCAGAACCGGTCCGTTGGGCTTGCCCACCTGATTGAACAGGTCGTCGAGGTTGTCGGCGGTCTCGATTTTCAGCTCGACCCCCAGATCGTCGGCGAAGCGCTTCACCAGCTCGTATTCGAAGCCGGTTTCACCGTTGCGATCCTGAAAGTAGGTGGCGGGACTGTTACGGGTAACCACCCGCAGCACACCATCCTCCTTTACGCGCTCCAGCGTGTTGGGTTTATCAACACAGCCACTGAGCATCAGGAAGAGTCCGGTTGCGATCAGCCATTTGGCGTACCGCGGACGCAAAGCCGTTGGGGAAAACATTTGCGCAGTATACGCAAAGGACCACGAGCGCCATATCTCGACAGCAAAGGGCTAGTCTGCTAGGGCAGGGGAAACCGCTGTGGAGCCCGCAGGAATGGGCTCTGGCGACATTTTGTGACGGTAAAAATATCCCGTCACAATCGCCCCGATCAACGCTGGCGAACGGTCCGGAAAGCCGGGCCGACGCCCGGGTGCAACCGCGTGTAGCGTTTCGGGTGATGTCGCGGGCTGTTTAGGCTAGAATGCACGGCCTCAAAGCACACCCCTTCCCGAGGCTGTCCCGAAGATGTTGATCCTGCGCGGCGCTCCTGCCCTTTCTGCCTTTCGCCACAGCAAACTCCTTGAGCAACTGAGCCAGAAGGTCCCGGCTGTCAGTGGCTTGTATGCTGAATTCGCTCACTTCGCCGAAGTCACCGGCGTCCTGACCGGCGACGAACAGCAGGTGCTCGCGCGCCTTCTGAAGTACGGTCCAAGCGTTCCGGTCCAGGAGCCGACCGGTCGTCTGTTCCTGGTGCTGCCGCGTTTCGGCACCATCTCGCCGTGGTCGAGCAAGGCCAGCGACATCGCTCGCAACTGCGGCCTGACCAAGATCCAGCGTCTGGAGCGCGGCATCGCCTTTTATGTAGCCGGCCAGTTCAGCGACGCTGACGCCCAGCTTATTGCTGAAGGGCTGCACGACCGCATGACCCAGATCGTCCTGGGCAACCTGGAACAAGCCGCTGGCCTGTTCAGCCACGCCGAACCCAAGCCACTGACCGCAATCGACGTGTTGGGTGGCGGCCGCGCCGCGCTGGAAAAAGCCAACACCGAGCTGGGCCTGGCCCTGGCCGAAGACGAGATTGATTACCTGGTCAACGCCTTCGTCGGCTTGAAGCGCAACCCGCACGACATCGAACTGATGATGTTCGCCCAGGCGAACTCCGAGCACTGCCGTCACAAGATCTTCAACGCCAGTTGGGACATCGACGGCCAGAGCCAGGAAAAAAGCCTGTTCGGCATGATCAAAAACACCTACCAGATGCACAACGAAGGCGTGCTGTCGGCTTACAAGGACAACGCTTCGGTGATCGTCGGTTCCGTGGCCGGGCGTTTCTTCCCGGACCCTGAAACCCGCCAGTACGGCGCGGTGCAGGAACCGGTGCACATCCTGATGAAAGTCGAGACCCACAACCACCCGACCGCGATTGCCCCGTTCCCGGGCGCATCCACCGGTTCCGGTGGCGAGATCCGTGACGAAGGCGCGACCGGTCGTGGCGCCAAGCCGAAAGCCGGCCTGACCGGTTTCACCGTGTCCAACCTGCAGATCCCGGGTTTCGAACAGCCGTGGGAAGTGCCGTACGGCAAGCCCGAGCGCATCGTCACCGCACTGGACATCATGATCGAAGGCCCGCTGGGCGGCGCTGCGTTCAACAACGAATTCGGCCGTCCGGCGCTGACCGGTTACTTCCGTACTTTCGAACAGTCCATCACCACGCCTCATGGTGATGAAGTTCGCGGTTACCACAAGCCGATCATGCTGGCCGGCGGCATGGGCAACATCCGTGAAGAACACGTCCAGAAAGGCGAGATCGTCGTCGGCTCCAAGCTGATCGTACTCGGCGGCCCGGCGATGCTGATCGGCCTGGGCGGCGGCGCGGCTTCCTCCATGGCCACCGGCACCAGCTCGGCGGACCTGGACTTCGCTTCGGTACAACGCGAAAACCCGGAAATGGAGCGTCGCTGCCAGGAAGTCATCGACCGTTGCTGGCAACTGGGTGACAAGAACCCGATCAGCTTCATCCACGACGTGGGCGCGGGCGGCCTGTCCAACGCCTTCCCGGAACTGGTCAACGACGGCGACCGTGGTGGCCGTTTCGAACTGCGCAACATTCCAAACGACGAGCCGGGCATGGCCCCGCACGAAATCTGGAGCAACGAATCCCAGGAACGTTACGTGCTGGCTGTCGGCCCGGCTGACTTCGAGCGCTTCAAGGCGATCTGCGAACGCGAGCGTTGCCCGTTCGCCGTAGTCGGCGAAGCCACCGCCGAGCCGCAGCTTACTGTAACGGATAGCCACTTCGGCAACAGCCCGGTGGACATGCCGCTGGAAGTGCTGCTGGGCAAGGCTCCGCGCATGCACCGTTCGGTGGTTCGTGAAAACGAGCTGGGTGACGATTTCGATCCGTCGACCCTGAACATCGCCGACTGCGTCGAGCGTGTTCTGCATCACCCGGCCGTGGCGAGCAAAAGCTTCCTGATCACCATCGGCGACCGCACCATCACCGGCCTTGTTGCCCGTGATCAGATGGTCGGCCCGTGGCAGGTTCCGGTGGCCGACGTTGCCGTCACCGCCACCAGCTTCGACGTCTACACCGGTGAAGCCATGGCCATGGGCGAGCGGACTCCGCTGGCGCTGCTGGATGCTCCGGCGTCGGGTCGCATGGCCATCGGCGAAACCCTGACCAACATCGCGGCTTCGCGCATCGGCAAGATCTCCGACATCAAGCTGTCGGCGAACTGGATGTCCGCCGCCGGTCACCCGGGTGAAGACGCGCGTCTGTACGACACCGTCAAAGCAGTCGGCATGGAGCTGTGCCCTGAGCTGGGTATCACCATTCCGGTGGGCAAGGACTCGATGTCCATGGCCACCCGCTGGAACGATGACGGCGTGGACAAGGCGGTGACTTCGCCAATGTCGCTGATCGTGACCGGTTTCGCGCCAGTGACTGACATCCGTCAGACCCTGACCCCGCAACTGCGCATGGACAAGGGCACCACCGACCTGATCCTGATCGACCTGGGTCGCGGCCAGAACCGCATGGGTGCCTCGATCCTTGCCCAGGTTCACGGCAAGCTCGGCAAGCAAGCTCCAGATGTCGATGACGCCGAAGACCTGAAAGCCTTTTTCGCCGTGATCCAGGGCCTCAACGCCGACGGCCACCTGCTGGCTTACCACGACCGTTCCGACGGTGGTTTGCTGACCAGCGCCGTGGAAATGGCCTTCGCCGGTCACTGCGGCCTGAGCCTGAACCTCGACGGCGTGGCGGAAACCTCGGCGGACATCGCCGCGATCCTGTTCAACGAAGAACTGGGCGCCGTGATCCAGGTTCGCCAGGACGCTACCCCGGACATCCTCGCGCAGTTCAGCGCTGCCGGTCTGGGCGAGTGCGTGTCGGTGATCGGTCAGCCGATCAACAACGGCGAAATCAGCATCACTTTCAATGGCGACACCGTATTCGAAGGCCAGCGTCGTCTGCTGCAACGCCAGTGGGCCGAAACCAGCTACCAGATCCAGCGTCTGCGTGACAACGCCGACTGCGCCGATCAGGAATTCGACGTGCTGCTGGAAGAGGACAACCCGGGCCTGAGCGTCAAGCTCAGCTACGACGTCAACCAGGATGTCGCCGCGCCTTACATCAAGAAAGGCATTCGTCCACAGGTTGCCGTGCTGCGTGAGCAGGGCGTCAACGGTCAGGTGGAAATGGCGGCGGCGTTCGACCGTGCCGGTTTCAACGCGATCGACGTGCACATGAGCGACATTCTGGCCGGCCGTGTCGACCTGAACGAGTTCAAGGGCCTGGTGGCCTGCGGCGGTTTCTCCTACGGCGACGTACTGGGTGCCGGTGAAGGCTGGGCCAAGTCGGCGCTGTTCAACAGCCGTGCCCGCGATGCGTTCCAGGGCTTCTTCGAACGTAACGACAGCTTCACCCTCGGCGTGTGCAACGGTTGCCAGATGATGTCCAACCTGCACGAGCTGATCCCGGGCAGCGAGTTCTGGCCGCACTTCGTGCGTAACCGTTCCGAGCAGTTCGAAGCCCGTGTGGCGATGGTGCAGATCCAGGAATCGAACTCGATCTTCCTGCAAGGCATGGCCGGTTCGCGTATGCCGATCGCCATCGCCCACGGTGAAGGCCATGCCGAGTTCGCCAGCGAAGAAGCACTGCTGGAAGCCGATCTGTCCGGTTGCGTGGCGATGCGTTTCGTCGACAACCACGGCAAGGTCACCGAAAACTACCCGGCCAACCCGAACGGCTCGCCGCGCGGGATCACCGGTTTGACCAGCCGCGACGGTCGCGTGACCATCATGATGCCGCACCCGGAGCGCGTGTTCCGTGCCGTGCAGAACTCGTGGCGTTCGGACGACTGGAACGAAGACGCACCTTGGATGCGTATGTTCCGTAATGCCCGAGTCTGGGTAAATTAAGAGCAGGTGAACTGAAGGCTATGCATAAGCTTTCCTTTTTTGTTCCCGACAGTCATGTCGACGTGGTCAAAAGTGCCGTATTCGCCGCCGGTGGCGGGCGGATCGGTGCTTACGACCACTGTGCGTGGCAAGTGTTGGGGCTTGGCCAGTTTCGACCATTAGACGGCAGTCAGCCGTTCATTGGTGAAGCGGGGCAAGTCGAGCAGGTCGAGGAATGGAAGGTTGAGCTGGTGGTGGCCGATGAGTTGATTCGATCGGTGGTGGCGGCTCTGAAACAGAGCCATCCCTACGAGACACCGGCGTATGAGGTGTGGCGGTTGGAGGATTTCTGATCTTCCAGGCTGCTGTAATGAAAAACCCGCTGAGAGTGATTTCAGCGGGTTTTTTAATGCCCCAGGTTTTGTGGTGACAATCGGGGTCTCATCGCTGGCAAGCCAGCGATGGCGGCCTGCCAGACAACTCACAACTACACCTTGGCACTCACCTCACTGCGATTGACCAACGCTTCCAGCGCCTCACTCAAACTTGCGGCCTTGTCGCCCACCAACAGATGCCAGATGCCGCCCTCAAGCTGACTCACCCCCTGACAACCCAGCGCCTTCAAATCGCACTCCGACAATGCCTTGCCATCGGCCAGTTGCAGGCGAATCCGGGTCATGGCCACGCAGTTCAGTTGCAGCACGTTGTCGCCACCGCCCAGGGCATTTAGCCATTGTCGGGCTTCGGGCGCCGCCATGGCGACAGGGGGCGGTGCGCCTACTGTAGCGGCCGGTGTGGAGATCAATGCGCGACCCAATGCCGGCATCGCCAGGCGAATCTCATCGGCAATGCTGTCGGCCATCGGCCCGACCACCACCTGCAAACTGCCGCCCTTGCCCGGCCGTACCACGGCCATGGCACCCAGCGCTTTCAAGTCCGCATCCGACGCTTTGTTGCGATCCACCATGTCCAGTCGCAGGCGCGTGGTGCAGGCGCCGACGGTGATGAGGTTTTCGGCACCACCCAAGGCCTTGATGTAGGCCCCGGCACGGTCGCTTTCAGCCACGGCAGCCTTTTCGGTCGCGGCGGTGTCTTCCCGGCCCGGTGTCTTGAGGTTGAAACGGCGAATGCAGAAATCGAACACCAGGTAGTAGATCAGTGCATAGACCAGGCCTACCGGCACCACCCGCCAGCCATTGGTGGATTTGCCCCAGCCGAGGATCATGTCGATGAAGCCGCCGGAAAAGGTGAAGCCGAGGTGGATGTTCAGCAGGTTGGTGACGGCCATGGACAGGCCGGTCAGCAGCGCGTGTAGCAAGAACAACAGCGGTGCGAGGAACATGAAGGCGAATTCGATGGGTTCGGTGACGCCGGTCAGGAATGAGGTCAGGGCCATCGACAGGAAAATCCCGCCCATGATTTTGCGTCGCTCCGGCAGGGCGTTGCGGTACATCGCCAGGCAGGCGGCGGGCAGGCCGAAGAGCATCACAGGGAACATGCCGGTCATGAACTGGCCGCCTTTCGGGTCGCCGGCAAAGTAGCGCGATATATCGCCGGTCACCAGGGCGCCCGTGGTCGGGTCGGTGAAGTTGCCGAATACGAACCAAGCCATGTTGTTGATGATGTGGTGCAGGCCGGTGACGATCAGCAGGCGGTTGAGCACACCGAAAATGAACGCACCGATGCTGCCACTTTCCAGCAGTAATGCGCCGAAGCCGTTGATGCCGTGCTGGACCGGTGGCCAGATCAGGCCGAACACCACGCCCAGCCCGACTGCGCTGAAACCGGTGACAATCGGCACGAAACGCCGGCCGCCGAAGAACGCCAGGTACTCCGGCAACTTGATGTCCTTGAACCGGTTGTACAGCGCACCGGCCATCAAACCGCTGATGATCCCGGCGAGCATGCCCATGTTGATGCTCGCATCCAGCACCTTGAGCGTGGACACCATCACCAGATAACCGATGGCCCCGGCCAGGCCGGCCGTGCCGTTGTTGTCCTTGGCGAACCCGACGGCGATGCCGATGGCGAAGATCAGTGCCAGGTTGGCGAAAATTACCTGGCCGGCGTCGTGGATGATCGCGATGTTCAACAGGTCCGTGTCGCCCAGGCGCAGCAGCAGGCCGGCAATCGGCAGGATTGCGATCGGCAGCATCAGCGCGCGGCCGAGGCGCTGCAGGCCTTCGATGAAGTATTGGTACATGGCGGTTCTCCCTGGATTTTTTGTTGTTCTTTAGCTCAGAGGCCAATGCTGGTGACAGGCATGACGTACTGCCGAGGCGCTGCTCAGCTTGAGCAGGTCCTGGCTGATGCGACGGCATTCGCTGGCGTCGAGGTGGCGTACGCGGTCCTTGATTTCACCGATCTGCACCGGGCTCACCGACAGTTCGCTCACGCCCAGCCCGATCAGCACCGGCGTGGCCAGCGGATCGGAGGCCAGCGCGCCACAAACCCCGACCCAGCGCTTGTGCTGCGCAGCACCGGCACAGGTCTGCGCGATCAAGCGCAGCAGCGCCGGGTGCAGGGCGTCGACCCTTGAGGCGAGGCCGGCATGGTCGCGGTCCATGGCCAGGGTGTATTGCGACAAATCGTTGGTGCCGATGGACAGGAAGTCCGCGTGTTCGGCCAGTTGTTCGGCCAGCAGTGCGGCGGCCGGGACTTCGATCATCACCCCCAGCTTCGGGCGCTCGCTCAAGCCCAGTTCGATGCACAAGGCGTCGAGGCGCTGGCGGATGTGCAGTAGCTCGTCGACTTCGGTGACCATCGGCAACAGGATTCGACAACGGGACAACGGCGTGACGTGCAGCAGCGCACGCAGTTGCTGGTCGAGCAGTTCCGGGCGGGCCTGGGCCAGACGAATGCCGCGCAGGCCCAGTACCGGGTTCGCTTCGGCGGGCAAGGGCAGATAGTCGAGTTGCTTGTCGCCGCCGACGTCGATGGTGCGGATGATCACCGACTTGTCGCCCATGGCATCGAGGACCGCTTGATAGGCGCGATGCTGCTCCTGTTCGTCCGGCGCGGTATTGCGGTCGACAAACAGAAACTCGGTACGCAACAGGCCGACGCCATCCGCTCCGTTGGCCAAGGCATCCGCGGCTTCGGCGCTGGAGGCGACATTGGCGGCGACCTCGATGCGCTGGCCATCCTGGGTTTGCGCCGGGCTATGCGCCTGGGTCTGTTGCTCGGCGCGGCGTTTCTGATGGTCAAGCTGCGCCTGATGCACCTCAGCCAGGCGTCCGGCGCTTGGCATCAGTTCGAGACGACCACCGTCCGCGTCCAGCACGACCGCCTGGCCCTGTTCCTGATCCAGCAGCGATGAGCCCAGCGCGACCAGGCAGGGCAAGCCTTTGCCCCGCGCGAGAATCGCCACATGGGACGTCGCGCCACCCTCGGCCATGCACAACCCGGCGACACCTTGCTGGCTCAGTTGCAGCAGATCGGACGGAGTCAGCTCGTGAGCGGCGACGATGGCGCCGGGCGGTACGTCGTAATGCCAAGCCTCACCGAGCAGGGCGCGCAGCACCCGTTGCTTGAGGTCACGCAGGTCGTTGGCGCGTTCAGCCAACAGCGAACTGCCCAGTTGCTGGAGTACGTCGCACTGCACGTCGATCGATCGGCTCCAGGCGTGGGTCGCCGCCGTGCCGTGGTCGATGGACAGATGGGCCGCGTCCAGCAATGCCGGGTCTTCCAGCAGCGCGAGATGGGCGGCGAAGATGGCTTCTTCGTCAGTATTCTTGTGTTTTCTGGCCTGGGCCAAGGTGCCGGCGATTTCACTGCGGACCTGGCTCAGTGCGCAATCGAGGGTTTGCCGTTGTTGCGCCGGATCGTTGTGCCCGGCATCCGCAGGCAGGCTGATGGCGTTCAAGCGCAACAGTGGCCCGCCGACCAGCCCCGCAGAGGCGCAAACGCCATGCAACACGCCGGCTTCAGCCACTCGGTTGCGTTGGATCATCGGTGGCGGGGCCGCGGCGTGATGTTCTTCGGGCAGTGCCGTGGACAGCGCGGTCAACAAGGCTTGCAGTGCCGCTTCGGCGTCCGGACCCTGGCAACTGACCTGCACTTCGTCCTGCTCGCCGATGGCCAAGCCCATCAGGCCGATCAGACTGTCGCATTTCGCCGATTTACCGGCGAAGTGCAACTGCGATTTGCTCTTGAAACCCTGGGCGGTCTGTCGAATCAACGCGGCTGGCCGCGCATGCAAACCGCCACGGTGGGCAATGCGGATGTGGCCGACCATTTCTTCGCCGGCCATCTCCATGTCCGCCTGCGCGCCCGCGCCATGGCGGCGGATGATGTGTAGCAACGGCTCGCCGACTTTCACCGATTTGAGGGTGATGGGGCGGGCCTGAAAGTCCTGGCTGTTGGTGAGGATCAGCAGGCTGACCAGGCTTTTGCACTGTTGCGCGACCTGGTCCTGGTCGTAGCGCAGCAGCGGCTGGCCGTTGGCAACCCGTGCGCCTTCCTGAACCAGCATCGAAAAGCCCCGGCCTTGCAGTTCGACCGTGTCGAGGCCCAGGTGCAGCAGCAGTTCGGCGCCGTTGTCGGCCCGCAGGGTCACGGCGTGGCCCGTGCGCGCGACGTGTACCACGACACCGGCGCATGGCGCGTGCAGGGTGTCGTTCAACGGGTCGATGGCGATCCCGTCGCCCATGGCGCCGCTGGCAAACACCGCATCCGGGACTTTGGCGAGCGTGAGCACCGGGCCGCTGAGCGGGGCGCTGAGGGTCAGCTCTTTATTGTTGTTGTGCATGGCTCGGTCTCATCAGGAAAAACGACGGTTCGGATCAACCCGGGGGGCGTTGCCTTTAATGGGTACGCGTCACTTTGCTCAGGTGTCGCGGCTGGTCCGGGTCCATGCCGCGTGCAACCGCCAGCCCGGCGGCCATCACATAGAAACTCTGGATCGCAAGGATCGGATCGAGGGCCGGGTGTTCGGCGCGGGTCAGGGTCAGGTCGCGCTCGCTCACGTCATCCGGCGCCGCCAGCAATACCCGTGCACCGCGCTGACGCATGTCCGCCGCCAGGCTCAACAGGCCGGCTTGTTCGGCACCGCGTGGGGCGAAAATCAGCAATGGGTAGTGCTCGTCGATCAGCGCCATGGGGCCGTGGCGGACTTCGGCGCTGCTGAAGGCTTCGGCCTGAATCGCCGAGGTTTCCTTGAATTTGAGCGCCGCTTCCTGAGCGATGGCGAAACCGGCGCCACGGCCGATCACCATCAAGCGCTGGCAATCGCGCAGGGCCTCGATAGCCAGGCTCCAGTCCTGCCGCGCGGCATCGCGCAAGCCTTCGGGCAAGGCGAGGCCGGCTTCGAGCAGTTCGGCATCTTCTTTCCAGTGGCCGATCAACCGGGCGCTGGCACTGAGGGTTGCGATAAAACTCTTGGTCGCGGCGACGCTACTTTCAATGCCGGCCAGCAGTGGCAGGCTGAATTCACAGGCGGCCTCCAGTGGCGAGTCGACGGCGTTGACCATCGAGATGCTCAGCGCGCCGCGTTTGCGCAACAGGCGCAGGCTGTTGACCAGGTCCGGGCTCTGCCCCGATTGCGAAAAGGCGAACGCCACCTGACCGCTGACTTTCAACGGCGCCTGCTGCATGGTCACCACCGACATCGGCAGCGATGCCACCGGGATGCCCAGCAACTGCATGGTCAGGTAGGCGAAATAATTGGCGGCGTGGTCGGAACTGCCGCGGGCCACGGTCATGGCCACTTGCGGTGGCTGACGGCGCAAGCGTCCGGCGATCTCGATCATCGGTGGATCGAGTTGCTGCAATTGGGCTTGCACGGCCTCGAACGAGGACAGCGCCTCTTCAAGCATTTTTGAAGTCAATGTCTTCTCCTTCGACCATGACGGCGGTCAGTTTCAGTGTGCGATCCAGCCGCACGCAGTCGGCCCAGGCACCCGTTTGCAGGCGCCCGCGCTCGGTGAGGCCGAGGTAATCGGCGGGAAATTGCGACAGGCGTTGCGAGGCCTCGGCGATCGGCAAACCGATCTTCACCAGATTGCGCAGGGCCTGATCCATGGTCAGGGTGCTGCCGGCCAGGGTGCCGTCGGGCAGGCGTACGCCGCCCAGGCATTTGGTCACGGTGTGGCTGCCGAGCTTGTATTCGCCGTCGGGCATACCCGCTGCGGCGGTCGAGTCGGTCACGCAATACAGGCACGGGATCGAGCGCAGGGCAACGCGCATCGCGCCGGGGTGCACGTGCAGCAAGTCCGGGATCAGTTCGGCATATTTGGCGTGGGCCAGCGCCGCCCCGACAATGCCCGGCTCGCGGTGATGCAACGGACTCATGGCGTTGTAGAGGTGAGTGAAACTGGTGGCACCGGCTTCCAGCGCGGCGACGCCTTCTTCGTAACTGCCGAGGGTATGGCCGATCTGCATGCGTACACCGCGGGCGCTAAGGGCGCGGATCAGCGCATCGTGGCCGGCGATTTCCGGGGCGATGGTGATGACGCGAATCGGCGCCAGGGCCAGGTATTGCTCGACTTCGGCCATCATCGCGGTGTGGGCGAAGTTCGGTTGCGCGCCGAGTTTGCCGGGATTGATGTAGGGGCCTTCGAGGTGCACGCCCAGCACCCGGGCGCTACCCTTGGGTCGATCCAGACAGAACTCGCCGACGGCTTTGAGCACCCTGGTGATTTCTTCGCTCGGCGCGGTCATGGTAGTGGCCAGCAGCGAGGTGGTGCCGAAACGAACATGGGTCCGGGTGATGGTTTCGAAGGCGGACGCGCCTTCCATGATGTCTTTGCCGCCACCGCCGTGAACGTGCAGGTCGATGAAACCCGGCAGCAGATAGGGCAGGTCGTTGTCCGCCGGATCGCAGGGCACGCCTAAGATGGACACGACCTTGCCGTGTTCGTGGACCAGCCGGCCGCGAACCCAGCCGTCGGCGGTGAGGATGTTGTCTTCGGACATGAATCGGTTCTCGGTTGATCGATCAGCGGCGTGGCTTTCTATCGACGAAGCTCATCATCGACGGAGCTCTGCGACAAAGTCGTAGTAATCATTGCGGCAATAGGTGTCGGTGACTTCGATGGGCGTGTTGTCTTCGAGGTAGCCGACCCGGGTCATCAGCAACATGGCGGTGCCGGGGGCGATGCCTACCAGCGCGGCGAACTCGTCCGAGGCGTTGATGGCCTGTATGTGCTGCAAGGCGCGCACGACAGGTTTGCCGATGCCGTCGAGGTATTCGTAAAGGGAATCGCCCACTGCCTGCGGTTTGGGAATGATCGAGGCGGGCAGGGTACTCATCTCGATGGCCATCACCGTGTCGTCGGCCTTACGCAGGCGTTTCATGCGTGCCACCTTGTCGTTGGGCGACAGGCCGAGACGGATCAGCTCTTCGTGGGTCGGCAGGGTGATTTCCCGCTCCAGCCATTGCGAACCGGGAACAAAACCCTTGAGGCGCAACATTTCGCTGAAGCCCGACAGGCGCGACAGCGGTTGTTCCAGGCGTGGGGTGATGAACGTGCCGGAACCCTGGTTGCGACGGATCAAGCCCTGTTCGAACAACACTTCCAGTGCCTTGCGTGCGGTGACGCGGGAAATGCCCAGCATTTCGCTGAGGTTGCGTTCCGATGGCATTGCCTGTTCGGCTTTCCACTGGCCGGCATGGATCGCCGCTTCCAGGTTGCGCGCCAGTTGCAGGTACAACGGTGTGGGCTGGGTATCGTCGGGGCGCAGGGCGTGGAGGTCGTTCATGTGCGGTTTCCGATGCGGATATTGGAGTGTTGTCGCTCGGTGCTGGGTGAAAACTAATACCACTTGAATACCATGTCAACGCAGTGTCCTGGCTTAAGACAGAGAGAAACCGGCCTGTTCAGGTGTTTTGGGAAGGGGTTGGTTTTAAGTGGTATTAGAGGTGAGGATTTTGAACGCAAAGATCGCAGCCTTCGGCAGCGCCCACGGATGGAAGTGGTATCTGCCCTGTAGGCGCTGCCGAAGGCTGCGATTTTTTGAATTTTTTTTTGGAGGGCGACCGAAGGTAGCGGTCAACAGAAGAAATCACAGCTGGCGCGATGAATTGTGGAGAGTGGATAAATCCCCTCTCCACAGTGGCCTTCGCAGGCTCGGGGGATTACGGACGGATTTCGATCATCGTGCCGTCCGGCACCAGGTTCCAGATTTCGCGCATGTCCATGTTGCGCATGGCGATGCAGCCGTCGGTCCAGTCCAGCGTGTGGAACAGGTCTTCAGGGTTGTCTTCGGTGTCGGGGGTGCCATGGATCATGATCATGCCGCCGGGATCGACGCCTTCACGTCGTGAGCGAGCGGAGTCGCTGATGTTCGGGTAGGAGATGTGCATGGCCAGGTTGAAGCGGTCGCTGACCTTGCGCCAGTCGAGCCAGTAGAAACCTTCCGGCGTGCGTTTATCGCCCTCCATCAGTTTCGGCCCTATGGGGCGCTTGCCCAGGGAAATGCGATAGGTCTTGAGCGGCTTGCCGTCATTGATCAATTGCAATTGGTGGGCAGACTTGAGAACCAGGACTTTCTCAATGACCTTGCCGTCCAGGGATCCCACGGCAGACGCCTGGGACACCGAAACGAACGACAAGCAGAACAGGGCAAGCAACCAGCGCATTGAAACGATTCCCCAGGAGGTGTCGCGACTATTTATTTATAGATGTTTTTTAGTTGGCAGGCTGAGCAAGCGGCGGGATCGATTCAGACCGTACGGGGTAGACCTCGGTCCGCCGGTCAGCGAAGAAGCATTCTAAGGTACGGCCCACTGTGCGGAAAGCCAGCTCGTCCCAAGGGATGTCCGCTTCGTCGAATAATTGCACTTCGAGGCTCTCGGGACCGGCGGCAAAGTCCAGGTCCGCCAGTTCGGCGCGGAAGAACACGTGCACCTGGCTGATATGCGGCACATCGATCAGCGTATAGATACTCAGGTTGCGCACCCGGGCGCAGGCTTCCTCGGCGGTTTCACGAATGGCCGCCTGTTCGATGGTTTCGCCGTTTTCCATGAAACCGGCGGGCAGGGTCCAGTAACCCAGCCGAGGCTCGATGGCGCGTCGGCACAGCAGGACCCTGGTGCCCCAGGTTGCCAGGCAGCCGGCGACGATATTGGGGTTCTGGTAATGAATGGTGTGGCAACTGTCGCAGACAAAACGCAGGCGTGAATCGCCTTCGGGAATGCGTTGGGTCACCGGGTTGCCGCACTGACTGCAAAATTTCATGCTTGGGTTCCTGAATGCTGCGCCTATCTTGGCGTGCGGCGGTGTCTGTCGGCAAGTTGTCGTTTCGCGACACGCCGCCATCCGGGGGGTTGGGCGACCGAAGCGATTGGTGCATGATGCAAGGTAAGGCACAAATCGAGAACACTCATGCTGGACGAGCTACTGCATCGGGTAAGTAACCATACACCGCGCGCGCTGGAGACTGACCGACGTTTCCCCGAGGCTGCCGTATTGGTGCCCATTACCCGCAGTGACGAGCCGGAACTGGTGCTGACGTTGCGTGCCAGCGGGCTCTCGACCCATGGCGGCGAAGTCGCCTTCCCCGGTGGCCGGCGTGACCCCGAAGACCCGGACCTGATTTTCACCGCCCTGCGCGAAGCCGAAGAAGAGATCGGCCTGCCGCCGGGACTGGTCGAAGTGATCGGTCCGCTGAGTCCGCTGATCTCCCTGCACGGCATCAAAGTCACGCCCTATGTTGGCGTAATTCCGGATTTCGTCGAGTACCAGGCCAACGATGCCGAAATCGCCGCGGTGTTCAGCGTCCCGCTGGAGTTCTTCCGCAAGGACCCGCGCGAGCACACCCATCGCATCGATTACCAGGGCCGCAGTTGGTACGTGCCGAGCTATCGCTATGGCGAGTACAAGATCTGGGGACTGACCGCGATCATGGTCGTCGAGTTGATCAACCTGCTCTATGACGCCAAGATCAGCCTGCATCAACCGCCAAAAAGCTTTATCAATACCTGAAGCCATCATTCGAATGGCCTGAACACGTGACGCCTTGAGGACAACACAATGAAATACCGCTTGGGCGACGCCCGTGTCGAGACCCACCCGGACAGCTGGGTCGCACCCAACGCCGTGCTGGTGGGCAAGGTCAAGCTGGAAGAGGGCGCCAACGTCTGGTTCAACGCCGTGCTGCGCGGCGATAACGAGTTGATCCTGATCGGCAAGAACAGCAATGTCCAGGACGGCACCGTGATGCACACCGACATGGGCTACCCGCTGACCATCGGCACCGGCGTGACCATCGGCCACAACGCCATGCTGCATGGCTGCACCGTGGGCGACTACAGCCTGATCGGTATCAACGCAGTGATTCTCAACGGCGCGAAGATCGGCAAGAACTGCATCATCGGCGCCAATTCGCTGATCGGCGAAGGCAAGGAGATTCCGGACGGTTCGCTGGTCATGGGCTCGCCGGGCAAAGTGGTGCGCGAACTGACCGAGCCGCAGAAGAAAATGCTCGAAGCCAGCGCCGCCCACTATGTGCATAACTCGCGGCGTTATGCCCGCGACTTGGCTGAGCAGGAACAATGACTACGCCAGAACGTCCGGTGTTATCACCCTGCGTGAATATTTGTGCGCTGGACGACGATGACATCTGCACCGGGTGCCAGCGCACAGTGGAAGAAATCACCCGCTGGAGCCGGATGGACAATGCCGAGCGGCGCAAGGTGCTGGAGTTGTGTCATGAACGGGCAAAATCCAGTGGATTGGTGTGGATGATCGGGACCAAATCGCAGAATTGAGGCGCTTTTTTCTGTAGGAGCGAGCTCGCTCGCGATGGACTCAAAAACACCTCGGGGAACCAGATTACCCGCGTAATCGTTAACGACTATCGCGAGCAAGCTCGCTCCTACAGTACCCTGCACGCCAAATTCACAGGTACTCCCACACTTCATGCTCTTCCTCATCGCCTACATCAGCAGCGTCGTGCTGATCAACTACGCCTTTTCCACCGCCCCGGACCTGGACATCATCTGGTCAGCCTGGGGCGGCCTGGTGTTCGTGCTGCGCGACATGGTGCAAACCCGCTTCGGCCACGGCGCGATCGCGGCGATGCTGGCGGCGCTGGTGTTGTCCTATGTGACGTCCGATCCGTCCATCGCCCTGGCCAGCGCTACGGCGTTCGCGGTGTCCGAGTGCATTGACTGGCTGGTGTTCAGCATCACCAAACGCCCGCTGCACGACCGCCTGTGGATAAGTTCGGCCCTGAGCATTCCTCTGGATACTTTTATCTTCTTCGGCATGATCGATGCGCTGACCCCTGGCGTGATCCTCACCGCACTGGGCTCGAAGTTCGCCGGTGTGACCGCCGTGTGGCTGATCATGGCCTGGCGCCTGCGCAAACAGGTTGTCGTCGGCTGAAGCCAAACCCCGCGGTTCATGTAAAATGCCGCGTTTTCTCCCATGGGATGCGCGCCCGGCGTTGCATTCCTCGATGATCCGCTTCCTTGAGGACCTTCAGATGACCCGTATCGGAACTCCATTGTCGCCCACAGCGACCCGCGTATTGATGTGTGGTTGTGGCGAGTTGGGCAAGGAAGTGGTGATCGAGCTGCAACGCCTGGGCGTTGAAGTGATTGCCGTGGACCGTTACGCCAATGCGCCGGCCATGCAGGTTGCCCACCGCAGTCACGTGATCAACATGCTCGATGGTGCAGCCCTGCGTGCGGTGATCGAAGCCGAGAAGCCGCACTTCATCGTGCCGGAAATCGAAGCCATCGCCACTTCGACCCTGGTGGAGCTGGAAGCCGAAGGCTTCACCGTGATCCCGACCGCACGTGCCGCCCAACTGACCATGAACCGCGAAGGCATCCGTCGCCTGGCCGCCGAAGAGCTGGACCTGCCGACCTCGCCGTACCACTTCGCCGACACCTTCGAGGACTACAGCAAAGCGGTCGAAGACCTCGGTTTCCCATGCGTGGTCAAGCCGGTCATGAGTTCGTCGGGCAAAGGCCAGAGCCTGTTGCGCAGCGTCGATGACGTGCAGAAGGCCTGGGATTACGCGCAAGAAGGCGGCCGTGCCGGTAAAGGTCGGGTGATCATCGAAGGCTTCATCGATTTCGACTACGAAATCACCCTGTTGACCGTGCGTCATGTCGGCGGCACCACATTCCTCGCGCCGGTCGGCCACCGTCAGGAGAAGGGCGACTACCAGGAATCCTGGCAGCCGCAAGCCATGAGCCCGATCGCCCTGGCTGAGTCCGAGCGCGTCGCTAAAGCCGTGACCGAGGCCCTGGGCGGTCGCGGTCTGTTTGGCGTCGAGCTGTTCATCAAAGGTGATCAGGTGTGGTTCAGCGAAGTCTCGCCGCGCCCGCACGACACCGGCATGGTCACAATGATTTCCCAGGATTTGTCACAGTTCGCCCTGCATGCACGGGCGATCCTCGGCTTGCCGATCCCGGTGGTGCGCCAGTTCGGGCCTTCGGCTTCGGCGGTGATCCTGGTGGAAGGTCAGTCGACCCAGACCGCTTTCGCCAATCTCGGCGCCGCATTGAGCGAGCCGGATACCGCGCTGCGTCTGTTCGGCAAGCCTGAAGTCAATGGCCAGCGCCGGATGGGGGTGGCACTGGCACGCGACGAGTCGATCGAAACTGCTCGCGCCAAGGCCACCCGCGCGTCGCAGGCGGTGGTTGTCGAGCTGTAAAAACCTTCATGGGCCGGCCTGTTTCCCTGTGGGAGCGGGCTTGCCCGCGATGGCGGTGTGTCAGCCGAAATAGATGCCGGATTTGCCGGCCTCTTCGCGGGCAAGCCCGCTCCCACAGGTTTAGCGATCCGCCTCGGGTTTACGGGGCGACCTATAATTCGTGGATGCTCAAGTCCCCTCATCAATGTTCCAGGCCTGTACCCCATGAACTCGCAAAGCATCATCGTCCCGAAAATCTCCACGCTGCCGGTGCATGAGCCCCGGGCGCGGGCGATCGTGCGTTGGCTGGTCCGCAAAAACATCATCAAGGAAGAGCTCACAACGTGCGGTCGCACAGGCAATCGCATGGCCCACGCCATCGGTGAAGGCGCACGCGATGTGGTCCTGCACCCGGAAGCCCTGCCGTTCGGCGAGCCGATCAATGGGCTGGAGATCATCACCAAGCGCTGCATCTATACGCCGGCCAAGGGTTTTTTGGGCGAAGCGGGTTGTGCCGAGTGTCGCAAGGAAATCGGCGAAGCGCTGTTTGAAAGCCTGGAAGACTGGATGCCGGGGCGCACCGACAACTTCACCTGTCCCGAATGCGGGCATGAAGATGACATCAACGGCTTTCTGTTCCTGCAGGAATGCGGCTTCTCCAATTTGGGCTTCATCTTCAACAATTGGGCCGAAGCGGGGTTCAAGCAGGCATTTCTCGACGAATTTGCCGATTGGCTGGATCAGCCTGTCAGTTGGGTGAAAGTCGAACTGTAGGAGAAAAACACCCGTCGATCACTGCGTCGATAATAGACAGAGTTTTACATTGAACCCGAGGGGGTGTCTGACTATAATGGCGCGCTTCCATTTTCCCGCTCGGGAGCCCCCGCGATGCTGCGTATCAGCCAAGAAGCTCTGACATTCGACGACATTCTCCTAGTGCCCGGTTATTCCGAGGTGCTTCCTAACGAAGTCAGTCTCAAAACCCGCCTTACCCGTGGCATCGAGCTGAATATTCCACTGGTTTCCGCCGCAATGGACACCGTCACTGAAGCCCGTCTGGCAATCGCCATGGCTCAGGAAGGTGGCATCGGCATCATCCACAAGAACATGACCATCGAGCAGCAAGCTGCCGAAGTCCGCAAGGTCAAGAAGTTCGAAGCCGGTGTCGTCAAGGACCCGATCACCATCGAGGCTGATGCCACGGTTCGTGACTTGTTCGAACTGACCCGCCTGCACAACATTTCCGGCGTTCCGGTATTGCACGATGGCGACCTGGTCGGCATCGTCACTTCCCGTGACGTGCGTTTCGAAAACCGTCTGGACGCCAGTGTCCGTGAAGTGATGACGCCTAAAGAGCGCCTGGTCACGGTCAAGGAAGGCGCCGACAAGAACGACGTTCGCGAATTGCTGCACAAGCACCGCATCGAACGCGTCCTGATCGTCGACGACAAGTTCGCCCTCAAGGGCATGATGACCGTCAACGACATCGAAAAAGCCAAGGCCTACCCACTGGCCAGCAAGGACGATCAAGGTCGTCTGCGCGTTGGCGCTGCCGTCGGTACCGGTAAAGACACCGGTGACCGCGTTGCCGCCCTGGTCAATGCCGGCGTTGACGTGGTGGTGGTCGACACCGCCCACGGTCACTCCAAAGGCGTGATCGACCGCGTTCGCTGGGTCAAACAGAATTTCCCTGAAGTGCAGGTCATCGGCGGCAACATCGCCACCGGCGCCGCCGCCAAGGCCCTGGCCGAAGCCGGCGCTGACGCCGTCAAGGTCGGTATCGGCCCCGGCTCGATCTGCACCACCCGTATCGTCGCCGGTGTCGGCGTCCCGCAAATCAGTGCCATCGCCAACGTCGCCGCTGCCCTTGAAGGCACCGGCGTTCCGTTGATCGCCGACGGCGGCATCCGCTTCTCCGGTGACCTGTCCAAGGCCATCGTTGCCGGTGCTTCCTGTGTGATGATGGGCTCGATGTTCGCCGGTACCGAAGAGGCCCCTGGCGAGATCGAACTGTTCCAGGGCCGTTCGTACAAGGCTTACCGCGGCATGGGTTCGCTGGGCGCCATGTCCCAGGCTCAAGGTTCCTCCGACCGTTACTTCCAGGACTCCTCTGCAGGCGCCGAGAAGCTGGTTCCGGAAGGCATCGAAGGGCGTGTTCCGTACAAGGGCACCCTGAGCGCCATCATCCATCAACTGATGGGCGGCCTGCGTTCTTCCATGGGCTACACCGGTAGCGCCAACATCGAAGAAATGCGCACCAAGCCTGAGTTCGTGCGGATCACCGGCGCCGGCATGGCCGAGTCCCACGTCCACGACGTGCAGATCACCAAGGAAGCGCCAAACTACCGCGTAGGTTGAGCCTTCAAGCAAATCGTTAAGCAACCGGGGCTGTTTTATTCAGCCCCGAGTTGTTTCTGAATCACGACTGTTACTGAATGACTTAGACGAGACTGAATCATGGCCCTCGATATTCACGCTCACCGCATCCTGATCCTCGACTTCGGTTCCCAGTACACCCAGCTGATTGCCCGCCGCGTGCGTGAAATCGGTGTGTACTGCGAACTGCACCCGTTCGACATGGATGACGAAGCGATTCGCGAATTCGCACCGAAGGGGATCATCCTCGCCGGCGGCCCCGAGTCCGTGCACGTGGCTGACAGCCCGCGCGCGCCACAAGCGGTATGGGACCTGGGCGTACCGGTCTTCGGTATCTGCTACGGCATGCAGACCATGGCCGAACAATTGGGCGGCAAGGTTGAAGGGTCCGAACTGCGTGAGTTCGGTTATGCCCGTGTCGATGTGGTCGGCAAGAGCCGTCTGCTCGAAGGCATCGAAGACCACATCGATGCTGACGGTCTGTTCGGCCTTGATGTGTGGATGAGCCACGGTGACAAGGTCACCAAGATGCCGGAAGACTTCCACATCCTGGCCAGCACCCCGAGCTGCCCGATCGCCGGCATGTTCAGCGACGAGCGCGCCTACTACGGCGTGCAGTTCCACCCGGAAGTGACCCACACCAAGCAGGGTGGTCGCATCCTGTCGCGCTTTATCCTCGACATCTGCGGTTGCGAAGCGTTGTGGACCCCGTCGAAAATTGCCGAAGACGCCATCGCCCAGGTCCGTGCCCAGGTCGGCACCGACAACGTGCTGCTCGGCCTGTCCGGCGGTGTCGACTCCTCGGTTGTTGCCGCACTGCTGCACAAAGCCATCGGCGATCAGCTGACGTGTGTGTTCGTCGATAACGGCCTGCTGCGTCTGCACGAAGGCGAGCAAGTGATGGCCATGTTCGCCGAGAACATGGGTGTCAAGGTGATCCGCGCCAACGCCGAGGACCAGTTCCTCAACAACCTGGCCGGCGAAGCCGACCCGGAGAAAAAGCGCAAGATCATCGGCCGTACCTTCATCGACGTGTTCGATGCCGAATCCTGCAAGCTGGACAACATCAAGTACCTGGCCCAAGGCACCATCTACCCGGACGTGATCGAGTCGGCTGGCGCGAAAAGCGGCAAGGCCCACGTGATCAAGTCGCACCACAACGTGGGCGGCCTGCCTGAGGAAATGAACCTCAAGCTGGTTGAACCGCTGCGCGAGCTGTTCAAGGACGAAGTCCGTCGTCTGGGCCTGGAACTGGGCCTGCCGTACGACATGGTCTACCGCCACCCGTTCCCGGGCCCGGGTCTGGGCGTGCGCATCCTCGGTGAAGTGAAGAAGGAATACGCCGACCTGCTGCGTCGCGCCGACCACATCTTCATCGAAGAACTGCGCAAGGCCGACTGGTACCACAAGGTCAGCCAGGCATTCGTGGTGTTCCAGCCGGTGAAATCGGTGGGCGTGGTCGGCGATGGCCGTCGTTACGCCTGGGTCGTGGCCCTGCGTGCCGTGGAAACCATCGACTTCATGACCGCGCGTTGGGCACACCTGCCTTACGAGCTGCTGGAAACCGTCAGCGGCCGCATCATCAATGAAATCGAAGGCATCTCCCGCGTCACCTACGACGTGTCGAGCAAGCCGCCGGCGACCATTGAGTGGGAATGATCCCGCGACACAGGTTGCAGTGAAGCAATAAGAAAACCCTGGCCTCGGCCAGGGTTTTTTTTGCGTGGTTTGTAAGGCCGGATCAGACGGGAAGGCGGCTTTGAAGATTCAGGCCCATCTGAGTCAGCGCGCTGGATAATTCTTGCAGGCTGTCGTAGGGAACCCGATTGACGGGCCCCCACGATGGACGATCGATGTAGTAGCGTCCATCGGCGAAGCTCTGTACTGCTGTTTGCACCAGCTCACCATTCTGACTGCGGTGAAACAAGGTGAAGGCTCCCTGGGAGCGTTCGAACACATACATGCCCGCGCGATAAAGCAGTCTGTGGATTTGCGTCTCGGTGCGGCTGACGGGCGCAGCTTCCATGCGCAGAAGCAGATCGGCGTATTGAGTGTCGACGGTCCCGCGCATTGTATCGCCCTGTATGGAAGGCCCCCTTTCGATCTCAACGCCCGGATCTACGGCAATAGGCTCGCCTTGTCCGGGATTGACTTCCTCGATGCGTAAACTGACGCCGCCTTCCAATTCGCTGATGCCGGCTAACCCCCTGAAGGTATTTGTGTTTTCCACGCCCGTCAGCACGACCCACTTGCCAGTGTCGTTGATGGTTTTATCAAGGAACATGATGTCGGCTGTCAGGTGATTGGTACTGATTTGCTCTTCAATCCGTGTCAATGAAACGGGTTTTCTATAGGTCGCTGCGCAGTCGGTAGCCTGGACACGAATGCCGTTTTGCCGAGCGGTCTTCACCAATTCCAGTTCATTAAACTGCCCTGACGGATCGGTGCCGAGGCGAGTCAGATACTTTTGCAGGTCATCGGACATGACACCGTTCTTGAAGTAGGCGTTCAGGTCGGTCTGGGCAAAGTCGCTGAGCAGTCGGCGCACATAGAGGGTCTTGACGCCTTGTCGTGCCAGGGCAGCCATATTTTCGATCATCAATCGCATGCTGGTAATGCGCCCGGGTGTTTCACTGATGACCAGTCCAGGTGCGGATTCGAATGCCTGTGCGATGAGATCCGGGAAGGTCGTTGATCCGTCGACGGCTGGAATTGCCGGGCGCGGTGGCAGATTGGCCCACGGGAGGTTTTCGTAGAAACGTCTGGCGGAAATCAAAAGCGTCCTGGCCTTTTCGGCGAAGTGCAGGGCATATCGATCGGGAGCGATAAGCCCACCGTTCGGACCGATCTGTACTTGAATGTGAGTCTCGCGTAACCCCATGGCCCACCTTTTCAGTTCAAGCCGACGCGCTGCTTCAACATCGTATGACGTCTTTACAAGGCCGATATCGGTCGAAGTCGAGGGCTGAGGTTCGGTAACCGGCGGGGTGGACGGTGAGCCGGGTTCAACTGCAGGTTGCTCCGGTTCGATCGGCGCCGGTTCGCGCACGTCAAGCTCCAGCTCCACAGTGCATGATTTGCCCACACACTGGCCGCCACCCTTGAGACCCAACCGGGTCATCCGTTCCCAGATGCCTTCGTCATTCAGGCGCACCGGCAATGAGTGAATAAGTTGGTTGGGCTTCGCCGGATCGACGATCGCCCAGAAACCGCCGCCTTGGGAATCCGTGAAGTAACGCACGTAATAAGCCGTGTCGTTCATCAGAATGGCATAGGGCGGGTCGGAATCCAGTCTGTAGATCCCTTGGTATTTCCCTGTTTCCGTTTCCGGTGTCAGCCCGTCCAGTAGTTCATTGGATTGATAGGTTTGCGGGATCTCGGGTAGCTGTCCCGTTTCTGACGTTAGAGGGGGCAGTTCTTCCAAGGGCGGCAGTATCTCACTGGGTTCTTCGACCTCCAGTTCCGGTACTGTGCCCGACTCGGCCAATTCACCCGCCTCGGCGGCCTCCGACGGCGCGCCGATTTCCGCCAGTGCCCCGGTGCCTTTCAAAAACGGCAGGTTGAAGAGCGCATCAATGCCGCTGAGGATTGCCCCGGTAACCCCCGCCTTGCGCTCGGCGGCGGTCTTGGCGTTAACCGCCTGGTCGATGTTCAGTCCCATGTTGGCGAGGCTGGCACCAATCACCGGCAACGCCACCGGCCAGCCTACGGCCGCCATCGGGCCGAACACCTTCAAGCCGGCACTCAGGTAGCCGATCCACAGTTTTTTTCGCAGATCAGCGTTGGAGGTCAAGGACAGATCGGCCTCGGCGAACATCGCTGTGCGGGTCGAGTCCCGCAACCAGCTGAACGCATCCCCGGTCACCGCCTGATTTTTCTGGTTGATCAGGTGATGATCGCAATGGCCCCAGGTGCTGACCAGCCGATTCATCAGGTCGGTGATGTTCTCGGTGATCTGCTGTCGATCAGCTAGCGGGAAATGCTCCAGGAACTGCGTGCGTGGCGCTTTTTCGTTCATCTTTTGCAAGATCCACCAGTGCATGTCGGTGGCGGTTTCCAGCACATGGAACGCTTCGTTATCACCCGGTACGTACAGGATCTGACGGCTTTTGGCGTCAACGATACGCAGGATGTTCGTTGCTACATGGCCGTCCATATCCAGGGTCTGCACCTGCAACCCCTGGCCTGCGGGCGACTCGGATTGCAGCATGGCCAGGCTGACCGGCCAGGTCAGCGGGCCGATGACGGCATTGAGGGCGGTTTGAAAATCCTCGTCGGTCAGATGGCCATTTTCTCGCGCTTCAATGGCTTTGCCGAGAAAGTTGCATTTGGCCAAGGTGCGGAATTCACCGGAGTAGTCATTCCAGAACCCATGGAGTTTGTTGCGGTAAAAGTCACTGAAGTTAATGGTCCAGAAGTCCTTCAAGACGTCGTTGCCATGCAAGCGTACTTCATTGGTTGCATCGAAGTTTCTTTCGTCCGGCCTTGCGGTATAGAAGCCGCCGTACAAGTCCAGAAGATCGGCATTGTCCTGATCGGTCGCGCGAAAGCGGTGAATGACTAGCTGCGTCAGGGTCAGGGATTCATAGGGCGTCTCGTCATAATGCTGCCAACCGGTGAACGACGGCCCCAGATTCTGAGCGGTCTTGAAACGGTGAAAATAGACTTTATCGGGGTCGAGGCCGGCGACTCCGTATTTTTCAAGTAATTGCGCGGCGACCTCATGTGCGCAGTCCTGCAGGCTCGGACAAGCCGTGATCACCTGCGCGGCGATGTTTTTGAGGGCAGCCTTGTCGGCTGCGTTGGGCAGTGGGCGGGTCTGTGTCGGGGTCATTCGCTCTGTTCCTTGAGTGAGGGACGACGAGGATGGCCCGATTGCCCAAGGTCGGTGCGCTACATATGTACCGCACCACTTCGCTCCAGCCTGCGTCCATCCGCCGCGCCGCCCTTACTGTTTCGCAATCGCAGGTGTATCGTATTCGCCTTTTCCAGGCCCCGGCCTGTCGCTGAAACGTGAGGTAGTTGAGTTCATGTCCTTTACCCGTCGCCAAATCCTCGGTGGCCTGGCCGGTCTAGTTGTCGTTGGTATCGGAGCGGGAGGCGCGTCGCGTTACTGGCTGGGCAAGAGGGCCGATGCCGAGGCGGGCCACGACTATGAACTGATTGCCGCGCCGTTGGACGTCGAACTGGTGGCCGGGCACAAGACCCCTGCCTGGGCGTTCGGCCCGTCGGCACCGGGGACCGAGTTGCGGGTGCGCCAGGGTGAATGGTTGCGGGTGCGCTTCATCAACCACCTGCCGGTGGCGACTACCATCCACTGGCACGGCATTCGCCTGCCGCTGGAAATGGACGGCGTGCCTTACGTGTCGCAGTTACCGGTGCTGCCCGGTGAATATTTCGACTACAAGTTCCGTGTGCCGGATGCCGGCAGCTACTGGTATCACCCCCACGTGAGCAGCAGTGAAGAACTCGGCCGTGGGCTGGTGGGGCCATTGATCGTCGAAGAACGCGAGCCGACCGGTTTCCTGTACGAAAAAACCCTGAGCCTGAAGAACTGGCATGTCGATGAGCAGGGGGCTTTCGTCGATTTCAGCATTCCTCGCGAAGCGGCCCGTGGCGGCACGGCGGGACGCCTATCGACCATCAATGGCATCCCGCAACCGGTGATCGAATTGCCTGCCGGGCAAATCACCCGGGTGCGCCTGCTCAATCTCGACAACACACTGACCTACCGCCTCAACATTCCTGGCGTTGAAGCGCAGATCTATGCGCTGGATGGCAATCCCATCGAGCCTCGGCCACTGGGCAAGGAATACTGGCTGGGCCCTGGCATGCGTATCTGCCTGGCGATCAAGGCACCGCCAGCCGGTGAAGAATTGTCCCTGCGCAACGGCCCGGTGCGCCTGGGCACGTTGCGTTCAGTGGCCAATGCCGACACGCCAACCGAGTGGCCACCCGCAATGCCGGCCAATCCGGTGGCCGAGCCGGACCTGGCCAATGCCGAGAAACTCAACTTCAATTTCGAGTGGGTGGGCTCGGTGTCGGTCAACGTCGACAATGGCAGGCCGCCGAGCTTGTGGCAGATCAACGGCCAGGCCTGGGACATCACCGACAAGACCTGCGCCGACCGCCCGATTGCCAAGCTTGAGAAGGGCAAAAGCTACATTTTCGAATTGAAAAACATGACTCAGTATCAACACCCGATTCACTTGCACGGCATGAGCTTCAAGGTCATCGCTTCGAACCGGCACAAGGTCATTCCGTATTTCACCGACACCTATCTGCTGGGCAAGAACGAGCGCGCGCAAGTAGCGCTGGTGGCGGATAACCCCGGTGTGTGGATGTTCCACTGCCATGTGATCGACCATATGGAAACCGGCCTGATGGCCGCGATCGAGGTGGCCTGATGCGTCAGATTCGACCCGCAGCAATCATCGACCGCAGCCGTGACCGCGACTTCATGCGCGAAGCCCTGGCCCTGGCCGCGCAAGGTGCCGCCCTTGGCGAAGTGCCGGTGGGTGCGGTGCTGGTGCAGGACGGCGAAATCATCGGTCGCGGCTTCAATTGCCCAATCAGCGGCAACGATCCCAGCGCCCACGCCGAGATGGTCGCGATCCGCGCCGCCGCCCAGGCCGTGAGCAATTACCGTCTGACGGGCAGCACGCTGTACGTGACGCTGGAACCCTGCAGCATGTGCGCCGGGCTGATCGTGCATTCGCGGATTGCGCGGGTGGTGTATGGCGCGCTGGAACCCAAGGCCGGGATTGTGCAGAGCCAGGGACAGTTTTTTACCCAGGGCTTCTTGAATCACCGGGTGTTGTATGAGGGCGGGGTATTGGCGGAGGAGTGCGGTGCTGTCTTGAGCGAGTTCTTCAAGGCCCGACGGACCAAAACTTCAGAATAAACACCAGTACCTGTGGGAGCGGGCTTGCCCGCGATAGCGGTGGATCAATCAACATCAATGTTTGATTTGCCGACGCCATCGCGGGCAAGCCCGCTCCCGCAGGTTTATCTAGTGTCTGAATGAAAGGTGGTTACTTGCGAGCGACGATGACCGCCCGCATCGGCGCCGGCAGCCCTTCGATGGTCTTGCTGTGATCTTCCGGATCGAGGAAATCACTCAACGACTGATACTTCATCCACTCCGTCCCGCGCTGTTCCTCGACCGTGGTCACGCTCACATCCACGCATTTCACATCGGTGAACCCGGCACGGCGCAGCCACAATTCCAGTGCCGGCACCGAGGGCAGGAACCATACGTTACGCATCTGTGCATAACGATCTTCCGGCACCAGCACCTGATGTTTGTCGCCTTCGACCACCAGGGTTTCGAGTACCAGTTCGCCGCCCTTGACCAGACAATCCTTCAGCGCCAGCAAGTGTTCGATCGGCGAGCGACGGTGGTAGAACACACCCATCGAGAACACCGTGTCGAAGCCTTCGAGATTCGGCGGCAGGTCTTCAAAGGGGAACGGCAAGTGCCAGGCATTCGGCTCGGACAAGTAACGCTGTACCGCCTGGAACTGGCAGAAGAACAGCCAGTTCGGATCGACGCCGATCACGCTGTCCGCGCCGGCGCCGAGCATGCGCCACATGTAGTAGCCGTTGCCGCAGCCGACATCGAGAATGCGTTTGCCTTTCAGATCCAGGTGCGGCGCGACCCGCGACCATTTCCAGTCCGAGCGCCATTCGGTGTCGACGTGCACGCCGAACAGGTCGAACGGCCCCTTGCGCCAGGGCGACAGGCCCATCAGCGCGGTGCGCATTTGTGCGCGGGTCTCATCGTCGCAATCGGTATCCAGCTTCAGGCCGTTGAGCAGGTCGACTTCGCTGGGCTGGATCTTCGGCAAGGCATCCAGCGCGCTTTGCCAGCGCTCCAGGTCGCCGTGACCCTTTTCCATTTTCTTGTCGAGTTGCGCTTGCAGGGTGTTGGCCCATTCGGCCAGCGGTGTGCCGGCCAGACGGCGGGCGAGGGGGGACAGATCAATCATGGCAAGGCAATCAACGAGGCAAAGTTAAGACACTGGAACCACGGCACGACTTTCGAGAACCCGGCGGCCAGCAGGCGTTCGCGGTGTTCTTCGAGGCTGTCGGGCTTCATGACGTTTTCGATGGCGCTGCGCTTCTGGGCGATTTCCAGTTCGCTGTAGCCGTTGGCGCGTTTGAAGGCGATGTGCAGGTCGGTCAGCAGCGCGTGTTCCTGTTCGTCTTCAAAACGCAGTTTTTCCGAGAGAATCAACGCGCCGCCGGGCAACAACGACTGACGGATGCGCGATAGCAACCCGGTGCGCTGATCCGGGGCAATGAACTGCAGGGTGAAGTTCAGCGCCACCACGGAGGCAGGCTGGAATTGCAGGGCGAGGATGTCACCTTCGATCACCTCGACCGGCAGCAACTCCTGGAACATCGAATCCTGGCCGTTGAGGTACTCGCGGCAGCGTTCGACCATGGCTGCGGAGTTATCCACCGCGATCACCCGGCAACCGTCGGTGCGCACATGTCGACGCAGGGCCTGGGTCACCGCGCCCAGGGACGCGCCGAGGTCGTAGAGCACACTGTTGGGCTGGGCGAACTGCGCGGCGAGCACGCCGAGGTTTTCCACTATGGTCGGATAACCTGGCACCGAGCGCTTGATCATGTCCGGGAACACCCGCACCACGTCCTCGTTGAAGGCGAAGTCAGGCACCTGGGCCAAAGGCTGGGCGAAAAGGCGATCGGATTCTTTGCTCACGGCGGTTCCGGCGGTGTCGATGAAAAGGCCGGCATTTTAGCCAAGTTGGCGGGGGGATGCGCGGGTTGTCTGATAAACCGCTTTCGCGAGCAGGCTCGCTCCCACATGGACTGCGCTGTAGCTGTGGGAGCGAGCCTGCTCGCGAAGAGTTCAGCGCGGTTTTGATTCAAAGGCAGAGGCGGTGATGCCCCATTGCCCCAACCAGTAACTGAGGATGATCACATAGGACGCCGCATCGAATGGCATCACAAAACGACTGATGCCAATCACGCTGTCCGAGAACACAAACGCCACGGCACCTGCCGCTGCGAGCAGCGCCGAACGTTTGGGCACGTCGCTGCCGAGGCGGGCCAAAGCGCGCCACAGCATGGCGCTGATGGCCACGCCGTAGACGATCACCGGGATGAGCAACGGCCCCAATCCGTGGGCAATCAGAATCCCCAGCAGAACGGCACCGACTCCCAGGGCGATGATCAGCGGCAACAGCGCCAACCGGCGGCAGTCGCTCAAGTACGCCTTCAAATAGGCGAGGTGGGCGACCAGGAACGCACCCAGGCCAAACACAAACAAATCCCCCGGCCACGCCAGCAACACATCGCCGATCAGGGAGAAGATCAAACCGAGACTGATCCAGCGCCGATAGTCGCTGGGCGGCGCGTCGTGCAGCCAGCCGAGCAAGGCCAGCACCGGCAACGGTTTCACCAACAGACACAGCAGCGAGGCGTGTACGCTCAGGCCGTAGAGAAACGTCACCGCGCCCATCAGCGCCAGAATCAGCCAACCCATGGTCAGTTAACCGAAATCGCGCAGTCGAAGGATTCCACCGGCAGCACTTCCGGTGCCCAGGGCTGTTGCGAGGTCAGGCGCAAGCGTGCGGTGCCGGGTGCAAAGGCTTGAAAGCGCCAGGTCGAGACGCCGGCAGCGCCGACAACACCGGCATCTTCCGGATTTCGATAAACCTCAGGCCCCAATGCGCGTAATACACCCCCCGCCGAATCCTGAATGGCCCAGCGGTAGCCCGTACTCGGGTTGCTCGGCAGGGTCAGGATCAGGTTTTGCCCGCTGGTGAGCTTCACCGGGCATTCGCTTTGTTTTTCCACGGTCACGTTGTGCTTCGGTTGCGTGGCGCAGGCGGCCAGCAGCACGAGGGCGATAGGGACAAACAGGCGGGTGGGGGACATAGGGTCTGTGGCTCCGGCGTTCACGACGAACGGCGAGCATAACCGAGATGAGACAAAATGTGACAGCTATCAGGATTGCGTTAAAAGGGCTGACGCTTTCGCGGGCAAGCCCGCTCCCACAGGGATCGATGTTGCACACAAATTTTGTGGTCGACTCAATTCCTGTGGGAGCTGGCTTGCCCGCGATGGCGGCAGTGCAGGCACTACAAACCTGTCAAAACAACACCTTCGCCACATCCGCAAACCGCTTGGCGAAATGCACGGTTATGCCTTCCTTCAAGTAATCCGGCAGTTCTTCAAAGTTACCGCGATTCGCCTCCGGCAAGATCAGTTCGAAAATCTTCTGCCGCCGCGCCGCGATGACCTTTTCGCGCACGCCGCCGATCGGCAGTACATGTCCGGTCAAGGTCAGTTCGCCGGTCATGGCCACGCCTTTTTTCGGTAGCTGGTTGCGGGCGAGCGAGAGCAGGGCGCTGGCCATGGTCACGCCGGCGCTTGGGCCGTCTTTTGGTGTCGCGCCTTCCGGTACGTGCAAGTGCACGAAGGCTTCGTCGAAGAACTTTGGATCGCCGCCGAACGACTTCAGATTGGAGCTGACGTAGCTGTAGGCGATTTCCGCAGACTCTTTCATCACATCACCCAATTGCCCGGTGAGTTTGAAGCCTCGGTTGAGGGTATGAATCCGCGTCGCTTCGATCGGCAAGGTCGCGCCACCCATGCTGGTCCAGGCCAGCCCGGTGATGACGCCAGTGCCCGACAGGACCTGTTCGTTGCGAAATACCGGATGGCCGAGGGAGGCTTCCAGGTCTTTCGGACCGAGTTTGATCACCGCGTTCGGCTCATCGATCAGTTTCATCACGGCTTTGCGCACCAGTTTGCCCAGCTGTTTTTCCAGCTGCCGCACGCCGGCCTCACGGGCGTAACCGTCGATCAAGGCCTTCAACGCGTTGTCGCTGATGCTCAGGCTGCCCTTGGACACACCGGCCTTTTCCAGCAGCTTGGGCCACAGGTGACGCTTGGCGATAGCGACTTTTTCTTCGGTGATGTAACCCGACAGCCGAATCACTTCCATGCGGTCAAGCAGTGGGCCGGGAATGGAGTCCAGGGTGTTGGCGGTGCAGACGAACAGCACTTTCGACAGGTCCATGCGCAGATCGAGGTAGTGGTCGAGGAATTCGACGTTCTGCTCCGGGTCCAGGGTTTCCAGCAGCGCCGAGGCCGGGTCGCCCTGGTAGCTCTGACCCATCTTGTCGATTTCGTCGAGCATGATCACCGGGTTCATTACTTCGACGTCTTTCAACGCTTGAACGAGTTTGCCCGGCTGCGCGCCGATGTAGGTGCGGCGGTGGCCCTTGATCTCGGCTTCGTCGCGCATGCCGCCGAGGCTGAAGCGGTAGAACGGCCGGCCCAGGGATTCGGCGATGGATTTGCCGACGCTGGTCTTGCCCACGCCCGGCGGGCCGACCAGCAACACGATGGAACCGCTGATCTCGCCTTTATAGGCACCGACCGCGAGGAATTCGAGGATGCGATCCTTGATGTCGTCGAGGCCTGCGTGGTGTTTATCCAGCACCTTGCGCGCGTGTTTGAGGTCGAGTTTGTCCTCGCCGTACACGCCCCACGGCACCGAGGTTGCCCAGTCGAGGTAGTTGCGGGTCACCGCATACTCCGGCGAGCCGGTCTCGAGGATTGACAGCTTGTTCATCTCTTCCTCGATGCGCTTCTGCGCCTGAGACGACAATACCTTGCCGGCCAGCCGCTGCTCAAATTGTTCCAGATCGGCACTGCGGTCGTCCTTGGTCAGCCCCAGCTCCTGCTGGATGACCTTGAGTTGTTCCTTGAGGAAAAACTCGCGCTGGTGCTCGCCGATCTTGCGGTTCACTTCGGCGGAGATTTCCTTCTGCAGGCGCGCGACTTCGACTTCCTTGCGCAGCATCGGCAGGACTTTTTCCATGCGCTTGAGCATCGGCACGCAGTCGAGTATTTCCTGCAGTTCGCTGCCGGTGGCCGAGGTCAGCGCGGCGGCGAAGTCGGTCAGCGGCGACGGATCGTTGGGGCTGAAGCGGTTGAGGTAATTCTTCAGCTCTTCGCTGTACAGCGGGTTGAGCGGCAGCAGTTCCTTGATCGCATTGATCAGTGCCATGCCATAAGCCTTGACCTCATCGGTCGGCTCGGTGGGCTGGTGCGGGTATTCGACTTCCACCAGATACGGCGGGCGATGGTGCTTGAGCCAGGTCTTGAGCCGGACGCGGGTCAGGCCCTGGGCGACGAATTGCAGTTTGCCGTTTTCACGGCTGGCGTGGTGCACCTTGACCAGGGTGCCGTACAGCGGCAGGGCCGAGGTGTCGAAGTGGCGCGGATTGTCCTGGGGCGTGTCCATATAGAACAGAGCCAGGGAGTGGTGCTCGGATTTGCTGACCAGGTCGAGGGTTTCCGCCCAGGGTTCTTCATTGACGATGACCGGAAGCACCTGGGCCGGGAAGAACGGTCGATTGTGGATCGGGATGATGTAGACCTTGTCCGGCAGGTTCTGGCCGGGCAGGGCCAGGCCTTTGCCGGTGGAGTGATGCGGGGCGTTTTCCGGATCGGCGTACTCGCTGGAGTCTTCGGGGAATTCTTGCTGGTCGCTCATGGGGGCACCTGCGCAATGGGTATGGGTCTTAGATGGGGCAGGTTGGCGGTGGTTTCAATGATGCTTGGGGGGTTACTGAATCATTCGGGGGTATGTTCAGTAGATAGACAGGTTAGCTGGGTACTTTGGTTGGGGCAGTCCCGGTGGTCACTTAAAACAGATGATGTTCCAGCCGCCGGGGCCCGTCGCCCGCCTGATCGAAAATCCATCGAACGACGCCGGGGAGCGATCGCAATGCGGCAAAAACCTGCGACCGGTGCTGTGCGGTGCAGATCACATGCACATTGGGGCCTGCATCCATCGTGGTACACACCTGCAGCCCTTCGCCGCGCAGTTGACGAACCCGCTCAAGCAGCGCCAGCGTTGTCGGTTGCCAATAGAAAACCGGCGGTTGGGAGGTCATGGCGATCATGTGCATTTCAACGGCTTCGCACTCCACGGCGTTGGCCAATGCAGTGAAGTCACGGTTGAGGATGGCTTGGCGCACGGTGTTCAGGCGGTCTGGCAACAGATCAAGACGGGTTCGGTAAAAAGGGCTGCTGGCGGCCAAATGGTGACCCTGGCGGGAGCTGACTTTCTTGTGCCTGGCGTCGACCACGGCAATCAGGTCACACAGCGGCCAGTGCTGCGCCGGGGCGAATGGTTGTGCCGGCCCTGCCAGCTGGCGGGCATCGCCGGGCCACTGGACAAATCCGCCGAACGCCGACCGTGTCGCCGAGCCTGAGCCGGACAAGCGTGCCAGTTCACTGATGCGAGCGGCGTCGCAGTCCTGATCGCATTGCAAGGCAAAGGCCATGGCCAGGGCACTGAAGCCTGACGCCGACGAAGCGATGCCGGCGCCGGTGGGGAAGCTGTTGCTGGTAGCGATCCGCAGGGGTTGCCAGTGATCGAAGTGCTGGCGCAATTGCCCGAGGTGATACTCGATACCGAAGCGCAACGAGGCGTTGGCGGGCACCAGCGTACCCTCGCGGGTCCTCCACAGGATCTCATCGGGTGTGCCGCTGTGCAGCGGCGCCAGCGTGCAAAGGCTGACGCACTGACTCAGGGTCATGGACAGCGAAATGTTGTTGGGGAGCGTCAGTTGTTCATCGCGCATGCCCCAATACTTGATCAATGCAATATTACTGGGGGATGAGACGGTGATTCGGTTCATTGCTCAGTGATCTCCAGGCCGCTCACCCCCAGTGCTGCATCAATCCTGCGGTAGCGCGCCAGTTCCGGCAGCGCCGGGGCACCCACCACCAGCAGCGCACCGGCGCTCTCCCCGCAAAGCGCGCCGGCGCCACAGATCTTTGCCGCGCCGCCGGCCCTTTCGATGGCGCGAATCACCTCGGCGACGGCGGCTGGCACGACACCGAGCTTTTCCAGATCGGCCTCATAGTCGCGCAACACGGCCTTGAGTGCTTCAGGCATCGGACGCGTTTGCTGCAACAGTGAGCAAAAGCGTTCAGTGTTGCGACACATGCTGGCCAGCAGTGGATTGCCCTTGCCTGCCAGCCTGTGTCGGGTGGCGGCGATCACTTGCCCGGTACTCTCGCGGGCGGCGCCGGTGTGATAGATCTGCAATCCGCGCAGTACGCTCAGGCTTTCGACGGACCGTGGAGTCAGGCTGAAACCACCTTCCCCGTCTGATCGCCGCTCGACCACCGAGCCATGCAGGCTGGTGTTGTGGTCGATGCCGGAAGGCTGGCCGTGGACAAAGCGCTCAATGGTCTGCGCCAGGAATTGCACTGGGTTGTCCATCGCTGGCAGCCTGAAGAGCCGCAGCAGTGCCGCTACCAGCGTAACCGCCAAAGCGCCGGAGCTGCCGAACCCGGCATCGGCAGGAATCTGTGATCGAACCCGCAGGGAAAAGCCGCGCCAGTCCTGCGGTGCCAACCTGAGCAGGATTTCTCCAATGGAGCATTTGACCAGGTGATCAGGGTCAAGGCCTTTGACCTGAGCAAAGGTCCGGGATGTCGGATCGCTCATATAGTGTTTCCACGCCTGGCGCACTTGCAGGGTGTAATCGGCCAGTTGCAGAGGGTCGTAAATCCGCTGGATCGACAGGTCGGGTAATTTCACTTCGATCTGTCCGTCGCGACGCGGATGTACCCTGACATTACAATACAGCCCCACGGCGCTGGCGATCACCGGGCAGCCATGCAGTGCGGCGTGCTCACCCATCAGAATGATTTTGCCCGGGGCGCTGGCTTGAATGGCAATCATCCTTCAACGTCCCAGTTTCACATGGGCATCGACCAGATGATGAGACGCCTGCGCGGCCATGATCGACAGCTCACCCGCCAGTACCAGGGCACCGAGTATTTCCGCCAGGCGCTGTACATCCGCCCCGGGCTTTTGCTCGCCGGGCACAATGCCCATCAACGCCAGGGCTTCCGATTGCGTGCCAAGGCCGGTACCGCCGCCGACGGTGCCCAACGGTGTGTCGGGCAACAGGATCGAGGCGTAGACGGCGCCATGCTCGCGGGGTTCGATACAGGTGATACCGATGGCGCTTTCGGCGACCTGGGCTACATCTTGGCCGGTAGCCATGAAAAACGCGGCAAGTATGTTGGCGTGGTGGGCATTGCAACCGATCGCGCCGGCCATGGCCGAGCCCAGCAGGTTTTTTCGGTATTGAAGCTCACACAGTGCAGGTGCGTCGGTTTTCAGAATGTCGCGCAGGATATCGGCGCTCAGGTGTGCTTCGGCATAAATGCGCTTGCCGCGACCGTTGAGGAAATTGACGGCTGCCGGCTTTTTATCGATGCAGTAGTTGCCGGAAACACTGATGCATCGCACGCCCGTCGCAGGGCTGATCAGTTGAGTGACCGCACGATCGCAGGCGATGCTCGCCATGTTCATGCCCATGGCATCGGCGCTGTGAAATCGAAAACGCAGGTAGATTGAACTGCCAACCACGGCGGGCTCGATGGCTTGCAAGCGCAGATGAGCGCTGTCCTGGTCGCACAGTTGTTTGATGTCTTGGTAGTGGCTGCCGATCCAGGCCAGGAATTCCTGGGTTTGCACGATGCCGCTGGAGCAGAACACCGGTGCCCGGGTGATGCCGATATCTTCGACGCGAACCACCGCACCGCCCGCAGCAAGCAGTGCGCTGCAACCGCGGGAGACACTGGCGATCAATGCGCCTTCCGTGGTGGCCAACGGTGCGAATACCTGTTCACTGGCGGTGAGCGCTTGACCATTGATCAGCACTGGCCCGACCACACCCACCGGAACCTGAATGGCACCGATGAAGTTCTCGCATTTGGCCGATTTCGCATCGAAGGTGTAACTGCCGATCGCGTGCAGCGACATTCCGCTGATACGTTGCAAAGCCTCGCGACGAATGTAGGCCGCTTCGTCGCGGGAAAAAGCCTTGGGCAACTGGTGCAGCTTGATTTCACCTTCGGCCAGTGCCTCGATCCAGCCAGTGGTATTTCGGGTAGGGGATGTCATTTGCGCCTCGGTTATACAGCCACGATTTTGCGTACGTGCAGCTGAGGATGCGCAGAAATGAAACAGGCAACTACTGTCAGAGTTGACAGTTCTTTAGATCGATTGGCGATTGAGCCTTTATCGATGAAGGCATTCAAAAAAAGGCGACACCCCTCACGGAGCGTCGCCCTTTGTTCTACCGCCGCTAAATATTACTCGGATAGTTTGTACGCAATCACATAGTCACCCTGTTTGGTGCCCAGCGAACCGTGACCGCCAGCCACGACCAGCACGTACTGCTTGCCGTCCTTGCCGGTGTAGGTCATTGGTGTGGTTTGTGCGCCGGCCGGCAGGCGGCCTTCCCACAGTTGCTTGCCGTTTTTCACGTCGTAGGCACGCAGGTACTGGTCGAGGGTGCCGCTGAGGAAGCCGACGCCACCGGCGGTGGTGAAGGTGCCGCCCAGGCTTGGCACGCCCATGCTCAGGGGGATCGGAACCGGCGAGCTGTCGCGCACGGTGCCGTTCTTGTGCATCCAGATTTTTTCCTGGGTGGTCAGGTCGATGGCGGCCACGTAGCCCCAGGCCGGCGCCTGGCACGGCAGGCCCATTGGCGACAGCAGTGCTTCGAGGATCACGCCGTACGGCGCGCCTTTGTTCGGCTGCACTCCTTCGGTTTCGCTTTTGCGCGGGCCTTGGGCGGCGATGTCGGCGGCCGGGATCATCTTCGACTTGAACGCCATGTAGCTCGGGTTCACGAAGGCGATCTGGCGCACCGGATCGACCGAGATACCGCCCCAGTCGAACACACCGAAGTTGCCCGGGTACACGATCGAACCCTGCAGCGACGGCGGGGTGAACGGACCGTCGTAGCGCATGGATTTGAAGTCGATCCGGCAGATCAACTGGTCGAACGGGGTCACGCCCCACATGTCGCGTTCCTGCAACGGTGGCGGCATCAGGTTGAGATCGGATTTCGGCTGGGTCGGCGACGTGTGGTCGCCTTCCACCGCGCCTTGCGGCACCGGCACTTCGTTGATCGGCACGATGGCCTGGCCGGTGCTGCGGTCCAGTACGTAGATGCTGCCTTGCTTGGTGGAGGCCAGTACCGCCGGCTTCACGCCATCGACGGTTTTCAGGTCCATCAGGGTTGGCTGGCCACCGACGTCCATGTCCCACAGGTCATGGTGAGTGAACTGGAAGTGCCAGCGCACTTTACCGGTGGCGATGTCCAGGGCGGTCAGGCCGGCGGCGTGCAGTTCCGATTCAGGGGTGCGCGCGCCACCGAACTGGTCCGGGGTCTGGTTGCCCATCGGTAGGTAGAGCATGCCGAGTTTTTCATCGACCGCGAACATGGACCACATGTTCGGAGAATTGCGGGTGTAGACCTTGCCTTCGGCAATCGGCGTGGTGTCGTCCGGGTTGCCGCTGTCCCAGTTCCATACCAGTTTACCGGTGTGCACGTCGAAGGCGCGGATCACACCGCTCGGTTCGTCGGTGGAGACGTTATCGGTAACGTGCCCGCCAATCACCACCAGGTCCTTGGTGACCGCTGGTGGCGAGGTGGAGTAGTAGCCGCCGGCGGTGAAGCCGCCGATGTTGGCGCGCAGGTCGACCTGGCCCTTGTCGCCGAAGTCTTCGCACATCTTGCCGGTGTCGGCGTTGAGGGCAATCAGACGGGTGTCGGCGGTCGGCAGGAAGATGCGGCGCGGGCAGATGCTGGCCACCGGTGCGCTGGCGCTGCCGGTCGGGCTCTGTTCGGAGGCATACACCGCGTCATCGTGATAGGTCACGCCACGGCAGGTCATGTGCGCCCAACCCTTGAAGTTCGCCGCGTTCTGCGTGGAGAGCTTCGGATCGAAACGCCAGATTTCCTTGCCGGTGTCCGGGTCCAGCGCAATCACCTGGCTGTGCGGCGTGCACACGTAGAGCATGCCGTTGACTTTCAGCGGGGTGTTTTCGGAGGTGGTTTCGCCCGGGTCGTTCGGCCCTGGCAGATCACCCGTGCGGTAGGTCCAGGCCGGCACCAGTTTGTGCACGTTCTGCGGGGTGATCTGTGCCAATGGCGAGTAACGATCGCCGTGAGCACTGCGGCCGTAGGAGTTCCAGTCGCCGTCCGGCATGGCCGGTGCGGTGTTGGTCATGCCCGGGACGCTGTCGCGGTCCAGTTGTCCCTTGATTTCACCGGGGTTGGTGAACTGGCTGGCCAGCGCTGTGGCGCCGGCGATGACCACGGCCACGCTCAGCGCGCCTGTGCCCATCGGTGCTGCGCCTGCGCGCAACAGCGGACGACGGAACCATGGCAGCAACATGACGATGCCGAGGGCAAACAACATGGCCAGACGCGGCACCAGTTGCCACCAGTCGAGGCCGACTTCCCACAGTGCCCAGACGGTGCTGGCGAACAGCACCAGTGCGTACAGGCCCAGCGCAGCGCGGCGGGCGGCGATCAGCAAGAGGCCGGTCAGCGTCAGGCCAATACCGGCCAGCAGGTAATACAGCGAGCCGCCGAGCAGGCTCAGCTTGATACCGCCGGCCAGCATGGCCAGGCCCATTAGCAGAAGCAGGACACCGAGCAAGCTCGGCAGCAGACGGCTTCGACTCAAAGCACCCTCAGTGCTCATAGTGTGGTTCTCCGTGATGTTTTGGTGAGTCCCGCGCAGGTTCACTGTAGATAATGATCCTGTGTGGGCATGGTTCAGGTAAAACTGTTGGGGCGCCGCATCCCTCTGTGTAGGAGCGAGCTCTGCTCGCGAAAAACCTGAGAACACTGTGGGGTATCAGGTTTCCAGCGTCATCGTTGACGACCATCGCGAGCGAGCTCGCTCCTACAGGGGTTTTTGCGTAATTTTTAGAACGACGACTGGATCTTGATCCCGCCAATCAGCGCGTCGTCGACCTGGTCCACGCCACCGGGGTGGCGGATGTATTGCAGGTTCGGGCGCACGGTCAGCCAGTTCGTGACGTGCACGCCGTAATAGAGTTCGGCGCTGTATTCGGTGTCCTGGGGCGGCAGGAACGACGGATCGTCGTAGTCGAAGACCGCGTGGGCCTGATTGGTCGCCTCGGCGTTCTTGCGATAGGCCGGGTTGACGTGGACGCGGGCCAGAGCGAAGCCGATGTCGTCATTGGCGCGTGCATCGAACAGACCTTTGTAGACGACACCGGCCTGGACATAGTTATCGATGGCGTTGGTCTTCTTGTCGTGCATCGTGCCGTTGGCGAACACGCTCAAACCCCGACTGTGATCGCTGGCGACGCTGGTGATTTGCTGCTGGATGCCGAGCCACACACCGTGCTTGCTCGACGCGCTGCGGTAAGCCTCGCCACTCAGGGCGGCGGGCTGGCCATTGCTATCCTTGTAGACGTCGGTGGCATCGGCGTTGCTGTAGTAGTAACCGGCGCGGTATTCGCCCGGCAGGCCATTGAGCTTCGGCGTCCACACCAATTCCACCGGCAGGATCGCACCTTGAGTGCCGCTGCCGCTGAGCTTGAAGCCGTTGTCGCGATCGAGGTTCGATGGGTTTTGCTCATAGGCGCCGATTTGCGCGTACAGCTCAGGCGTCAGGTGATATTTGACCCGCATCGCCCACTGGCTGACCGGCCAGTTGTACCAGATGTCACCGACCCAGTTACCCACCTGGGAGCCGCAGAACGCCAGGTTCTGGAAATCGCAGGGGAAGCTGTTGAAGTCTTCGCCCTCGCCGAAACGGCCGACCTTGATGTCCAGCTTCTGGTCGAAAAACTTCTGCTGGTACCACATCTGCGTCAGCCGCCAGGTCTGGCCGCGACCCCAGACTTCCTGGGCCGAGGTGAAACCGCCAACCCGCGGATCGTTGATGCGATCGTTGCTGATGTTGTTGCCACTGCGCTCGGTAATGGTCAGCTGAAATTCCGCGTTGTTCCAGCCCAGGATCTTCTGCAGATCCAGATGTGTGCCGAAACCGAACTGGTCGCTGTAGCGCGCCGTCCGGTCATGGTCGTAACCACCGTGCAGATTGCTGCCCATTTCGCCGGTGTAATCGACCTTGAAGTCGTAGCCTTTTTCCGCCAGTTCGTTGCGCGTGCCGTTCCAGTCGCCGAGCATCCAGGGGGAGTGGCTATCGAAAGCCGGGGTGGCCTGAACGCAAGTGGCGAGGCTCAATGCGGTGAATCCGCCGATGAGGCTCAGGAATTTTTGGCGAATGACAGGCGTAAAGACAGCGCTGTCTTTCGAGATTTGTAAATCGGGCATTCTTGATCTTTTTCTGGGGAATGAACGGAAACAGCAGAACTGAAGGCGTTTGCGGAAGCGTTTCAGCTAAAGCGTGCGCAAGGATAATGTTCTGTTACAAATAGAGAAAGGCCTTTTCATGACATGCATCGTTTCGGATTTGGTAACAGTGAGGCGGGTGATTGCTGTCCACTCTGGGAGCGAGCCTGCTCGCGAAGGTGGTGAACGGTAACGCGTGAATCCAGATGCCCAGCGGCATCATTGATTTCTTCGCGAGCAGGCTCGCTGCCACAGAGTTGTCGCGGTTCACCTACATTTAACAGACCGCTTCCCCCCAACGAAGCCCTCGGCTAAGGTGCGCGGCTTCCCATTCCTACATCGCTGAAGGCCCGGCATGACCGAACAGACCCACGATCCGCTGCACGGCGTCACCCTGGAGCAAATCCTCAACGCCCTGGTTGAACACTACAAATGGTCGGGGCTGGCCGAGCGCATCGACATCCGCTGCTTCAAGAGTGACCCGAGCATCAAGTCAAGCCTGACCTTTCTGCGCAAAACTCCGTGGGCGCGGGAGAAGGTCGAGCGCTTGTACGTGAAGTTGATGCGCACCAAGCGCCCGCTCTGAATATGGTCAAACAGTCAGTCACGCGGCGTCGATTTGTTGCCGTGGCCGCCACCCTTGGCTGGGCCGGATTGAGCATTCAGCTGTACCTGATTTTCTACTCGCGCTGGACTCTGGCGGCCAGTCTGATTGGCGGGCTGGTGAGCTTTTTCAGCTACTTCACCGTCCTGACCAATACGCTGGTGGCGACCGTTCTGACCTGTGAACTGACGTCCCGCGAATCGGCCGCACGGCGCTGGCTTTTACAGCCGTGGGTCAGCAGTGGCATTGCCGTGAGCATCGCCGTGGTCGGCATTGCCTACAGCCTGTTGCTGCGTCATCTATGGCATCCCGAAGGCTGGCAATGGCTGGCCGATGAGCTGATGCACGACGTCATGCCGCTGCTGTTTCTGGTCTATTGGTGGTGCTGGGTGCCCAAGGGGACGTTACGGCTGCGGCATATCGCGCTGTGGCTGAGTTATCCGCTGGTGTACTTCGGCTATGCGTTGCTGCGCGGGCATTTGCTGGCGACTTACCCGTACCCGTTCATTGATGTGGATAAGCTGGGTTATCCACAGGTGTTTATCAATGCGGGTGGGTTGCTGGTGGGGTTTGTGGTGATTGCGTTGGTGGTGATCGGATTGGATCGATGGCGTGGTGGTAGAGGCATGGATTTGTAGTGCTTGCAGGATCGCCTTCGCGCAAGCCCGCTCCCACAGGGGAAAGGTGTACACCAATCCAATGTGGGAGCGGGCTTGCTCGCGAAGGGGCCAGTGAGGAAGTCACTCCTCGTCGCTGTCACCCAACCGCCAATACCCAACCGCTTTGACGAATTGATTGTCAAGGCCATGCACATCGAGCAACACCCGACGAATCTGCCGCGACACTTTGCTCTCGGTCGCAACCCAGGCATACAGACTGCCGGTCGGGACCTTGACCTGGCGCACGGTGGTCAGCAAATGATCCTTGCCGCCTTCGCGCAGTACCCAGATCACATTGACCTCAGCAGCGCTCTCCAGCACTTGCTGTTCCTTGCCGTTTTCCACTTCGATGATCACCAATGCACGCCGATTGGCCGCCAGGCCTTCCAGACGCCGGGCGATGGCGGGCAGGGCGGTTTCGTCGCCGATCAGCAGGTAGCTGTCGAAGATATCCGGCACGATCATCGAACCCCGTGGGCCGCCGATGTGCAGGAACTGTCCCGGTTTGGCCTGTTCGGCCCAAGTCGAGGCAGGGCCGTCACCGTGCAGCACGAAGTCGATGTCCAGTTGCAGTGTGTTCAGATCGTAACGGCGAGGCGTGTAGTCGCGCATGGCGGGCATCGGCCCGTTGTCCTTGCCGGCTCCGAGTACCAGGGTTTCCAGCGCCGCTTGCTCCGCCGCGTTTTGCGGGAACAGCAGCTTGACGTGATCATCCGTACCGAGACTGACGAAGCCTGCCAGTTCCGGCCCGCCCAGGGTAATGCGGCGCATGCGTGGCGTCAGATCAACCACCCGCAGTACTTCCAGGCGACGACGTTTGATTTCATGCATGACGCGGTGAATGGTTTGGGATGGATCGATCACGTCGGTCATTCGGCGGTCTCCTGGGCAGGTGCAACGGCGGGGCCGTCGACAATGGCTTTGGCAGTGTTGTTGAGCAGGTCGCGTACCCGCCGGATTTCTTCCGGGCTCCAGCGACCGTGGTGCATTTGCAAGGCATGGCGCAGGTTGTGCACCGCTTCATGGATCTCGGGTGGCCGGTCATGACCGCGCAACGAGCGCTTGCTGACCTCGATGCGCATGCGCACGCCATCCAGAGCAATCGCCTGCTCGCTTAGCGAATGGCGACCGGCGTCAGTCACGCTGTAGCGTTTTTTCCCGCCTTCGGCGTCACCCAGAATCATTTCGCTTTCTTCCAGGAATGTCAGGGTCGGATAGATCACGCCGGGGCTGGGACTGTAAGCGCCATCGAACATGCCTTCGATCTGGCGGATCAGGTCATAGCCATGGCAGGGCTGCTCGGCGATCAGTGCCAGCAGCAGTAATTTCAGATCGCCGGGAGCAAATACTCGTGGGCCTCGACCACCACGTTCACGGCCGTGGCGTTTCTCGAAGCCGTCACGGCTGTCGCCGTGTTCGCGGTGGGGGGAATGATGGTCTCTCATTGATGCGTTCTCTCGTCGTGTTTAGATACAACTTAAGATATATCTTACGCGATGAGCAAGGCTTTTGTTGAGAATGAGTTTCATCAGGCGACAAGTGGCGGTCACCGGGACGGCGAAATCCTGAGTCAACCCTTGCCGATTTTTATGCCCGGCCAGCAATACCTGAAAGTTAAAGCTATCACTCTAGTTAATTGGAGCTTATATACTAAATGAACCTCATGTTCCGATATTTTCTAGTTAATATCGCTGTATGGTTTTTATCGAAAAACTGTATGTAAGGTGAAACTTACAGGTGTTGTTTTGTTTTTTCATTTTTTGTGTTTTTTTCATTCCGTGTATGAAGTAGTTGAGCTACGCGATCATCGGAAGTTGCCTGCTTACTTTCCAGAACGAACAGTCGATCATGCCCCGGCGTTGAAAGTCCAAACCAACAAAACCTTTAACAGGTAGGCGTTGTTTGCACTTTCAATGAACTGATCCTTTCAAGAAAACAGGTACTGAATGATGTTCAAGAAATTTGCAATCGCTGCTCCATTGGCTGTTCTGGCACTCAACTCCTCCATGGCCTTCGCCGCCGGTGAAGCGGCTCACTCCATCAGCCTCGTCGCACACGTGCCGACCAATGGTTTCTACGTGGTGCCGACTGACGCCGACCTGGTCAACAAGGACCAGGACATGAGCTTTCAGCCGAGTACCGGCAAGATGCGTGAAGTCAACGGCTTCTTCGACGTGCGCAACAACAACGGTTCGGTTCACGCCAGTCTGGAAAGTGCACCGAAACTGATCTCTGGTTCCCAAGCTATTGATTTGAAAGTCGAGTTCAACAATAAGGAACTGACCCTGACGCCACAACTGGTGGTGGGTGAAGCCGAGTCTGATGTGAACTATCGTGCTCCGCTAAAAATCAGCGCCAAAGGGACAACTTTCCAACCGGGTGATTACACCGGTGTGGTCGCCATGACCTTCGACGCTGTGCCTCCTGTTGCCCCTGCGCCTTGATCGAACGATCAGCAATAAACGCTAGTTATTGAAGCGGCGCTATCCGGCGGGCAATCCCCATGGCTTGTCCGCCGGACTTCAACTTGTTCGAAATCAGAGTACGAGTTCATGTTCCCGATGACACCCATCGCGGCAGCGCTTGCGCTGTTGTTTTGTGCCAGTGCCGTGGCGGCTTCCGAATCCGCCGGTACGACACCGCGAAGTCTGTTGGCCCAGGCCAAAGGTTTGCCGGCGGATTTCGAGGAGCATTTTTTTGATGTGCCCCTGGCTGTGCGGGTGGAGCTGGATCAGCAGCCGCTGGGGGAAGCCATGGTGGTGCTGTCTCGCGACGATCGCATCACGCTTCTGGAATTCACCGACACCAGCGAAAACCGCTACGGTCCCGCCGAACGGGAAAAGTGGGCCAGTTACCTCAAGCCCGGTGTGCCACTGGGCGCTTGCACTGGCTCCTGCCCGGACCAGGTGTTGGCGGTGCATTACAACCTGGAAAACTCGCTGGTATCGATCCTCACCGAAAACGCTGAGCGCGACCTCGAGGCCAAGCGCTATTACGAGCAACCCGTCGGCGGCAGCAGCGGCCTGATGGTGCGTAACCAGCTCAATCTCAATGGCGGCCAGGAACAGGACCTGGGCGGGCGCTTCGGCCTTGAAGCCAGCGGCAGCCTGGGCAACTGGAGCCAGACCTTTAACATGCAGATGGCCCGTCTTGGCGGTCCGGATGACAAGCTTTATCACGCGGTACACGAGCTTTATACCCAGCGCGAGTTGCAAGGCAATTTCTTCCGCCTGGGCTATTTCACCCCCAATTCCGAAGGGCTGACCCGCCAACCGCGCACGTTCGGTACCAGCCCCGACACTGCTGTCGGCGTCATGTATGGCAGCTCCGACAGTCTGGCGATCAACAGCCCGATGCCCAGCGTTTATCCGATCTATGTCACGGCCAATCGCCAGGGCTCGGTGGAGATTTACCGCGACGGTCTGTTGCTCAACACCCAGTCGGTACCGGCCGGCTTGCAAACCCTCGACACCCGCCCGCTGCCAGGCGGCATTTATGAAGTGGAAGTGCGCCTGATCGAAGACGGGCAGATCACCTCCAGCACCCAGGAGCTGGTGTACAAGCCCGGCAACTGGCGCAACCTCGACGAACGCTGGCGCTACAACCTGTTCGCCGGGGAAGAAAGCAAACTGTTCAGCAACTGGGATCAACAGGCCAGCGGCAGTCCCACGGCCGGGGCCTCGGTCAACTACCTGATGCACCCGCGGGTGATTCTCGGCCTGTCGGCGCGGCAGATTCGCGAAAAACTGCAATACGGCACGTCCATCGACTGGACCCTGGCCAATCACCTCAGCCTGTACGCCAACGTTTACAAAACCGAGGACCACGGCACCGGTCTGGACCTGCAAAGCCTTTACAACTATGGCGCTGGCAGCCTGGTGATCAGCCACAACCGTAGCTGGCTGGACACCACCGACCTGTACGAAACCCTGCCGGATGGCACCCGGGTGCGGCAACGCAATGTGTTTATCGGCCAGACCAGCAACTCGTCACTGGCGGTCAACCATCGGCTGAGCAACAAGAATTCGATCAATGCGCGGGTGTCCCACAGCGAGGGCAACGTCGAAGGTGTCGGCGTGGACCTGGGCTGGACCCGGCGCACCGAGCTGTTTGGCAGTGACGCCAACTGGCGCCTGTCGCTGTTCGACCGGCCGGGCAGTTTCAGCAGCGGCAATGACCGCAACCGTGGGGTCGACTTGAGTATCAATGTGGCCCTGGGCGCGCCAGGTCAGCAGATTACCGGCAGCATCGGTTCGCGTACTGCGCGTGAAGGTGGCCGCGACAACAATGCGTCCATTGGTTGGCGCAAGGACCTCAAGGATCACGTGCTGCAAAACGTCTCCGTCACCGCCCTCACCGACACCTATGGCGTGGGCGTGTCCAGCCTGGCGAACTTTCGCACCGACGCGATCAATGGCGACGGTTTCATCCAGCGTTCGTCCTACAACAACAACTTCACCGGTGGCTTGAACCTGGACAGCACTCTGGTGCTGGGCGGTCAGCAAATGCTCATGACCAGCCAGTACGAGATGCGCGGCGCCGGCATGATCGTCGATGTCGAGTCGGACATCGACGGCATTGCCCTGCGCGCCGACGATTACAGCGGCGGCAGCGCGGCGTTGAAGCCGGGGCGCAACTTCATCCCGATCACCGCCTACCAGAACAGCTCGGTGAGTTTCGATTTCGAGGGCAATCATGTGCCGGCAGCCACCATCGAGCCGGCGCGCACCCGCTATCACCTGAACAAGGGCGGGGTGGACTACCGCAAGATCCGCGTGATGAAAACCCTGACGGTGTTGGGTCGCCTGGTCAATGAACAGGGGCAGCCGCTCAAGGGCCACCACGTGATCAACCACGCCAGCCGCGGGGTGACGGAGGTCGACGGGTTCTTCTCGATGGAAATGAACGCCGGCTCGCCGACCCTGGAGGTGCGCCAGGATAACCGCCTGCTGTGCCAGTTCCGCCTCAACGCCAGTGAGCATCGCAGCGAAAACAACGTGTTGATGATCGGGGACCTGCGTTGCACGCCGGACACCCTGGCCGATGCAACCATTACCGATCAGAAGGCGGGTTGAGTCATGAAAGGATTTGCGTATGGGGTGGGTTTGCTCGCGGCGCTGAGCATGCCGGCGGCAGAGGCGGTGAATCAGGAAATCAGGGCGTTGTTCCAGCCGGATCCGTCGCAGCCGAACAGGAATGTATTTATCAACAAGACGCCCAACAGTGGTTATTGCGCCAATTATCCCAGTGAGTGCGCGGACAACAACATGTTCAGCATTCACGTTCCGGTACGGTTCGACTCCACGCGCGCCCTCATGCCCGGCGACGGCCTGGGATTGAAGGTGCCGGCCAACTGGCGGCAACTGACCGTTACCAACCGGGATACTCAGGAAACCGAAACCGTCGAGGTGCGCATCATCGGCATCGGTTCCAACTTCTTCCTCAGCGATACGGCGGCCAACCTGGTAGGGGTATCGAATATCCTCGAGGGTCATCAAAAACTCTGGACCAGCAGCAGTTGGGTGTATGCCCCGTCCCCCTGCCAGTACAGCGGCGTCGGGGCCTACACCCCCGCGACCTACAAATTCTTCTGGAAGGCGCCGGTCGAGGCACCCTGCATCAAGGTGGCCGCTTACCGGATCCCGTCGATGTACTTCAACGGCATCGATTTCGCTTATGAATTGCGCACCCCCAATCCGTTGGGCATGTCCTCCGGGCTCTATGGCGGATCGTTGTCTTACCATCTCGGCCCCGGCGGTGATTTTCAAATGGGGACCATGATGGTGCCGGATGACAACAACCTGACCCTGGACTTCGTCCTCGATGTGCAGCACACCCTTAAAGTCGACCTGCCGCCAGGTGGGAATAAAGTGTTCCTTGAACCCGAAGGCGGCTGGCGGCAGTGGATCGACAGCGGTCGCAAGCCCACCAGAATTTATCGCGATCAACCGTTCTACATCTCCGCCTCGTCGCGTTTCAAAGTGATGATGGAATGCGCCGAATCATTTACCTCGACCGAATGCAACTTGAGAAATGCGTCGGCATTACGCACCGCTGTCGAAGTGAATATGAGCTTGCCGCCTGGAATCACGGGACCCGGCGGTGCCGGGGTCAAGGATGTCAAATTGCGGCACAAACAATGGGTTGGCCCCTTCCAGCCAGGGCATTACGTGGACCGAAAACAGGGAAATCTGCGTTTCGAGATGGCCAAACATCGAATCGATGCTCTGCTCAAGCCGGGTGTGAGCGACACGTACAGCGGCTACGTCACTGTTATCTGGGACTCGGAAGTTTGAACGTCCGGAGCTGACCATTTCTTTTTCATGGGGTTGAAGTCAATGAAACGACTGTCTTTGGTATTGGTTTTCGGCTTGTTTTGCGTAACGGCCCATGCCGGGCCGCAGATCAATGTCGGCACGGTGTACGACTATCTGGATGGCGACAAAAGCACCTACCTTAAACGCATATTCAACAGCGGTGACAGCACCGCATTCGTCAAGGTCAACGTGCTGGAAATCGTCTATGACGCCGATGGCAAACCGCAGGAAATCCCGGTTGCCAACGCTGCCGATGGTGCGTCGCGCAATGGCGTCATGGCCAGCCCGGCGCGACTGATAGTGCCGGCCAAGGGAATGCAGGGCACTCGCTTGCTGTACATGGGCGAGCGTGACCGCGAACGGTACTTCCGGGTGCGTTTCGTGCCGGTGGTGCCGGAAAAGGAAGATGAGTTTCTGGTCAGCAGCGAAGAGCGCGAAGACTACAAAAAGACGCTGTCCGCCGGGGTCAACGTGATGACCGGTTTTGGCATCGTGTTTTTCGTGCGACCCAAGGACGCTCGCTACGACACGGTGATCAATGAAACCGCCGGCCGCTATGAATTGCGCAACAACGGCAACACGGTACTGGTGGTCGATGAGTTCAAAAGCTGTTCATTGACCAAGGAAACCGACTGTGGCGCGACCACCAAACACCATGTCTTGGCCGGCAAGACCTTCGCTTTCGACAAGGAGCAGGGCCGTGAGTACCGTTTCAAGCTGATCGAAGGCGACAGCAAAAAAGACCTGAAGGTGGCGAGCCGCTAACGGTCGCCTCCATAGACGCGGTAGGTAACGAACATGAACAAGCAATGCGCCGTGGCCACACTGATGGCTTTCACCGCACTGATGAGCGTCCCGAGCTGGGCGGCCCGGGAAGAACTGAATTTCGAGGTCACGCTGACCATCCCCAGTCGACCGTTTTACATCATCCCCGCGGAGCCGGACTGGATTCACCGGCCGCAACGACTTAACTGGGACTACCCCACATCGACCATGGGCGGTTTGCGCAAGTACTTTGATGTACGGCATGACACCAGTGCCATTGAAGCGCGCCTGGACAGCGCGCCTTACCTGTCGAACGGCCGGCCGGGCGAGGAAATCGCGCTGCGGGTGAATTTCAACGGTGTGGAATTGAGCCCGGATATCCGGCCACGGGAAGTGGTGACCCAGGCCGAGGCAGCCGTTGGCGCCCGTGTATTGCTGGAGATACAGCCGGTGAAACCGTCGGGCGGGTACAAGGCCGGGGACTACGACGGCAACGTCCTGTTGCTGTTCAACGCCAGGGCACCGGGCGCGTAAGTCATACCCGTCGACTTCACCGAAAAAATGGATGAAACATGAAAAGGATGACAGGCCGGCTGGGCTTGCTGGCGGCGCTATGCCTGCCTTTGGCCGAGGCGGCGAATCAGGAGATTCGGGCGCGGTTCCAGGCGGACCCCGCCCAGCCGAGCAAGAATGTGTTTGTCAACAAAACGCCGAACAGCGGCCGGATCGCCAGCGGCAGGCCGCCGCCCCGGATCTACCGCGACCAACTGTTTCACCTTTTCGCTTCATCGCGCTTCAAGGTCATGATGCAGTGCGATTCATTCAGTTTCCACGGCACCGAATGCAGGCTACTGGGGGACAAGGACACCTTGCCGTTCCGTAACGTGACCTGGGTGTACACCAAACTCAGCTTGCCCGGCGGCATCACCGGCCCCGATGGCGCACCGGTCAAGGATCTGGTGCTGAAAAACAACGAATGGGTCGGCCCATTCCAGCCGGGTCATTTTGTGGACCGCAAAGGGGGCAACCTGCGATTCGAGATGCCGGCGGACGCTATCGCCTACGTATTACGCCCCGGTATCAACGACACGCTCAAAGGGGATATCACGGTGATCTGGGATTCGGACGTCTGAGGGGGCATTGTGAAACCGGCCAGGGGGTACCGGCCGGTCGATGGCTGCGACGATGTGATGTCACCTTTCATCATCAGGGCGCAGGCAACCTGCACCCAGTGTCAGGTCAGCGAACCAGGATTCAAAGCCCGGCCCTTGTCAGCGCCGCGTGGGTCAGTTCCCTGGCCAGCCAGTTGCGCGCATAGGCCATGTCGGTTATCTGCCGTTTGTAAAACCACGGGGTCATTTCTTCGCCGGTGAACACGTCTTCCTCCGGAATGTTCAGCGCCTTGGCCAGATCTTCCAGTCTCTTGAATATCAGGTTCGTCTGTTCCCGATCCTGGTGCACAGCCCATTCCTTTTGAGTCTCACGCAGCGTTTCGAGCTGCGCGTGTTTGGTTGCATAAAGACGATCGTTCGTCTCGAACTGTTCCGGGTAAGTCTTGCGCAGGTATTCCTCCCAGAACGGATGCTCGAACAAATCGATCATCCCGTTGACCAGTCCGTCGCCGCGCTCGCGTTCGAGAATGGTTTTGCACGCCGTTTCGATTTTGGCCTGATCGACGCCGGAACGGGTTTCAGACAGCATGTCCTCGGACCTCCAGGGCAGGTCCAGCCTTTTTGCCAGGCCGGTTTCGTAGGCCATGTGCACTTCCACATCATCCGGTGCGTTGTTGCCTGCCGGATTGATCAGATGCTGCTGTTGCTGGTGGCTGATCTCGGCTCTGGCGATGTCACCCACCCTGTCCAGACGAGCGGCGCTGCGGGCCAGTTTGACCAGGTTGTTTTCAAGCTGGAGGGCGGACGTCGACTCTATGTAGGCCTGAGACACCAGTACTTTCATTCCCATGTGGTTGAACAGTTGCGACCCGGCATCGGCACAGGTCTGGGGCTCGCCGGCCTGCTTGAACAATTCCTCGCGCAAATCGCTGTCCACCGCCATGGCCTCTACCATTTGCCAGACCCGCTGGGTGAGTTGTCTGCGCGACCGATGGTTCTGGTAGTCCTGGCTGTCCCGCTGCCGGCGAATGACTTTGAAAAAATCGCTGGAGCCGGGTTCCGCCGACACATCGTGCCAGGACTCCTCCCTGTGGGGCTGGTAACTTCCCGAGGGACTGAAAAGTGAAGTATCGGACGGGGATATTTTCCAATGGGTCAATTCATCTTCAACCGCCCCGACGTACGCCTGCTGGCGGGCAAAACCCACGGACTCGCGATAGTCACCAAAACGTGTTCGATCGGTGTCGGACAGGCGCGTTGTACTGAAACGCGAGCGCGCCAGCACGAACGCCTGATCCGAGCCTGATGCAACCTGCGGCAAACTATTGATCGGGCATCGGCGCATGTCGAGCAAGAAGTGGCGCGGGCGGCTCTGTACGTCAGCCCCATCCGTGAACAGGCCAGGTGGCCAGTCCTCGATGCCGGTATTGGCCAGACGAAGCACTTTCAACCCGGGCATGCCGCTGACATCCGGAGGATGGCGCAGTGGATTGCCGTCCAGCCTCAGTACTTCCAGGCGGGTGAGGCGACCCAAGAGTTCACGGGAGTCGGGCGCCAGGACGATTCTGTTATCGGCGAGGTCGAGGACCCTGAGCTGATGCAGTTCGCCAATCACTTGGGGAATCCGGGTCAAACTGCCGTCGCGGGCGCTGAGCTGACGAAGGTTGGGCAGGTCGCTCAACAGACCGCCGGCGTGGGCGGAATAACGCGCATTGTTCAGATTCAGGGTGGTGATCTGGTTGAGGAATTTCCTGATGTCGGGCAGCTCACGCAACTCTTTCCACCAACGCTCCAGATCCGGTCCCAGGGTTTCGGAAGACAGATCCAGCGCATAACCACCGGCCGGATGCACGCTGCGCTCACCGAAGACTTTGCTCTTGCGTTCGAAGCATTCGAGCAGCCGGCGCTCGATATGGCTGCCACCGGTTCGCAGGAACACCCCATTTACGCCAAAGATTTGCTCCCCGTTTTCATCAAACTGGACAGGCTGATTGTTCCGCCACGCCTGGAGGGTACTGCGCAGTTGCTCGAAGTCACTCTTGAACCGCTCGATAGCCTCGACAGGATCACCTTTTGTGCGCAAGTACTCGACAAAGGATGTCACTTGTCGATCGTTCAGTTTTGGATAGAGCTCCTTGATCCTTTGCTCGGGAGTCCTGGTGCCAAAGAACCACCACGGGGTGCGCACCAGGTCGGCGGTTTCAACACTGGCCACCGAACGAATCGGCGGTTGCGCCAACACAACGCGGCGCTCGGCCGGTGGCGCGGACTGTTCCATGATCCACAGTTTAAGCAGGCGACCCTGACCGGTTTGATAGCCCAGTTGCGCGCGCTTTTCTACCGGCAGGGCCTTCAGGATCGCTTCGTAGAAGTCGCCGGCAGGTTGTAGCGGGCGGCTGTTGTCATCAAGGACTTCGTAACGGCCGCGCTCATCACGGATCAATTGCCTCACCGTCGAGGCATCATCCGGTCCGACGCTGCAGCGCAACGGGCCGTAGTGACTGCCACTGCGCACTTCCATGCGCAAGTCGCCGAAGCTGTCGCTGAAGAATTTCAGGGTATTGAGCGCCAGTCTCTCGGTGTCGGGGCTCAGCAGTGCATCGTGATAAAAGCCGTCATAGGCGTGTGTGGTGAGCGCTTCGAAATCCACTTCGCGGGCCAGGGCTTTCAGTCGCAGGGGCAAGCGTTTTTCATCGACTATCCGCTGCAGTTCGCTCGGCGTAGCCTCAGCCAACACTTTTTCCGCGAGCGTGAGCGGCAGGTCGGTAAACGTCTGTCTCAGCACCTGCACATCCGCTTTGTCCGACCGTTGTCCCGCCAGGTAGATGAAGCGGGATATTTCGCTGCGGCGCCGGTCAACGGCATCGGCCAGTTGATTGCGCAAGGCTTGGGCGCGTTCGGCAGGCGGTACGTCTCGATCGAGCAGGGTGCTGATTTCGGTCTCGCTCAAAAAAGCCATGACGCGCTCGGCAAACCGGCCGGACATCAATTCAGGCAGGCCCAGGTTCAGGGTATTGGCCGCGGTCGCTTGGGCGTTGCCGTAGGCGCGTGACTGACCGCTCAAGTCAGCCCCTTCATATACCTTCAACGCCCTTGCTGCCGGCCAGCCCGGCAGCTCGGTCAGCAGCGGTTCGAACCACACGGACCCGGGGGCCAGCGGTCGCCCGCCACGCAGGTTGGCACTGGCGATGCGCGCCTCGTCCAGCGCGCTGAAACGCTTGATGGTGTCGGCCAGCAAGGGCGGCGGTGGCGCATGATCGACATGCATCCGCCGCAATTGATTATCGTCGGTGCCGCTGCTGATGCGGATCTGCTCGCGTTCGACCGGGGTGAATCGCTCGACACTGTGGCCCAGGCGACGCATCAGGGTTTCACCTTGCCAGTCACCCGGGTTCTCACCCTCATGAACCCAGGCGCCGAGACCATTATGTTCGAGCTTCGGTGAGTAGGCATTCGGGCGCTTGGGGTGTCTGATCCGATGCACTGCGGCCACATCAGTCGCGGCGGGTTTCTCGATGGCGTACGCCTTGCCGTCAAGCGTGAGCATGTACTGATCAAGGTGCCGATGCAGGCCGAGGGTGTCAGGTTGCGACGTGTCGGGCAGCGTCACACCGGTTTGTTCGTAAGGCTTGAGGTCGGGGTGCCACAACGTCGTCCTGCCATCGGGCAAGGTCACCGGTTTCATCCCTTCGACGAGGGGTGAAAGCTTCAGGCGAAACTCACTGCCAATGGCCGCACCGGCACCGAACGCCGCCAGTTGAATGACATCGGTCACCACGCCCACCACATGCTCGGCCAGTTCGACGAATTGCCCTTCGGCCAGATCCACGACGCCTTCGACGACTTCAGTGGCCAATTGATAGGCGGTATAGGCCAGCATGAGTTCGCCCAACCCCGGTACGAATGGGGTTGCGATCAACAAGGCTGCGTTGAAAATGTCCGAGAGCATCTTCTTGAAGTTGTCCCACCAGGCCCAGCGTGCTGCCTGGTCGGTCCTGGCGGTCGACACGGCGAGGTCCTGGGCGTCATTGATGATCTTGTTGACCTTGCTTTGGTAGAGGTGCTGCCACAGGTTTTCTCCGATGGGCGTCACCCGGAACTCCAGTCTGGGTTTGTCCACGGGCGTCTCTCGCCATGTGGGGCCGGGATCGAGGTGATCTTTTTCATGCCACTTGACCACACTCAGGCGCTGGTCCAGATCAGCAAAAAAATGCCCGCGTTGTTGCTGATCGATGAACTGGCTGAAGAACTGCCAATAATTGCCCCCGGACGAGGGGATGGTTTTGTTATCACGCAGTTGGCGAGTCAATTCCTGCAGGAACGCAAGCCCCGAGGCATATTCTTTCAGCGGGTGTTCGGGGTCATGGGGAACGTAGGCGATCAACTTGTCAGTGCCACGGCTTTCTTTTACGGCCGTGAACAACACGACACCGGTCAAGGACGCATCCAGTATCGAAAGCTCGGAGTACTGCATCACTTTGCCGTCCAGCGTGAGGCCCGTTCGCCCTTCGATCATCCCGAGTACGACGTCGAATGCATCGGCGGTGATATCTTTTTTCTTCAGGGCCAGATGTGCAGCCACTTCAAGTGCCGCTTTCTGGGCGGTGGTCGCCCTGAACTCGAGCAGCGCTTGGGCGACAGGCTCCTTGGTCAGTAGAAAGGCTGTGAGGTATCGGTTGTATTGGCCACCGATGTCCAGTTCCCGGCACAGATGCTTGAACTGTTCGATGGACATCTTTGTTTTGACGGGAACGATATCGAAGTGGCCATTGGCATCGGGTTTACTAATGAACTCGGAGTCCGTGGTAAATGTTTCCGAAGTGGCGAAGTTATGCAGCGCTGCATCGAGCAACGACACGGTTCGAATGGCGTAGCCCAATTGTGTATCAATCACATGCCACGGTGTTTGCTTGGGGAAGTAAAGGCGCAGATAGGTAGACTTTACATCCACTTCCACACCGTAGGCTTCTTGCAGTTTGGCTTTGAGCAAGGGTTCGGCGAAAGCGTAAACATCTTTAACTTTTGCGAATAACGTGTCCGCTTCGTTCTGTGCTTTCCAGGCTCGCAGGTTGGTGGCCTTCAGTGCGTCTTGATCACTGTCTTTGTACCAGCTTTCTGTTTTTAACGCAGTGGCGCCGAGCGCGTAGGCTCGATGCAGTGATGTTGTTGTCAGGTCTTTGCTGACGGTTGTTTTTATGTGGTCGTAATGACGGCCTTTGAATGGGGCGTGGGTGGCAGGAAGTTTGGGGGTGTGTGGATTGAAATTCGACATTGGAAGTTATCTTTCGTGTTAAGAAGATAAAAGCCTATCTCGTCGAACTTTAAATGAAAGTCTGAATTCCTGATCGATGATTAAGTGATTGGAGGGTGCGATAGTTTTAATTTTGAATGAAAGTTATAACTATATATACCCACGGACGACCTGAATAACCCTATGGCGCTGTCTCTTCGGACAGCGCCCTTACCGGCGCACCATTTCAACCGGCAGGCATTGCGTATGGGTGCCCGGTTGCAGATAGGGATTGAGAATCGGCGCCATGCCCTTGAGTACTTGCACGGGCAGTGCCGAGGTGAAGGTGAAGCTCTCGGCGCTGCGCCCCGGTACAAAGGCGGTGAGCGTGCCGAAGTGGGTATCGCCGATATAGAACACGAAGGTCGCGGTGCGGTTGATCGACTTCGAACTCAGGATCCGTCCACCGGAGCCGATCGCTTCGATACGGTTATCGCCGGTACCGGTCTTGCCGCCCATGGCCAGGGTTTTGCCATCTGGCGTAATGAAAGTCCCGGCCACCCGCCTGGCGGTACCGGCATCCACCACCTGGGAAAGGGCCTCGCGCAGGGCTGTGGCGACCTCGGACGGCATGACCCGTTTGCCGACATCCGGGTCATTGATCAGTTTGGTTTCATACGGCGTGTTGGCCGCGAAGTGCAGGCTGTCGATACGCAACGTAGGCATGCGCACGCCGTCGTTGAGAATGGTGCCGATGAGCTCGGCGAGGGCGGCGGGGCGGTCGCCGGAACTGCCGATGGCGGTGGCCAGCGATGGCACCAGATGGTCGAACGGATAGCCGACTTTCTGCCAGCGCTGATGAATGTCAAGGAACGCCTCGATCTCCAGCATGGTGCGGATGCGGTTGTCGCGGGCGCCCTTGTGCCGGCTCTTGAAAAGCCAGCTGTAGACTTCCTGGCGCTCAAACCGGCTGGCCTTGACGATGTCCTTGAACGTGGCATCCGGGTGGTTGAGCAAGTAGCCCATCATCCACAGGTCCAGCGGGTGTACCTTGGCGATGAAGCCCTGGTCCGGCAGGTCGTAGGTGCCGGGGCCATAGGCCAGATAGAGCCGTTCAAGGCGTTCGTCGGTGAGTTTTTCGGTGAGCTTGGCCCCCGTGAGGTGCGAGCGTACGAAGGTATTGAAGCTTTGCTGACTGGCTTGCGGCAGCAAGTAACGGTGCACCGCGGCCATGCGGATCGGGGTCGGGCGCATGGCGTCGAGGAAGGTTTCGAGCCGCGCCTGGGTGTCCTTGTTTTTGTACTTCTTCCAGAACTTCAGCAGGAACGAAGTGCCCTCGCGGTCGGCGAACGAGGCCAGGTATTCCTGACGCCGGGGATCGCGGTCGTCCTTGAGCAGTTCGGCACTGCTGTTGGGACCGGAATAGGTGGTGTAGCGTACCAGGTCACGCATCAGGCGAATGAACGGCAGGTTGATCGACTCCCGAATGGCATCGCGCAGGGTCGGCAGGCGGCCGTTGTCTTCCTTGCGGAAGTTATTGAACGTGTGCAGACCACCGCCAGTGAAAAACGCTTCGCCGGGGCTGGCGGAGTACTTGCGATCCAGCGCGGCGCTGAGCAGGGGCGGCAAACTGCGGTCCTTGTTCTGGATCAGGTAGTCGACGACCCAGCGGCTCAGGCGATCCTGCTCCGGTACCTCGACTTTCTTCAATTCCGGGACGGTCATGGCAGCATATTTGTCGTGGATTTCGGCGATGATTTGCAGGTAGGTGGTGAGTACGCGCATTTTCGCCGTGGAGCCCAGTTCCAGCTTGCTGCCTTCGTTGATGTCGAACGGCTGATCGGTGCTGTCGGTCTGTACCCGCACCCGCGAACCGTCCGGGGTCAACTCGAAGAGCGTGAAGCTGTAACGCACCTGGGCGGTGCTGGTGGGGGTCAGCAAGCGCTCGCCCATCAGGCCGATCTCAGTCGCATAAGCCGGATCGGCCAGACGTTTGAGGTAGGCGGTGGCCTGGGTTTGCAGGTCACCTTGCAGGGTGCTGGTGGCCGAGAGGTCGAGGCGGTCGAGGTCGTATAGCGGACGGTTGAGCAACCCGGCCAGGCGACTGCGTGCCACGCTGATGCCCTTGTTGGTTTCGATCGGTTGAATGGTCGGCTGGGTCAACCAGTCTCGATACGTGACCTTGCTGGCCAGTGCCGCATCGGCGAAAGGCTTATCGATCACACCGTTCTGCGCCAGCAGGCGGATATGGCTGTCGGTAAGACTGGCCAGTTCTTCACGACCCTTGGTCAGGTAATGAGAAGGGCGGCGCTGGGCAATCATCAACGACAACATTTCGCGCAAGGCCAGGCCTTTTTCCGCGAGGCTCTCTGGATCCGTCGCGTTGCTGGCCAAACGTTCATTGGCCTGGTTGAAGTCGGCGCCGTACCAGACGCGCAAGCCTTCGGCCATGCCGTGCACTTCGCCGTGGCCCGGCACTGCCGACAGCGGCACGCTGTTGAGGTAATCGCGCACCACATTCTGCCGGGCCTTGAGCGTCTCCGGGCCATCCTGATAGGCGCGCACGCTGGCGGAAATCATCTGGCGGATTTTCTCCCCACCCGACGCTGTCAAGCCATCGGGCGAGTGCCGGTACTTCTCAAGCTGCGTCGCCAGGGTGCTGCCACCCGCAGACTGGCCGGGCAGGTGCAACATCTTGGCAACCTGGGTATAGGCCGCCATGCCGAACCGCGGCCAGTCCACGGCCGGGTTGGCCAGGGGCTGGCGAGGGTCGAGCAGGAAGCGGTTTTCGATGAACAGCAAGCTGTTGACCACCACCGGCGGAATCGCCTCGAAACTGGAATAGAGCTGTTGCGGGTAATTGAACTGGTACAGCGGTGCTGCCTTGCAATCGGTGATCGACAACCCGGCCTGGATCTTTTCCGCATAGGGCACGAACAAGCCCTTGTCGGTGTAGTTCATCAGCGCCGGGGAAAAGCGGGTCTGGGCGGAAATCACGTAATCACGCTTGAGCAAGCGCGGCAGGAACTCGCCCAGGGAGCTGTAGCCCAGGCGCAGATCGAACGGCCCGGCGCCCGGGTAGTGAATCGCATCGCTGGGACCGGGCTTGAGTTCATAACTCAGGGTCTTGGCAAACTTGCTGACCTCCTGGGCCTGAAATCGGGAGGTGCGCATCTCCTTGGACGCCGCCAGACCCACGACGACCGCAATAATCAGCAGCAACAACCAGAAAGCCTTCCAGCCGTGTCGGTTACGGCGGGGTTTTTCAGGTAAAGGCGCTTCTTCATCCACTCGTTCAGTCGGAACCACGGTTTTACTCGAATCGGTTTGCCATAAAGCGCCCATAGTCGACTGATCCATTCACGCAGATTGATCGGACTTGTCTGAAGCTTAGTCGGTGGTTGGCGATGGTGAAAAAAATGTGAAGGCCCGATCATCGTGGATCCACTTTGTTCCGGGCTGGCAGGATGGAGGGGGGAGGTGGGCTACCTATATATGTGGGTTCATCTGTGGCCACAGAATGCAAAAGCCCCAGTCAATTGTTGGCTGGGGCTTTTTGGATCAAGCGGGTGCGGTTTGCGGTGATCGATTCAACCGTTTGTTGAACTCCAGCCACCCCCCCAGCAACGCCATCAATCCGGCGCCTGCCAACGCAGTAAAGATCTGCATGGAAAAAGCGTCGTCGGTCAGAGCATTGAGCATGTCCGCCAGCGGCGCCAGCAGCACGCCCAGGCAGAAAATCTCCAATGAGAAGCGACCCATGCGACAGCTTTGCTGTGCCAGCCAGTTTTGCGTCCAGCCGGTATCGGGCAGCAGTTTCGCCGTGACGTAGGCCAGCGCCAGGAAGTGCAGCAGGCGCACGGGCGAAAGGTTGGTCTTGCTGATCGGGTACAGCAGATTGCTCAGGCTGGCCGGCATCAGCGCGTCGTGTATGTGCGGCCATCGCCACGCAACGGTCAACACCCCGGCAACGACCACGTATACCGCCGCGGTCATGAACAGCGGCTGGCGCCGCAACGGTCGGGTGTCAGGCAGGCGTGGGCGCTGGGCATGAATCGCGGCGGCACCGCCCAACACAAACAACAGTTGCCAGGCGACCGGGTTGAAGTACCACACGCCATCCTTGATCGCGGCCAGGTTCCAGCCAAACAACGGCACCATCAGGTACACCGCCAGCGACATCGCGACCACCATCCAGGCCTTGCGCACCAGCATCGGCAACACCAGCGGCAATCCGGCCAGTAGCACGATGTACAGCGGCAGCGGGTCCATCAGGTTCGGCTTGAAGCGCAGGAGCAATTCATCGATCAACGCCTGCTGAGGGTCGCTGATGAAGTGGTGCATGCCCATTTCCTCTACCAGGTCGCGGGTTTCCACATGGCTGTTGGCGAAGAACACGATGCCCATCAGCATCGCCAGCAGGAAAATGTGCACCACATAGAGTACCCAGGCACGCCGCAGGATTTTCACGCAGGCGATCAGAAAGCCTTCGCGGGCCAGCACTTTGCCGTAGGCCAGCACGGCCGCATAGCCGGCCAGAAACACGAAGACTTCGGCGGCATCGCTGAAGCCGAAGTTGCGCAGGGTGATCTGGCCCAAAGGGTTGTGGGGCACGTGATCCCAGAAAATGAAGATCAGTGCCAGGCCGCGAAAAAAATCGATCCGGTGATCGCGCGCTATCGTCATGACGGCATGCTCGTAAACAGGTGTTGAACAAAGGAGTAGCCGATGGCGTACAAGGTTGCCCGCCCGCACATCGGCGGCGCGCAGGGTGGCCCGATTCGCCGGCAATTGCAAAGGCGGGGTATTACGGGATGTTGATGGGGCGTTTAACCGCTGGTCTGAAAGGTGCTCCTACCTGCGATTTCTGACAGTAGACGAGCTCAAATATTTATGGGGAAGTACAACGTCGTCCAGCACAGGATTGTCAGTATGAGACGGTTGTGGAGGGGCTTTTCCAGTTACACGGTGATCGGGGTTGCCAACACCCTTATTCACTGGCAGATCTTTTTCCTGCTGAGCGTCGCAGCAGGCCTGCGACAGGCTGTCAGCAATCTGGCGGCGTTTTGCGTTGCCGCCTCGTTTTCCTTCTACATGAATGCGCTCTACACCTTTGACAGCAAGGCGTCGGTCGGAGGCTATCTGTTGTTCATGGCGGCGATGGGGGCGTTGAGCTATGGCGTCGGCCATGCCGGTGACTTGTGGCGGTTGCACGGTTTGCTGACCGTGGCGTTGTTTTCGGCGTTGAGCCTGGTATTGGGTTTCCTGTTTTCCAAGTACGTGGTCTTTCGCGAGCGTAATTCATGAAAATCTCGCTCATCGTTCCGGTGTTCAACGAAGAACAGGCAATCGATGTGTTTTATCAGGCCGTGCGGCGTGAGCTGAAACTCGACGATGGCGACGTGGAAATCGTCTTCATCAACGACGGCAGCACAGACCTTACGGCAGAGCGCGCCACGGCCCTGGCGCAAGCGGACGATCAGGTCATGCTGATCAATTTTTCCCGCAACTTCGGCAAGGAGCCGGCGCTGTTTGCCGGTCTGGAGTACGCCACCGGCGACGCGGTGATTCCGATGGATGTCGACCTGCAGGACCCGATCAGCGTGATCCCGCGGCTGATCGAGCAATGGCGCAACGGTGCGGATGTGGTGCTGGCGAAACGCAAGGACCGTCATGCCGACAGCTATCTGAAACGCCACAGCGCCTCGTTGTTCTACCACCTGTTGAATCGCATTTCCTATACCCGGATCGAAGAAAACGTCGGGGACTTCCGCCTGATGGATCGCAAGGTGGTCGATGTGATCCGAACCCTGCCCGAGCATCAATTGTTCATGAAAGGCGTGTTGTCCTGGGCCGGGTTCAACACTGTCGTGGTGGAGTACGAACGAGCCCGGCGCGTTGCGGGGAAAAGCAAATTCAACGTCTGGAAACTGTGGAACCTGGCGCTGGAAGGCGTGACGTCATTCAGCACCGTGCCGTTGCGCTTGTGGACCTATGTCGGTGGCGGGATCTCGATCTTCGCCGTGCTGTATGCGGTGTACATGGTGCTGGACAAGATTCTCAACGGCAACAGCGTTCCCGGTTACCCCTCGCTGATGACCGCCATTCTGTTTCTCGGCGGCGTGCAACTGATCGGGATCGGCATTCTGGGGGAGTACATCGGCCGGATTTACATAGAGGCCAAGCACCGGCCGCGCTATGTGGTCAAAGACATTGTCGGTGGCAAACCGCGGCGTGAGTCTTAGCATGGGCAGGTTCAGCGATTTTTTCGTCAAGGAGATGGGACGTCGCCAGGTCTGGCTGTTTTTTCTGCTCGCGACCTTTGTGTATGTCGTGCCGCTGATCCTCGCGGACTACTTCTACATCGACGACAACTGGCGCTCGCTCTCGGCCGGCATGGCCTGGGCGGAGCAGGGGCGGTTGTTCACCCAGTTGTTCTACAACGCGCTGACCTTTACCGATGCAGCGCCGAATATCTTTCCGTTGCCGTTGTTGATCGCCATCGTGGCCATGTCCTCGGCATTGACCAGCCTGACGTTTCATTACTTTCGTCAGCCGACCATCGCTTGCGCCCTGGTGCTGTTGCCGCTCTGGTACAACCCGTTCTTCCTGCAAAACCTGTCCTACCAATACGATGGCGCGCCCATGGCTTTGAGCCTGGTGGCGGTGATCTACGCCATTACGTTTCGGCATCCTTCGCGCAACGTGCAATGGCTGGTGCCTTCGTTTCTGATTGCGCTGGCACTGGGGCTGTATCAGATCAGTCTGAATGTGTTTCTCGGGCTGTGCTGTCTGGAGTTGCTCAGGGCTGCCGAGGAAAAAATGCCCTGGTCTCAGTGGGGCGCCTTGATCGGCTGGAAGCTTGCCCAGGTGCTGCTGGGGTGGCTGATTTACTGCGCGACGGCCTATCCGTTCCTGGGTCAGAATCGTACGTTGCTGCTCAATTGGTCGGCGCAGCCCCTGCTGCAAATCGACGTCAATATCACCCGGGTGCTGGAAAAAGTCATGCTGCTGTTTCATGGCGGATTGATCTGGGTGTTCGCCGTGTTGCTGTTTTGCGCCATTGCCGGGGCGGCTCTGTTGGGAAAGAACATCGTCGAGCGCAAGGAGAGCGTGCCGAAGCGGTTGTCGATCGGCCTGCTGTGTCTGCTGACAGTACCGCTGGTGTTGCTGTTGGTGTCGGGTGTGGCGTTGATCTTTCGCGACTTCAACGAAGGCGCCCGGACCCTGATGGGATTTGCGGTGCTGCTGGTGCTGCTGTTCTATTTGAGCCATCTGGCGCTGGCGTCGGTGCATGAACGATTGCCGCTGCTGTTGCTGGTGCCGCTGTTGGCGATGTTGTCGCTGTCGTTTGCCTACGGCCGGGTGCTGACCGTGCAGAAGACCTTCGCCACCAGCGCGCTCTTCAGTCTTGAACGCGACATCAGCAGCCATCGGGCCTTGCGCGAAGCCAAGCGTATTTACATGTCAGTGACCTATTCCGATCACTGGTTGCTGGGGGCCGCCGGTTCGTTCAAGCAGCTGCCGGTACTGCACTACCTGCTGAACATCGACTTCTACATGCTGGCGGAAAACCTGCCCAAGGTGGGCATCACCAACGTGGTCGCGGAGCGGGAGCGGCGCAATGCGACGCGGGTGGGGTATCAGAACTTTTCGCCGCTGGTGGAGAGCCCCTACTACCGGATTTACCTCTTGGGTGATTACGGTTTCATCGTCATGAAAGAACCGGCCCCGATCAAATCGCTTCGTTGGTGAAGCGCAGCATTTCGACCCTAACGACTGCGCATTGATAGAAAGGTCATTCGTCAGAATGATGAATAGCCTGGTATTTGTGACAGTAGACGCAAGCTGATACGTGGTTCTAGTTTGAAGGCGCCTGAAACAGGAGCGTTTTAAGGAGCCGGCATGAATGCACGATGGAAAAAATTCGGTAGTTACGCGGCCGTCGGAGTCATCAATACGCTAGTTCATTGGCAGATTTTTTTTGTGCTCTTCACTGCTGCGCAGCTCAGCCAAGCTGTCATCAACTTGGCAGCATTTTGCGTTGCCGCCTCTTTTTCTTTCTACATGAATGCACTCTTTACGTTTGATAGACGGACTTCATTGTTCCGCTATCTGCTGTTTTTAAGCTTCATGGCTTTATTGAGTTTTGCCGCGGGGCATGCTGCTGATGTCTGGCGATTGCACGGGTGGGTGACCGTTGCATCATTTTCATTGCTCAGCCTGTTTTGCGGCTTTTTTTTCTCGTTGTTTGTCGTGTTCAAGGACATCGTCAATAGCGCTGACGAGTGACTTTCGCTGAAGAGGATCGTATGAATGCGACGGAACGCCTGACCGATGTACAAGTGAGACTGCGGTACCTGTCCTTTTATCGACTGGATGTCCTCGCCCTGATCACGCTGGCCCTGCTCGTACGATTCCACGGCATTTCCATACCGGTGGTCTGGTATGACGAAGCTTATAGCCTGTTGCTGAGCGAACGTTCTCCAACCCTGATCTGGTCCATTACGGCAGATGATATTCATCCCCCACTTTATTACGTGGTTCTTCATTACTGGACGATGATGTTCGGCAACAGTGCGCTGTCTGCACGGAGCCTGAGTGCGCTGGCGGATGTCGGAACGTTGTTGCTCTGCATCAAATTGATGAGCCTGATCGCCACTCGCAGGGCGGCCTGCATCGCTGGCGTTTTGTTGGTGTTACTGCCGATTTCGGTACGCTACAGTCAGGAAGCGCGCATGTACGCCATGCTCGGTTTCTGGTTGATGGCGGCCACGGTTGCGCTGGTGTGCTGGAGCCGGCAACCGAAGCGCAAGCGTTACCCGGTGATCTATGCATTGCTGATGACCGCCGCTTTTTATACCCACTATTTAGCGGCGCTATGTGTGTTGGTGCATTGGCTGTATTGGTCGGGACTGGGGTGTGGCGAATCCGCGTTGTTGCCCCTCCGGAAATGGCTGATGGCCAATGCTGCGATTGTTGTGCTGTATTCGCCATGGCTGCCACATTTCATTCATCAGGCATGGAACAGGAGAGGGCTCGAATGGATAACGCCTACTACGTGGGACATGTTGCCGGGGCTCTTCTCGCAATTCACGGTGATGATATCGGCGTCGGATGGCGGTTTAGGGTGGGCACTGAGTATCTCGGTGTTGATGATTGTCTGTGGCGTGATGGCGTTGCGGCAGGGCGGCAATGATCGGCGCTCCCGCACCCTGCTGGTCTGTTACTTCTACTTGCCCGTTATAACGGTGTTTTTCTTGTCATGGGCGGTCCCCGTCTTTCTTTACAGATATCTGGTGTTTGCCGCGGTAGGTTTGCCCATGGTTGTCGCGCTCGTGCTGGATCGATTGGCCCTGAAGCACGGGGTCTTTGCGTTTGTCTGCCTGTGCGTTTGCATCGCGGGAGAGACGCACGGATTGTTGAGGGTGTATGCGCAGGAGGATGGATTGAATGGAACATTCGGTCGAGCAACGAGGCTGGACAGTCTGGCGGAAGGTGTGAATCGTCTGGCAGAGGCGGGCGACGAAATCGTCGTTAATTATTTGTACTGGTATTTGCCGTACAGTTACTACAACACCACTGGTATCCAGCCCCGGCTCTATAACGCCACTTTGCCTGGCGGCACAGGGAATGGCCCGGCTTACGGTGGTGAGCTACTTGTTCCTCTGCGTGCGTTCATCAAGGATATATCCACGGTAAAATTAAACTCTCAAAGAGTCTGGTGGGTCGCTCCCAAGTCCTTGGCTGAAGACATCCATACTTTTCCCCGGCAGTGGAGACTCGCGCAGGTGCTGACGTCAGGGCAAATGGAGGCACGCCTGTTTATTCTGGATGGCGAGCGCTGAAGTCATCCCTGACCTTCAACGCCGAAGTATTAAGGTTATGCCGCTGCCACTTCGTTGGGCTCAAAACTGTCCGCCCGCGCCATCTGCCACATCCGCGAGTAGAACTCGCCATTCACTTCCCCGGTCAGCAACTCCCCAGGTTTGAGGAACACATGCAGCTGCGAGAACAGTTTGATCTCGGTCGCCGACATGCGCCGCACCAGGTGCTTGGCCGATAATTGTGACGGGTGTTCAAGGCCGGCGGCCGCCAGCATCTCAGCCAGGCCCTTGAGGGTGTTGCGGTGGAAGTTGTACACGCGCTGGGCCTTGTCCGGCACCACCAGCGCGCGTTGGCGCAGGGTGTCCTGGGTGGCGACGCCGGTCGGGCATTTGTTGGTGTGGCAGCTCTGCGACTGAATGCAGCCGATGGCGAACATGAAGCCCCGCGCCGAGTTGGCCCAGTCGGCACCGATGGCCAGGACGCTGGCGATGTCGAAGGCGCTGACGATCTTGCCGCTGGCGCCGAGTTTGATCTTGTCCCGCAGATTCAGGCCCACCAGGGTGTTGTGCACGAACAGCAACCCTTCGCGCATCGGCACGCCGATGTGGTCGGTGAACTCAACGGGCGCGGCACCGGTGCCGCCTTCCTTGCCGTCGATCACGATGAAGTCCGGGAGGATGCCGGTTTCCAGCATGGCCTTGGCGATACCCATGAATTCCCACGGATGACCGAGGCAGAACTTGAAACCCACCGGTTTGCCGCCGGACAGCTCACGCAGCTGCTGGATGAAATACATCATTTCGATCGGCGTGGAAAACGCGCTGTGCCGCGACGGCGAAATGCAGTCTTCGCCCATGTTGATGCCGCGGGTGTCGGCGATTTCCTGGGTGACCTTGTGCTTGGGCAGGATCCCGCCATGGCCAGGTTTGGCGCCCTGGCTCATCTTGATTTCAATCATCCGCACTTGCGGGGTTTGTGCTTGCGCGGCGAAGCGTTCCGGGTCGAAGCGGCCGTCGGCGGTGCGGCAGCCGAAATAGCCGCTGCCCAGTTCCCAGGTCAGGTCGCCACCGTGTTCCCGGTGATAGGGGCTGATGCTGCCTTCGCCGGTGTCGTGGGCGAAGTTGCCGAGTTTGGCGCCCTGGTTCAACGCACGGATGGCGTTGGCGCTGAGCGAGCCGAAGCTCATGGCCGAGATGTTGAACACCGAAGCGGAATACGGCTGGGTGCATTGCGGACCGCCGACCGTGACCCGGAAACCGCTGGGGTCACTCAGGGGCGCCGGACGCATGGAGTGGCCGATGAATTCGAAGCCCGACTGATACACGTCGATCAAGGTACCGAAGGGCTTGTCGGCGCTTTCGTTCTTGGCCCGGGAATAGACCAGCGAGCGCTGGGCCCGGGAAAAGGGCAAGGCATCGCTATCCGACTCGAGCAGGTACTGGCGGATCTCCGGGCGAATGCCTTCGACCAGATAGCGGATATTGCCCAGGATCGGGTAATTGCGCCGCACCGCGTGGGGGCTTTGCAGCAAGTCACCAATGCCGATCAGGCTGAGGATGCCGGTGACGGCGGTGATCGGCCACAGCCAGTCGTGTTCCAGAAAGGGCAGGCTGGCGAGGGTGAATATCACGCAGACGGCAAAGAAGGCGTAGCGGCTCAGGAGTGACAGGCTCATACGGTTTCCTTGGGTTCGGACTCGGTTGCAGGGGACATGGAGATCCCACAGTAAAAAGCAAAGATCATTCCCCAGGATTTCAGGCATTTTGTGCCTGGAGAAAAATCGAAAACAGCTCGGACTGGGACTTGATCCCCAGCTTGCTGTACATGTGTTTCTTATGGACTTTCACGGTTTCTATCGAGATTTCCAGTTTGCGCGCGATCTCCTTGCTGGAGCAGCCACTGAGCATCAGGCGCCCGACATCCAGCTCCCGGGCGGTCAATTGCGCGCCCTTGAGTTGCTGCACCGAGGCTTCCAGCTGCACCCGCCAATCGCCTTGTAGCGGGGCAGGCGCCAAGGCCACCACTTCGTTGATCTCGTAGGGCAGGCGCTGGCGCAGCAGGCCCAGCACCCACGGCGCAATCAGCGACAGCAAGGCAATCTGCGAGGCGCTGAAGCGCTGCTTGCTGCCCAGGGACAGGCACAGCGTGCGGTCGCCTTCGAGCTGACAATTAAACTGGATTTCGTCGGCCACGACATTCACACGAAAGTATCGTTGATAGTACTCGGTGAGTTCGAAATGCTCCGGCGCCACTTCCGATAAACGATACAAACCCGTGCGCGACTGCTCGCGGCAGGCGATGTAGAACGGATCGAGCAGGTACAGCCCGCGCAGGTAATCCTGGAACAACTGGTCGGGGCTGCCGTCGATGCCCGGGCATTCAGCGAACACTTGCGGGTGTTTATCGGCGCTGAACAGCAGCGCGACCCAGCTGTCGCAGGGCACGTATTGATCCAGCAGACGCACGAGTTGCGTCCAGAAGTTGGGCCTGTCCAGGGCGTCGATCAGTTGCCCCACCGAACGGTGCCAGGCGATGTCGTCCAACGAGAGTGTCATGTATCTACCCCTATCGTGTTACCCCAGCGGCGTGATTTCCGGGCCGCCCGCTTGCTGCGCATACTGGCGCACAGACAGCGACCGGGCAATCTTTCCGGCGTTCAGAACAAGGACTACCCATGAAAGTCGAACTCGCCCAATTGGCGGGCCGTGACAACGACACGGCCTACAACCTCGAACGCGCCGTGGGGGCCATCAATGCCTGCGCCGCCGATACGCAACTGATCATGTTTCCGGAAAGCCACTTGATGGGTTTCCCGTCGGCCGAGTCCGTGGCCGAGGTCGCCGAACCGCTGGGCGGCCCGACCGTCAGCGCGATTGTCAGCGCCGCCCGTGAACGCAACATCGCCGTGGTCATCGGTACTGCCGAGAACGACAGCGGCCGTTTCTATAACACCACGCTGCTGATCACCCCCGAAGGCATCGCGCTGAAGTATCGCAAGACCCACCTGTGGGCGTCGGATCGCGGCGTCTTTGAAGCGGGCGATCGCTACGCCACTTGCCTGTGGAACGGCGTGCGTGTCGGCCTGCTGATTTGCTACGACATCGAATTCCCGGAAACCGCCCGCGCCCTGGCGCAGCTGGGTGCCGAGTTGCTGCTGGTGACCAACGGCAACATGGACCCCTACGGCCCGACCCACCGCACCGCAATCATGGCCCGCGCCCAGGAAAACCAGGCGTTTGCGCTGATGGTCAACCGGGTGGAAGAGGGGGACGGCGGTTTGCTGTTCGCCGGCGGCAGTGCGCTGGTGGATCCGCTGGGCACGCTGTTGTTCGAAGCCGGGCGCGAGGAGGGGCAGTTTGCGGTGGAAATGGACCTGAGCCGGTTGACGGCGGCGCGCCAGGATTATCGGTACCTGGATGATCAGCGGCTGAAGTTGCCCGGTGAATTGATTGAGCATGTCAGTGGATTGCGGGAGTTGATGATTCCCGCACGCTGATCCTGATGGTGTGTTGACCGGGCTGACGCCTTCGCGAGCAGGCTCGCTCCCGCAGGGGATCTTGTGAACCGCACAAATCCAGTGTGGGAGCGAGCCTCGCAGACAACACACCTGTTTGAATCTGTTCGGCATCGCCTGCATGACGCCGATCATTGTGCTCGGCACTTTTGGCATCCTCGCTCAATCCACCGCCGGCATGGTGCCCGCCGCTTACCTGGCGGCGCTGGTGGCGATGTTCTTCACCGCCGTGAGCTATGGGCGCATGGCCTCGGCCTTCCCGGTCTCCGGCTCCGCCTACAGCTATGTGCGCAAGGCCATCAGCCCGAAACTCGGCTTCATCGCCGGTTGGGCAGTGCTGCTCGATTACCTGTTTTTGCCCATGGCAATCTGGCTGATCGGCGCCGCTTACCTGAACTCCGCTTTCCCGGCGGTGGCTGATGGTCAGCCTTGACCACCTGGCGATCTACCTCGGCCTGAGCTGGCTGGCGATAGGCGTGGTGTATCTGGCGGTGTTGACCGGCGGTTTCCGTCGTCAGCCACCGGAGATGGATTTCCAGGAGGCCGCGTAAGTACTGGTGCAGGAGGCCTTTGCTCACCAGCGGAGGACATGTGATCCTTGCCGCTTTTGAGTCAAAGGCCTTTGTTCATGTCGATGTTTGCTGCCCAACCCACCGGATTTATCCACATCGCCGCCGCCCTGTTGATCGGCCCGGACGGTCGAACGCTGCTGGTGCGCAAGCGCGGCACCGAGGCCTTCATGCAACCGGGCGGCAAGATCGAAGCCCATGAACAACCGGCCAACGCACTGGCCCGTGAGCTGCAAGAAGAACTGGGGCTGGTCATCGATCCGGCGCACGCCACCTTCCTCGGCCAGTTCTCGGCACCCGCCGCCAATGAGCCGGGTTATGTGGTGAAAGCCGAGATTTTTCTGCTGGGCATTGACTCAGACGTCACCCCGGCTGCCGAGATCGAAGAGGTGATCTGGATCGATCCGGCCACCGACGGCGACGTCACGCTGGCACCATTGACAAGGGACCTGATCCTGCCGTTTTATCGGGCTTCGCTGATCGCGACTGCCTGATCATTTAAGCAAAGGACCCGCCATGATCCCGCTTCAAGACTTGCTGATTTTCGCCGCCGCCGCGTTGCTGATGGTACTGACGCCGGGGCCGAACATGATCTACCTGATCTCCCGTTCGATCTGCCAGGGCCGCAAGGCCGGCGTGACTTCGTTGCTGGGTGTGGTCGCCGGGTTTTTCGTGCATCTGTTCGCCGCCGCTGCCGGTTTGACCGCGGTGTTCCTGGCGGTGCCGATGGCTTATGAAGTGCTGAAGTGGGCGGGTGCGTTGTACCTGCTATGGCTGGCCTGGCAGGCGGTCAAACCCGGTGCGCGTTCGCCGTTCGAAGCGCAACAGTTGCCGCCGGATTCGTCGCGCAAATTGATCACCATGGGCTTCCTCACCAGCGCCCTGAACCCCAAGATCGCGGTGTTTTACCTGTCTGTATTTCCGCAGTTCATCACCCCCGAACACGGTTCGGTGTTCACCCAAAGCATCGTGCTGGGCCTGACCCAGATCAGCGTCAGTTTCAGTGTCAATCTGCTGATCGCCCTGTTTGCCGCGGGCATTGCTTCGTGGTTCGTCAACAACCCGACCTGGCTGGCGATGCAGCGTTATTTCATGGGGTTCGTATTGTCGGCGTTGGCGCTGCGGCTGATGTTTGAACAACGCCGGATGGCCTGACCATGTGGATTCAGCGACTGGACGCCAGCCATGCCCTGGACTACCGGGCGCTGATGCTTGAAGCCTATGACCGGCATCCGCAGGCATTCACCTCCAGCGTGCGCGAGCGGGCCTCAATGCCGCTCGGTTGGTGGGAATCGCGCCTGACCGGCAAGCTCGATGTGGTGTTCGGCGCGTTCGAGGAGGGCCGGTTGGCGGGCATCGCCGGGCTGGCCTTCGAACCCCGGGAAAAGGCCCGGCACAAGGCAACGCTGTTTGGCATGTACGTGTCCGCCAACGTGCGCCAGCGGGGGCTAGGCCATCAACTGGTGCAGGCGGTTTTGGCCGAAGCGCGCCGGCACCCGGCATTGCGGTTGATCAAGTTGACCGTCACCGCGGGCAACGATGCGGCGTTCAACCTGTACCGACGCAATGGGTTTATCCAGTTCGGCCTGGAACCGATGGCAGTGCGGGTGGGTGAGGAGTATTTCGACAAGATCCACATGTGGCGCGAGATTTAAGGATCACCAGGACCTCTGTGGGAGCGGGCAAGCCCGCTCCCACAGGAGATGTGTTGTTCTAGCGAACGGCGCTAACCCCATCCAGCGTCGAAAACGACGTGTCCTTGGCCGTCAGCAGAAAATCGCGCATGTACGGTGCATCGAGCATGTCAGCCCGGATCGCCGCGTACAGCGTCGCAAACAATCCTTTCTCGCCCAATCGCTTGGCCTTCACGTAGCCCCGTGAGCTGTATTCATGCAGCGCCCAATGGGGCATGCCGCATACGCCGCGTCCGCTGGCCACCAGCTGCATCATCATCACCGTCAGTTCCGAGGTGCGGACCTGGGCCGGTTCGACGTCGGCGGGTTCCAGGAAGCGGGTGAAGATGTCCAGTCGATCACGCTCAACCGGGTAGGTGATCAAGGTCTCGGTGAGCAAGTCTTCCGGAACGATGTACGCCTTGCTCGCCAATCGGTGCTGATTGGCCACGGCGAGCATCGCTTCGTAGGTGAACAACGGCACATAAGTGATCCCGACCAGGTCCACCGGATCGGACGTCACCACCAGGTCCAGATCGCCACGGGCCAGGGCCGGCAGCGGCGCGAAGGAGAAACCCGAGGCCAGGTCCAGTTCGACCTCCGGCCAGGCGTCGCGGAACTGGTCGATGGTTGGCATTAGCCACTGGAAGCAACTGTGGCATTCGATGGCCATGTGCAAGCGCCCGGCAGTACCGCCGGCCAGACGACTGATGTCGCGTTCGGCGGCACGCAGCAGCGGCAGGGTGGCGTCGGCCAGTTGCAGCAGGCGCAAACCGGCACTGGTGAACCGCACCGGTTTGGTCTTGCGCACGAACAGCGGCATCCCCATGCGCTCCTCCAGTTCCTTGAACTGGTGGGACAGCGCCGACTGGGTCAGGTGCAGGCGGTCGGCCGCATCCACCAGGCTATCGGCTTCGCGCAAGGCGTGCAGGGTCTTCAGGTGACGGATTTCAAGCACCGCGGGGCTCCATGAGAAAAACTTGTGATCAACACGAAAAGGTTGAGTTTGTCTCATGTTGCCCTGGCTGTCGACAATAGCGTCATCTTTTACACAGGAGCACATTCGACATGGCCGTGGCACACACCCTGGGTTTCCCGCGCATCGGCGCCGACCGCGAACTGAAAAAAGCCCTTGAATCCTATTGGAAGGGCGACCTCGACCAGAGCGCACTGAAGAGCGTCGGCCGCCAATTGCGCGCCACCCACTGGCAATTGCAGAAAGACGCCGGCATCGACTTGCTGCCGGTCGGCGACTTCGCCTGGTACGACCAGGTGTTGACTCATTCCCTGGCTTTCGGTGTGATCCCTGAGCGTTTCGACAGCACCCGTGACGAGCGCGGCCTGCCGACCCTCGACACCCTGTTCGCCATGGCCCGTGGCGCCACGGCAAGCTGCTGCGGCGGCGAACATGGCCAGGCGCAATATGCCCAGGAGCTGACCAAGTGGTTCGACACTAACTACCACTACCTGGTCCCGGAATTCACCGCTGACCAGCAGTTCAAGCTGAGCTGGGAACAGCTGTTCGATGAAGTTGAAGAAGCCAAGGCTCTCGGCCACAGCATCAAACCCGTCATCATCGGCCCGCTGACTTACCTATGGTTGGGCAAGGCTAAAGGTAACGATTTCGACAAGCTCGACCTGCTGGAGCGCCTGTTGCCGATCTACGGCGAAATCCTCGGTCGCCTCGCCGCCCAGGGCGTTGAATGGGTGCAGATCGATGAGCCGATCCTGACCCTCGACCTGCCGCAGGAATGGAAAAACGCCTTCGAACGCGCGTATCACATCCTGCAGTACTCGCCGCTGAAAAAACTGGTGGCCACTTACTTCAGCGGCCTGCAAGACAACCTCGGCCTGGCCGTCGGCCTGCCGGTGCAAGGTTTGCACATCGACGCCGTGCGCGCGCCGGATCAACTGTTGCATGTGCTGGACCGCTTGCCGATCTACAAGATTCTTTCGGTCGGTCTGGTCAATGGTCGCAACGTCTGGCGCTGCGAGCTGGAGCCCGTGCTTGAACAACTGCGATTCGCCCAGGAGCGCTTTGGCGACAACCTGTGGGTCAGCAGTTCCTGCTCGCTGCTGCACAGCCCGGTGGACCTGGAGCGCGAAGACAAACTCGATCCCGAGTTGAAAAGCTGGCTGGCGTTCGCTGTGCAGAAGTGCGGCGAAATCGCTGTGCTGCGCGATGCCCTCAACGATCCGCAAGCACCGAAAGTACAGGCTGCCTTGGCCGAAAGTCGCGCCATCGCTGCCAGTCGTACGCAATCGCCACGCATTCATAAAGCCGAGGTGCAGGCTCGCATCAATGCCATCGAAGAAACCGACAGCCAACGCCAATCACCGTTCGCCAAACGCATCGAGCAACAGCGAACACGGCTGAAACTGCCGGCGTTTCCGACCACCACCATCGGCTCGTTCCCGCAGACCGGTTCGATCCGTCTGGCGCGTCAGGCGTTCAAGCAGGGCAAGCTGTCCGCCAACGATTATACCGACGCCATGCACCACGAAATCCGCCACGCCGTGCAGGTCCAGGAGCGCCTTGGGCTGGACGTGCTGGTGCACGGTGAAGCCGAACGTAACGACATGGTCGAGTACTTTGCCGAGCAACTGGACGGCTATTTGTTCACCCGTTTCGGCTGGGTGCAGAGCTACGGCTCGCGCTGCGTGAAACCGGCGGTGATCTACGGCGACCTGAGCCGCCCGAAAGCCATGACGGTGGACTGGATCACCTATGCCCAGAGCCAGACCGACAAAATCGTGAAAGGCATGCTCACCGGCCCCGTGACCATGCTGATGTGGTCGTTCCCCCGCGAAGATGTATCGCGCAAAGTCCAGGCGCGGCAGTTGGCGTTGGCCTTGCGTGATGAAGTGGTGGACCTGGAAGCGGCGGGAATCAAGATCGTGCAGATCGATGAAGCCGCGTTCCGCGAAGGCCTGCCGCTGCGTCGCGCGCAGTGGCAGGAATACCTGGACTGGGCAGTGCAAGCCTTCCGCTTGAGCGCCAGCGGTGTGCGTGACGAAACCCAGATCCACACCCACATGTGCTACAGCGAATTCAACGACGTGATCGAGGCTATCGCGGCGATGGACGCCGACGTGATTACCATCGAAACCTCACGCTCGGATATGGAATTGCTGGAGGCCTTCAAGGCGTTCGATTACCCGAACGACATCGGCCCGGGCGTCTACGACATCCACTCGCCACGGGTGCCGGACACGGCCGAGATGGTCAAGTTGATGAGCAAGGCCGTACAGCGCATTCCGGCCGAACGCCTGTGGGTCAACCCCGATTGCGGCTTGAAGACCCGGGCGTGGCCGGAGACCGAAGCAGCATTGGTCAACATGGTCGCAGCAGCCCGCCAGCTGCGCAGCCAGTTGGCGTAAAGCCCCCTCTGCAAGAGCGAGCTTGCTCGCGATGAGACCGTGTCAGTTGATATGGTTGGTGACTGACACACCGCCTTCGCGAGCAGGCTCGCTCCCACATGGATTGCTGGCTGCTCGTATCAGAGGTTTTCGAAATGCGGCAGCGCGGTCGACCTTTTACCGATATCGGCAAAAGGCAGGTCGGCGTTGTCAGCGTGGGTCAGGTAGCGGTGTTCCGGCAATTTCAAGTGGGCTTTCTCGAATTCGCTGAAACGGGGCGCCGCCTTGGAGTAGTGGAAGTGGGCGTACCACAACACCTTTGGATTGGAAGTCAGGTCCCACACTTCGTATTCCTGCATATGATCGAACCGGCCATCCGGGCGTCTGCCGAGTTTTTTGAGCGTACTGGTTTTACGAACCTCGACAACCCTTTGCCTGACGAGGTCGTCCAGCATGCCGTCGGTGGGATTTTTGCTCAGCAGCGATTGACGTGTTCGCATGGCGCGCCCGGTGGCGACCAGTTCGTTGGCCTTGTTGCGCAGCAGTGCAATCACGGCGTTTTGCGGTGAAAGTGCTTCGATGCCGCGAGCGCGATGGGTGAGCTCGTTTGCTTCTTTGAGCATCATGTCTTCCAAGTCGACGGGGAGCATGCCCTGATTGGCGTAGGACTGAACCCTGGTTTTATAGGTGTCTTGCATCGCCAGCTTCTGATGGGCGTCGGTCACCAACGCCGCAACGTCCTTTCGAGGGGAAGCGACCGGCTGTGGTTTGGGGTTTTGCAATCGAAACCTGTTGTTCGCCGTGGGCTCCCAGACCTCCATGTAGCCATCTTGACCGGTTAGTGTGTATTGGCGCAGTTGAGTCGCCGGCTCCCAGTGCTCCACCCCAATCAGCAGTTCGTCGTTTTCGGTGGTAAACACTCTTTTATTGACAGTACCCGCCGTAGCAGGCGGTGGCGGGATGTCGAGTGCCCTGCGTGCTCGCTGGGTCATTTTGTCGAGGCCGTCCAGCAGGAGTGGCACGTTGTCCAGGTAGAAATGCTGCGGATAACTGGTGGTCCAGGCATTCATTGCCCGACGAAATTGATCGTACTGCTCGATGCAGTCTTGAAGAATCCGGTTGCGTTGAGCCTTGGTGATCGTCACTTCCGGCAGGCTGAACTGATTGAACAATGCTCGGTCGAGCTGGACTCTTTTGACTCGCGTCTGGCTTTGAAGAAAGAACCAGGAGACATCTTCGGTGGCGTCAAAGCGTGTCATCGTTTCCATCAAGTTGCCCGTTCTCAAGTTCAGCAGGTTTACCTCACTGAAGCGCTTGTTCAGCATGGCGACTTCGTCGGTCAATTGCGTTTTTTGTGCACGCTCGCTGATGCGCTGATACCAGAGGTTGAGGTCCTGCATGAGGGATTCGACTGTGTCGAACTCCTTCAGCACTTCCAGCCGCAGTTTGCGGATGTCCTCCAGTACACGTAGCCGTTCGGCGAGGGGGGATTGAGGTAACTCATCGAGACTGTCCGTCAGTGCATCGATACGGTCCAACAAGGTCCGGGTCCGATGACTGGAGATGAATACCCGATGCTTGCACCGGTCGGCCACGATCAGAGCGCCATTGCTTTGTATCTTCCTGAGTTCATTCCTCTTGTTACCGTGGGTCAGTGGCAACAGTTCAGACGCTGTCTGAAGGTGTTGCTTGGCCATCTCGATATCGCGGATGCAAGCGGAATCGGATGCCTGCATCAGGCCTGCACGCTGATTCGCAGCCGTGGCTTGATAGGTCTTCAGAGCAGCGTCTGTACGCGCGACCTGTTGATCAAGCTGGCTGCCAAAGTCATCGATCGCCTCGGTCAACGCATGATGACGGCGAAGCGCCCGATCCACCCACCAGCGCGGCAGCCATTCGCGAATGGCGGCGGGCCACAGGGGATCCATTGCATCGGCCAGGTGCCCGAGTACTTGCCCGCCACCAAGGCCACCGCCTTCGAAGGTGCTGCCATAGACACCGAACCAGGTGTCCCATTTGCCTGCTTCGTCCAGGGCGATGGGTTGCTTGTAGGTTTTGCGGCTGTTGCCGGTCAGGCGCCAGTTGCGTGAATCGGTACTCCGTTCGACCTGGAACACGCGACCCTGACGGACAATGAAGTCACCGTCGGCATGCCGGTAGACATTGCGGTAAGTGCCATGGGGCGCCGGTTGCAGCCCGGCCAGTGAAAGAGGCTTTTCGTATTCGTAGCCGGCGAAGCGCGCGGCGACGTGCCGGGCCTGGCGCATGGACGGCGGCTGCAACGCGGCTGCACCGGCGGCAATCGCGCGAAGCTGGCGGGTGCGCGTCAACGTGCGGGCGCCCGAGGCCAGTGAGGTGGTGATGGCCTCCCCCGGCAGCAGGTCCATTGCCGCATCGATCAAGGACAACAGCACTGAGCGAAGCTCGTCCACACCATCGCCCACTTCGCCGCGCAAGAACGCCGCCACCGCCTGGTTGGCCGCGGTCCAGGCATCGTAGAGGGCCACTGCCGTGCCGATAAAGGGCAGCACCCCGAGGGCCATTTTGATGTAAGCGAAGGCACGCGGGCCTTTGAGTGCATAACGTTCCAGGTACAACACATCGTTGGAACGGGATGTACCGCGATGGGCTTCGATCAGTCGACCCCTGTGCGCATTGAGCAAATGCGCTGCCAGTGAAGTCGTGGCCGGCCAGGCCGCTCCGACACCGATCATGGCGTCGAAGTGTTTGAGTTGCGCCTCATTGATCCGGCCTATATGGGCCCGGAAGTCGCCCTGCAACGCACGACCGGCCAGGTAGCGGATCATCGAATCTTGCGCGCACAGATTGAACAGCGCCTTGCGTGCGTCTTCCAGGCTGTCGTATCGGCGCAGGAAGCGGTCGTCAGGGCTGTCCGGCGTGTACAGCAGGGTCACGCCACTGATTTGTTCCTGGATGAACGTCACCCCGGACAGGGTGACACCGCCTTCGTTCGGTGTGTCCTTGCCGCCGACGCTGAGGCAAGCCGGCAGTATGGCTACGCGTTTACCGCCGGCGCGCCAGGCTTCAGGGGTATTGGCGTCGATGGCGATGGTCAGTATCTGCAAATCGGCGAGGCTGATCTGATGTTGCAGGCGTGCAAACTCACCCTGCAACCTGAGCATCTGCTGCCAGGGTTCGATCAGGCATTCGAGACGATGCTCGTTCACGAACACCGATTCGTCCGCCGACCCCAGGAACGCACGGTGGATCTGCTGTTCGTACGCCTTGGGCAGATCCAACTCCGGGAGGGTCTTGCGCAAGTAGATCAGATTGATGCCGTTGAGCAGATTGATACGTTCCTGCGGGGCGGCTGCCGTGACCTCCAGGCGCATAAAGACCAGTCGTTGAGAAAGGGCGTCCTGCTGGACTGAATGGACATTGTCGATGTTGAGCTGGGCCAGTTCCTCAAGCGACATTTTGCTGGTCATGGCACTGGGCACCATGATGGTCGTTTCTACCTTCCCGGTCAGCGTTGGGGAGTAGCGCTTTTCCCACGTCACGGCATCGGGCAGTTCCAGCTGTACATCGAACGGGCCCTTGATGTTGAAGTCTTTGCGCAGCCGGGCTTGCACGTGCCTGCGAGTGAAATCATCCCGTGGTTCAAGGTTGACCGTCAGCAACGCATGACTGCGTTGCATGGACCCGATGTACGCCTGGATCAGGCCCTTGAGTCCGCTGCGTTCGGTCGGTGACAGATTGGCGAGCATGTCCGGAAGACGGGTGGCCAGGGTGGCGCTACGGTCCTGTTCCCGTTCATGCGCCAAGGCCAGGCTTCGGGCGGCATGCACCGGCACCTGCAGGGCGGCCAGTGTTCGCTTGCGCAATGCTTCAAGTAGTTCGGCCGGCTGTGGCTGTTGGTCCGCCCCGGCATTGAGCTGGCGAATCCCGGCGGCCTGGAGTTCGAATGCACTGTTTATCTGATTTAGCGCGTATTGCAGCGGGTCGCCACTGATTTTTTTGAGCTGCAGCGCCAGATGGCTGTCGCTGTCGCCGATCTTGAAAAACTGTCGTTCAAGCTCTCGTCGGTTGGCGAACCGTTGCAAACCGCCCCCGGTCCCGGGCCAGTAAAGCAACACGCTGTGAGGGGATGAGGCATCCAGCAGCACGTCGGCGTGGGTCATCAAAAACGAGCCGTTGAGTTCCTCGGTGTTGACCTTGGGTTGTGTACCGTCCTGTTCGGTCATCATCAGGGTCAGGCTGGCCGCCACCCTGTCGGCACCGGGATCGTCGGGCGTGTCGAGCAGTGCCTTGAGCAGGTTGGATTCTTCATCGGTGAGTTGCTTGAGGGCCAGTTGCAGCCCTGCTTCGGCCTGCAGTCCATCCTTGTGGGCCTGGTGCAGCGCTGTGAATTCCCGATTCAAGGTGATGAGGTCCAGCGAGCGCTCTCGATAGAGCATCGTGGAAGCGGCCTTGTCGGCGGCTTGCTCGGCGTCTTCCAGGTTTACTTGCAGATCCTTGAGCGATTTCAGGTGATCGTTTTGGCCTGCCTCGCGCCGTAGCGTTTCGAGTGCCTCGCACTGCTCATGCAGGGCTGTCTGACGTAGGGGCCAGGGTATATCGGCATACAGATTGCCGAACAAGGACTGTTCGTCGTGGGTATCCAAAGCGGTGTCGATTTGCGGCTGTTCCATCGCTGGCGGTGAGGCGAACACCGGGCTTTGGCTGCGCTTTCGGTCAAAGCTGTCCGAGTCCACGAGGGCCCTGGCACCCTGTTCGGCAAGTTCAGGTTTTGCCGCTGAACCGTTGCGCAAGGTATCGAGCTGGGCCATTTGCTGATGGGCCAGCAGGTCAGTCATACCCGTCGACAGTGGCAGGGTTCGGGGGCTGTATTGAAAAGCGATGTCAGCGTCGGGCAGTCCGCTGGGGACGAGAGCCTGTTGCGTCAGCCAGGTCTGCATGTCACTGCGCTGGGCGAAGGCTTGCAGCGCCAACGGGCGGCACGGCAGGTACAACAGTTGTTCGACCGGTGCTTTATCGCCGACGCTGATGACCCAAGCCTCGGGAAGCTTCACGCGAGCGTTGTTGCTCAGCTCCAGCTCAAGCTGTTCGCATTGAACAGTCTGGTTATCCAGGCGTATGCCCGTCGCGGGAGCATCCATCAGCAACAGCAGCGGTTTGAGTTGTCTGGCGCTCAGGGTGCGTTGGGCGAAGGCCCTTTGAGCCGTTGCTTCCAGATGATCGAGGTACAACTGGCCGGCCCGTTCACGGCGCGACATCGCAGTGCCGGGTGCGCGTGCATCCCAGTAGGCATCCCATCGTTCGGTCATGGCTTGCTCCACCCCTAGCGACTTGAGGCGCGTGAGCAGTTGCAGCGGTGTGAGGGGGAAGAGGGCGTGGCTCGAGGTCAGGCCCGTGACGCGACAGCGCTGGTCCAGCGTGTTCTCCAGCTCAGGGTGCTGGAAGACAAAAGCCAGGGCATCGGTGAGCAGAATGAACCGTTCGGCATGCTCGTCGGTGGCGAAAAATTGCAGACCCACCGCGTGGCCGTCCAGATCCAATTGCTGTTTCAACAGACGCTCGAGCGTATCGCGGGTAGCCGGTACGCCGGCAAACAGTTCACGCAAACCCTCGCTGCTCTCGCGCCAACGGGCGGTAGCGCTGAGCATCAAGCTGTCGTCGTTGTTTTCTCGCAGATTCCAGGAGGCCGGCAGGTCGATGACGGCGGGGAGTGGGTGGTCGAATAAACGTTTATCGGTCATGGGTCATGGCTCGGTAAAAGGGAGCGGAGAGTCCGCTCCTTGAACGAGCCATTTAAGGGAAGGCCTGCCGGGCATTGGCACTACATAGTTATCGCGACGACCACTCGGCGATGTTCATCAAACTGTCATTGAACTGTGGCAGCGCGCTTGAACAAACTTCATCAGACTCGCGCTCTACTGGGGTTCTGCGTTTTGGTGTTTTGTCATGCGTGCTTTGTTTTTATCGACGGCCATTTTTCTGGCCTCATTGTTCAGCCTGCCTTCCGTGGCGGCGTCTCGTTGTGATGTGAATGTTCAGACCGAACACGTCGATCTGGCGCAGGTGAACCTGGCGTACCAGAGCATCGGCCGTGCCTCGGACCCGGCGTTGCTGCTGGTGATGGGGTTGGGCGGGCAGTTGATTCACTGGCCCGACGAAGTGGTTGTCGCGTTGTGTCAGCAAGGGTTCCGGGTGATTCGCTATGACAATCGCGATGTCGGCCTGTCGACCTGGCGGCAGGCACCTGTAGAGGCCAACCTGGCCTTCGAGGTACTGCGCTACAAGCTGGGTTTGCCGGTGTCGGCGCCGTACTCGCTGACGGACATGGCCGATGATGGCCTGGGCCTGATGGATGCGTTGCACATCGAGCAATTCCACGTGCTGGGCGCGAGCATGGGCGGGATGATCGCCCAGCACATGGCGGCCATGGCGCCACAGCGGGTCGAGAGCCTGACGCTGATCATGACCACTTCCGGGGCCGAAGGCTTGCCCGCGCCTAGTGCGGCATTGGTTCAGTTGCTCGCACGTCGTGGTGCGCCGAATCGTGAAGTCGCCCTGGAGCAACAGGCCGATTTGCTGGCGGCACTGGGCAGCCCGACTGTGAGCGATGATCGGCAGGCGCTGCTGCATCAGGCGGCGCTGTCCTATGACCGGGCGTTCAATCCAGAAGGTGTGAAGCGGCAGATCATGGCCATTCTGGCCGAGCCGAGCCGGGTGCCGTTGCTCAATCAATTACGGGTGCCGGCGCTGGTGGTGCATGGCACGGCCGATCCGCTGTTACCGGTGATGCACGGCGTGCACCTGGCGGCGCATCTGCGTGGCAGTCAGTTGAAGTTGATTCCGGGGTTGGCTCATCGTTTTCAGGAGGCGTTCAAGGCGCCATTGCTGGCGGCAGTATTGCCGTATTTGCGTGAACACCGGGAGGACACTTCGCATTGGGCGCAGATCGAGCCGGTGCCGGCACCGAACCTCCTGTAAATCCCATCCAATGTGGGAGCTGAAAATTCCCGATGTCAAAAAGGTGTCAATATGCCACTATAGTTTTGACCGTTGCTGCCGATACGGGCGGTGATGATTTCAAACCATAGGGACATGATCCATGACTTTCCGCGCTCTACGCACCTGGGCGGTGCTGACTCTGTTGGCCTGCCTGACACTCACCGGCTGTGCTCACGTTCAACCTCCTGTACCACTGGACAATCAATTCTGGGACGCCAAGGAGCCGACCATCGGCGTGGCGATCACGGTGGTGCCACCACCGGTGCTGGCCTTGACCGGCAACCAGGGGCTGCTCGATTACGCCATCAACAAGGGCGTCAACAGCAAACTCAGCAGTAACGTCGAACAATGGCAAGTGCGCGACCTCACCACCTTGCCCGACGTGATCGTCGCCAAGTTGCAGGCCAAGGGTTACAAGGTCAAACGCATCGACGAACCGGTAGATCTGAAGGTTTACAAGGAAGTCTCCTTCCGCGAAGGCTACATGACCCGCGACCTGACGCCGGTCAAGGCGACCCATGGCGTGGACCGTCTGCTGTTGGTGAATGTGTACGCTACCGGCGCTACTCGCAGCTACTACGGGTTTGTACCGACCAGCGTACCGATGGCGCAAGTGGGCGGGCAGGGCATGGTGGTCGATCTGGCGGACAACAAATTGTTGTGGTTCAAGCCTTTTGTCGTGACGCAAGCTGCTCAAGGCGAGTGGGACGAGCCGACCTACACCAACCTGTCCAATGCCTTCTATCAGGCTGTGGATAACAGCCGTCAGCAAATGATCACCCCGTTCACCCAATGAAGCGTCCATTCGCAGTGGCCGGCGCGCTGGTCCTGCTGATGTTGGCGGGCTGCGCGCAGAAACCGGCTCCCGAGGCCGGTTTCAAAGACCAGAGCGCCTTGCCTTACGTTCAGGCCCACGGGCTCAAGGTCGACGTGCAGGTGCCGCAGGCGTTTGTCGGCGCCAGCACGGTGATCGATTCCGAGCAGGCCCTGAAGGCTGCATCGTCCAGCCACAACCTGATAGCGAGTTCGGGCAATACCGCCGGGCTTGCCGGGATTTTGCTGGCCAGTCTGATCAACACCCAGATGGGCAGCGGCACTTTGCAGCGCGATGCGGAAAAAGCCGCGCTCAAAGAGTCGCGACCGATGGCTGATCTGCTCGCCGGGGTGCCGCTGCAGGAACGTCTGCAACAACGCTTTCAGCAGGCTTCGAAAACGGCCGGACTCAAGCAGGGCGAGGGCCAGGTTACCGCGCGTTTGCTGATAGAGCCCAAACTGATGCTGACCCCGGATCGCGGCAGTTTTATCCTGGTCAATCAGGTCCAGGTTCAGGACATCGCCGGCTCACCGCTGTACCGCATGCGCATCGAGGTGGCCAGCCAGCCGGTTCGTCGCTGCGGCAAGCAGTGCATCGACGACGGCAGGCTTGATTTGGCGACAGTCACCGCCGTACTCGATGAGTGCATCGATGAGTCCATGCGGGTGTTGGCCACAGATCTGATGCAACCGACGCCCCCTGCGGCGGCTCAGGAAACCTTGCGTTATGTGCTTGATGGCCAGCGGGTGGTCGAGCGCGGATATCAATTGGCCAACAACGGCAATTACTGGCGCTATCGCAACCTCTATGGAGCGGTGAAGTCGGTGCCGGTGCCGTTTGAGGATGCGTTGACCCAGGCGCAGTTGCAGCAGGTTTACGCGCACTAAACGACACAACCCTGTGGGAGCGAGCAAGCCCGCTCCCACAAAGGGTTGTACTCAGGATTGGAAGCGAACCCATACTGAGACCAACACCGTCGCCGCCATCAACCACGCCACTGCCGCCACCGCCAAGGACGCCTCCAGGCGCATCCGGTCGACCATCAGGTACAAGGTCGCCAGGTAGATGAAGTACGGAATGATCGACCACATGCCAAACACGATGGTGGTTTTCAGGTCGTCTATCGAGCGCCCCTTGCCGACGATGTAATGTGCAATCAGCGCAAAGGTCGGAAACAGCGGCACCAGCCCGGCGATGTAATAGTTTCTGGTCTTGGATAGGGCGGCGAGGATCACCACCACCGCTGCACCCAGGGTCGCTTTGAGAATCAGATCCATCAGTGGCTCAGCCCGTACTTCTTCACTTTGTCGAACAGCGTGGTCTTGGCCATGCCCAATTCCTGGCTGGCCTGGGTCAGGTTGCCGCCACTGCGCTGCAAGGCATCGCTCAGCAGGTTGCGTTCGAAGGCTTCCACCGCTTCGGCGAAAGCCAGGCCTTGGGCGCTACTGCCCGCACCGGTTTTTTTGAAGGCAGGAAGACCAAGTGCAAAGCGTTCGGCGACGTTGCGCAGTTCGCGCACGTTGCCCGGCCAGTCGTGGCTCATCAGGTTCGACAGGGTCTGGTTATCCAGTTCCGGCGCGATGCGGTCGAAGCGCAAGGACGATTGCTGCAAGAAGTATTCGAACAGTTGCAGGATGTCTTCGCGGCGTTCGCGCAGCGGCGGCAGTTCCAGGGTCACCACGTTGAGACGGTAATACAGGTCGCTGCGGAACTCGCCGGCCTTGCTCGATTCGTCCAGATCGGACTTGGTCGCGGCGATCACCCGGCAATCCACCGCCACGCTCTGGTTCGAGCCGAGGCGTTCGAGGGTGCGTTCCTGCAACACCCGCAGCAGTTTGATCTGCAGGGGCAGGGGCATGCTTTCCACTTCATCGAGGAACAGCGTGCCGCCGTCGGCATGCTCGATCTTGCCGATCCGTCGTTTGCCGGCACCGGTGAAAGCGTTGGCCTCATGACCGAAGATTTCGCTCTCGAACAGGTTCTCCGGCAGGCCGCCGCAGTTCAACGCGACGAATTGCCGGGTGTGGCGGCGACTGAAGTCGTGCAGGCAGCGCGCTACCAACTCCTTGCCGGTGCCGGTTTCGCCTTCGATCAGCACGTTGGCCGAGGTGTCGGCGACGTTGGCAATCAGTTCGCGCAGGTTCTGCATGGCCGGCGAACGGCCGATGATCCGGCCTTCGAGTGAATCCCGCTCCGCCAGTTGCCGGCGCAACGACGAGACTTCACGCGCCAGGCTGCGTTGCTCCAGCGCTCGGCGTGCCACATCCACCAGACGCTCCGGGGAGAAGGGTTTTTCCATGAAGTCGTAGGCGCCTTTCTGCATCGCGCCCACGGCCATGGAAATATCACCGTGCCCGGTAATCAGCACCACCGGCAGGCTGCGGTCGCGGGCCTTGAGCCGGGTCAGCAGTTCCAGGCCATCGATACCCGGCAGGCGGATGTCACTGATGACGATGCCGGCAAAGTTGTCACCGACGCGCTCCAGGGCCTCTTCGGCACTGCCTACGCCAATGCACGGAATGTCTTCCAGGGTCAGGGCCTGCTGGCAGCCGAGCAGCACATGGGGGTCGTCTTCGACGATCAATACACTAAGGTCGTGGTTCATATTGGCTCGGCGGGAATGGGGCTTACCAACGGTAAACTGAGGACGAATGCGGTGCCACCGCTGGCCGGGTGCTCGACACCCAGGTGACCGCCGGTAGCGGCGGCCAGGCTCGCGGACAGGGTCAGGCCGAGGCCAAGACCCTGTTCGCCGGGTTTGGTGGTGAAGAAGGGTTCGAACAGGTGCTTGCGTGCTTCGGCGTCGATGCCGTGGCCGTTGTCCCGAACCCGCAGCCGATACTTGCCATCGCCGGTGTCGCCTTCGAGCCACAACTCAGGCTGCGGTTGCGCCTGCATGGCATCGAGGGCATTGCCGATAAGGTTGACGAGAATCTGTTCCAGTCGGGTCTGGTCGATCTGCACCTGCACCTCGTCGAAATGCCGGTGCAGTTGCAGATGGGCGTTTTCGACGCGGCTGCCCAGCAGTTGCAGTGCCGCGTCCACGGCTTTGCCGAGGCAGGCCTGACCCTTGTCATCACCGCGCCGGGCGAAGGAACGCAGGCTGGCGGTGATCCGGCCCATGCGGTCGATCAATTCGTTGATGGTCTTGAGGTTGGTGCTGGCCACGTCCAGTTGACCGCGCTCGAGAAAGCGCACGGTATTGCCGGACAGGGTACGCAGCGCCGCCAGCGGCTGGTTCAATTCGTGGGCAATGCTGGTGGACATCTGGCCGATCGCCGCGAGTTTTCCGGCCTGCACCAGTTCATCCTGGGCACGACGCAAGGTCTCTTCGGCGTGACGCCGTTCGCGGATCTGGCCTTTAAGGCGTTCGTTGCTGGCGCGCAGGTCGACGGTGCGTTCGGTAATCCGACGCTCCAGTTGATTGTTGGCTTCCTGCAAGGCTTCCCGGGCGGCGAGGCGGGTGGCGATCACCTTGCGTCGTTCGTTCCAGGCAATCAGCAGGAACGCCACGAGAGCGAAAGCCACCGCCACCAGAATCCCCTGATTGATCGCCTCTCGGCGCAAATCCTGCAATGGCGTGAGCAGGGTGAAATTCCACGGTGTATCGCTCAAATTGCGGGTTTGCGACAGATAGCTGATGTTTTCTTCGTCGGAGACCAGTTCGCTGTTGGCCGGAAAGGTCAGTTTTTCCACGCCTTCGGACAGGGTTTCCCGAGCCAGCGGTTGCAGTTCGTTGAGCGGGAACCAGTAATACTGAAGGCTGCGGGCAAGTTTTTCCTTGGTCTCGTCGCTCAGGGGGATCACTGATTTCAAGCGCCGCGCCGGATCGCTGGACAGAATGATGATGCCGTTCTCGTCACTGACGAAGGCTTCCAGGCGTGCCCGCTGCCAGCGTTCTTCCATGGCTTCCAGGCGCACCTTGACCACCGCGACGCCGATGATCTTGCCGTGTTCTTCCAGGCCATGAGCCAGGTAGTAACCGGGTTCGCCGTTGGTACTGCCGATGCCGTAGAACCGCCCCGGCTGACCGCGCACGGCGTTCTGGAAATAGGCGCGGAAGGACAGGTCTTCACCCAGATAACTGTCGACATCGCGCCAGTTACTGGTGGCCATGACGCGACCGGTGGTGTCCATCACATAAATAGCCCGACTACGACTGCGCCGGTTCAGGCCTTCGAGGTAATCGTTGACCGTTTGCCGGTATTCCGGGGTCGGGTCGGCCAGCAGCTTCGACACACTGGTTTCGAGTTCCAGCAGGCTGGGCAGGTAGGTGTATTTGCTGATTTCGCTTTCGACGGCGCGGGCGTGCAGTTCCAGCTGGCGCTGGCCGCTTTCGCTCAGGCTGCGGACGCCGTAGTGTTCACTGACCCAGAAGCCGGCATAACCCAGTCCGATCATCAGCGCGATGATCAGCGGCGGCAGGAACAGATGGCGAATCAGACGGGGTTTCACGGCGAGTGATGGCGACGCGGCGCGATAGAGGGTGGGGTCGCATTTCATCACAGATGCCTTGGGTCAACCAGCGTCCGCCTGCCTCCTGCAGGAGCGAGCTTGCTCGCGATGGTCGTCAACGATGACGCGTTCATCCTGGATGTACGCGGTGTCTTTGAGTTCATCGCAAGCAAGCTCGCTCCTACAGAGGGGCGGTCGTGTTGCTGTTAGTGCTGCAGAATCTTGTTGAGGAAGTGCTGCGTACGCTCGGCGCGGTGGCTGATGTCGCCGAAGAACTCCTCTTTCTTGCAGTCCTCGATGATTTTGCCCTGGTCCATGAAGATCACGCGGTCGGCCACTTTACGGGCGAAGCCCATTTCGTGGGTTACGCACATCATGGTCATGCCTTCGTGGGCCAGTTGCACCATCACGTCCAGCACTTCGTTGACCATTTCCGGGTCCAGTGCCGAGGTCGGTTCATCGAACAGCATGACAATCGGGTCCATCGCCAGCGCACGGGCAATCGCCACACGCTGCTGCTGGCCACCGGACAGTTGGCCGGGGTGCTTGTGGGCGTGAGCCGAGAGGCCGACACGCTCCAGCAGTTGCAGGCCTTTCTTGGTGGCTTCTTCCTTGCTGCGGCCCAGCACCTTGATCTGCGCGATGGTCAGGTTTTCGGTGATGGTCAGGTGCGGGAACAGCTCGAAATGCTGGAACACCATGCCCACGCGCGAGCGCAGCTTCGGCAGGTTGGTCTTCGGGTCGGCAATGGACGTGCCATCGACCACGATGTCGCCTTTCTGGAACGGTTCCAGGGCGTTGACGCACTTGATCAGGGTCGATTTGCCGGAACCGGACGGACCGCACACCACGATCACTTCGCCTTTTTTGACCTCGGTGCTGCAATCAGTCAGCACCTGGAAGTCCCCATACCACTTGTTGATGTTTTTGATAGAGATCATACGGCGAACCTTTTTTGCAGACGCTTGACCAGCTGCGAGGCGGCAAAGCTGATGATGAAGTACACGAGACCTGCGAAGATCAGGAACTCATTGGAGCGGCCAATGATGTCGCCACTGGCGCGCGAAGCATTGAGGAAGTCCACCAGGCCGACGGCGTAGACCAGCGAGGTGTCCTGAAACAGGATGATGCTCTGTTGCAGCAACAGCGGAGTCATCTTGCGGAACGCTTGCGGCAGGATGATCAGGCGCATCATCTGGCCATAGTTCATACCCAGCGCTTGGGCGGCACCCATCTGCCCCTTGGGAATCGACTGCACGCCAGCGCGGACGATTTCGCAGAAGTACGCCGCTTCGAACATCATGAATGCCACGATGCAGGAGGCAAATGCGCCGATCGGGGTGTCTTCGCCGGTGATCCAGCGCAGCACGAACGGCACCGCCAGGTAGAACCAGGTGATGACCAGCAGCAACGGAATCGAACGGAAATAGTTAACGTAGGCGCCGGCGATGTTCGACAGCAGTTTGTTGTGGGACAGGCGCATCAGGGCCAGCAGGGTGCCGAGAATGATCCCGCCGACCACGCCCAGGGCCATCAGCTTGAGGGTCATGATCATGCCGTTCCACAAGCCCGGCAGGGACGGGATGATGCCCGAGAAATCGAATTCCATCATTTACCCCCTACGGAAATCAGGCCCGGTACGGCGACTTTCTTCTCGACCATGCGCATCAGCAGCATCAGGCTCATGTTCAGGGTGAAGTAGATCAGCGTGGCCAGGGTGAACGCTTCGAACAGGTTGGCCGAGAACTCTGCGGTCTGTTTGGTCTGCGCGAGCAGCTCCATCAGGCCGATCAGCGAAGCCACGGACGAGTTCTTGAAGACGTTGAGAAACTCCGAGGTAAGCGGCGGAATGATGATCCGGTAAGCCTGGGGCAGCAGCACGTTCCAGTAGATCTGCGGCAACTTGAAGCCCATGGCGCGGGCAGCGGATTCCTGGCCTTTTGGCAGCGCCTGAATGCCGGTGCGCACCTGTTCACAAACGCGGGCAGCGGTGAACAGGCCCAGGCACACGACGACGCTGAGGAAGGCCGAGGTGGTCGGGTTCAGGTCCTGCTTGTACCACTCTTGCAAATCCGGTGGCAGCAGGTCGGGCACCAGGAAGTACCAGATGAACAGCTGAACCAGCAGCGGCACGTTGCGGAAGAGTTCTACGTAGCAGGTGGCGATGCCCGATACGATGCGGTTCGGCACGGTGCGCATGACACCCAGGATCGAACCCAGTATCAGGGCGATGATCCAGGCCGCGATGGCGATGCCGATGGTCCAGCCCAGTCCGGAGATGAACCAGTCGAGATAGGTCTCGCTGCCCACGCCGGTGGACTTGAAGAACACGCCCCAGTCCCAGTTGTAATTCATTAGGGTCTCCCCTTGAGATCAATCGATGCAAGTACCCGCTTGGGGGAAACTCCGTTCCCGCCTGATCATGACGATCAGGCACACGCGATCGGCTCGACAGCCACCGGTCCGAGTGTTTCCAAAAATGCCAGCAGGAAGTGACACCTCCTGAAAGGGCTGCGGCCCTCTCAGGAGATAAGGTTAGTCAGAAATCAGGATTTCTTGTCGTCAGCCGCTTTATCGGTCGGATTGGCGATCAGGGCCTTGAGCTCGTCGCTCATCGGGAAGTTCAGGTTCAGGTTTTTCGGCGGAATTGGCTGCATGAACCATTTTTCGTAGATCTTGTTGATCTCGCCCGATGCGTAGGTTGCCTTGATGGCGTCGTCTACAGCCTTCTTGAACGGCTCGTCGCCCTTGCGCACCATGCAGCCGTAGATTTCGTAGGACTGTGGAGTACCGGTAACTTCCCAGTCGCTCGCCTTCTTGGCCTTGGCGGCTTCGCCGGCCAGCAGGGCGTCATCCATCATGAACGCAACGGCACGACCGGTTTCCAGCATCTGGAAGGACTCGCCGTGGTCTTTGGCGGAAATGACGTTCATGCCCATCTGCTTGTCGGCGTTCATCGCCTTGAGGATGCGCTCGGACGTGGTGCCGGCGGTGGTCACGACGTTCTTGCCGGCCAGGTCCGGGAAATCCTTGTACTTGGAGTCTTTCTTGGACAGAAGACGGGTACCGATTTCGAAGATGCCGACGGAGAAGTCAACTTGCTGCTGACGCTCGACGTTGTTGGTGGTGGAGCCGCACTCCAGGTCCACGGTGCCGTTCTGCACCAGCGGGATACGGGTTTGCGAGGTGACCAGGTTGTACTTGACCTGCAGGTTCGGCATGTCCAGGTCTTTTTTCAGGGCTTCGACGACTTTCAGCTGGATGTCGTGGGAGTAGCCGACCGGCTTGCCGGAAGCGTCCGCGATGTAGGAGAAAGGAATGGAAGCGTCACGATGCCCGAGGGTGATAACACCGGACTCTTTGATTTTCTTCAGGGTGCCGGTGAGTTCGGCGGCGAAAACTGGCGTGCTGATCAGAGCGGCAGCAATGGCTGCGCCCAGGATATGGGGAACGATGCGCATCAAATTTTCCTCGACATTGTTTTTTTTATGGAGCCAGTTCATCGGCCCTTTTGTGCTGCGAATGCCTGATGGCTCCTGACGTGTTGGCACAACAGGCATTCATCGAAGAAGTGTAGAGCATGACCCGTGCCAGGCCATGCTTAATGAGTCAAGTAGTTGATTTATAAGGAAATTAATTATTTGTGGCGGGATTTTTAACGCTGAATGATCCGGTTAACCGAACCGACCGACAGGTCGCGTTCGGAAAACCGAATGCTGAATGGGCGCAACCCCGGATCAAGGGTATTTGCGCTTGTCCGGGGCCGGCGGGAAATACTGGTACAACCAGGTTTCACTGAGCGTGCGGTCGTTGGTGCGGATGAACAGGCGCAGTTCGACGGGGTCCACGCTGTCGTTGGTCGGGTACCAGTCGAACAGGATGCGATAGCCCTTGATGTCATCGAGTACCAGCACGCTGAAATCCTTGACCTCTCCGTTCGAGCAGGTGACCACCGGTTCAATGCCGGCACCCTCGGGCAAGCGGTCCAGGCCGCCGCCTGAGAAGTCCACGGCAAATCGGCGAGCCCAGACTGGTGGGTAATGTTCGCCCGGCGCCCAACCTTCGGTGAAGCCGCCCATCCCGGAGCGGGTCGCGTGGACTCGCGCCAGCGGCGTGCCGACCGGTGGCAGTGCGCTCCAGTACAGTTTGTAGCCGTAGTTCAGCGAATCGCCGGCCGCCACCGGTTTTTTCGGCGTCCAGAAAGCGACGATGTTGTCCATGGTTTCGCCGGTGGTAGGAATTTCCAGCAGATCGACCGAGCCCTCGCCCCACGCCGTCGTAGGCTCGACCCACAGGCTTGGGCGCCGGCTGTACCAGTCGACGGTGTCCTGATAACTGGCGAACTCGTGGTCGGTCTGCACCAGGCCGAAACCTTTCGGGTCCTTGTCGGCGAAGGCGTTGAATTGCAGTTTGGCCGGGTTGTTCAGCGGACGGCAGATCCATTCGCCGTTGCCGCGCCACATCGCCAGGCGATCGGAGTCGTGGATCTGCGGGTGAATGGTGTCGCACATCCGGCGTTCGTGGGTGCCGCAGCTGAACATGCTGGTCATCGGCGCGATGCCCAGTTGATCGATGGCGGTGCGGGCGTTGACGTGTGCGTCCACCTCCATCACCACGCGCTCGGCCTGGCAATCGATGTCAAAACGGTAGGCACCGGTGGCGCTCGGCGAATCGAGCAGGGCGTAGACCACGAAGCGGGTGCTGTCCTTGTCCGGGGTTTCGAACCAGAACTTGGTGAAGTCAGGGAATTCTTCGCGCTTCTTGGCGTAGGTGTCGATCGCCAGGCCGCGGGCCGACAAGCCGTACTGGCCGGTGGCATCCACCGCGCGGAAGTAGCTGGCGCCGAGGAAGGACACCACGTCGTGCTTGTCCAGCTCCGGGGCCTTGAACAGTTTGAAACCGGAAAACCCCAGGTCGCCGGTGAGCTGCTTGGTATCGACCGTGGTGTTTTCATAGTTGAACAGCGACGGGCGGAAATGCACCTCGCGGGCCATGCGAGTCTTGGGATCGACGCTGTACATGCGCACCGGCTGCTTGAAGCCCATGCCGACGTGGAAAAACTGTACATCCAGCTGACCCTTGTTTTCTTTCCACAGCGAATGGGCGCCGTCGTAGCGGATCGCGTTGAAGTTCTGCGGGGTCATGGTCGCCAAAGTCGGTGGCAATACCTGCTTGGTGTCCTGGTAGCGATTGCTGGCAAGCTGCTTGGCCTGGATCTTCAAGGCTTCGAAGTCGAACGACCGGGCTTCGCCATCGGCGGCCCCGGTGGCGGCCCAAGCGCGGGCGGCGAGCAGGCCGGTGGCGGACAAACCGGTGTAAGCCGCAATGGCCATGGAGGCTTTGAGCAAATTCCTGCGGTGCATAAATTCAACCTGTCGTGAACAATCCCGCGCCGTTCCTGGCACGTGCTGGATCAGAAATAACGGTTCGGACATGCCTTCGGCCAAACGCATCGGACTTTAAACAGATGCCGATAGCTTAAACCGTTCGATGGCAGATCAAAATTGATTGATGGCACGGCGCTAGCGTACGAGTGAAACAAGACATGTCGGGAAACATTTCCGACAGCGACTTCTGATTTACAGGGCATTTCTGCTTTTTTCGATTAATTACTCTAAAAAGCGCTTTTCAGCGCCCGGAATATTTCTATTCTGTGTTCATGACCGGTTTATGCCCTTCGGGCCGGTGCGGTTCAGTTGGCACAAGGAGCTGCTGAAAAACGAATAGGGCGATGCGGTTTCTGAAGTTTTCTTTGACGTAGAGAAGGACATCGTCCATGTCGAAAGTACAAGGCATCACCGAAATATTGGGAATCTTTCCGTGCCTGTCCACTGGCCGGCGAAGACGTCGATTGAACTCCGAGGAAATGAAGCTGGTGGAGCGTTATCGCGAACTGTCGGAGAGCGACCGGATTGCGATGCGGTATCTGGTGGATGCGATGAGGAGTGTTTCAAGGTTTTGAAGAAAAGGTGCATTCAGTCGCGGCAATCCTGTCGCGGCTGGATGTTCTCCGTTTGCCAATCCTGTGAACGTTCAGAACGTTGATGCAGCACCCTCAACACCTGTATTTGGCCTTGAGCATATCGATAAGGAGCAATGAACGGATAACGGCCAGGTACTAGCTCTCGCACGTCGGGCATTACTGATGGTCTGCCAGAGCCCGGAAACTGTTCCAGCAACTGGAAGGATTGCAGGATTGTTGAAATGATTTCGATGTCGGCACTTGCGCCGACGACCACCCGGTAATGCTCATGAATGTTGTCGAGGTCGCTCTCGGCTTTTTCAGTCAGTACTACGCTCGGCACGTTTTACCCACTTAGCCTTCACGGCATCCAGATCAGTAAGTTTCCCTGCGTCGGCATCGGCAATGCCGTCACTTATCGCTTGCAGATGCCAGAATTCGGCTTCCACGTAGCGGACCAGTGCACGTTTGAGGTGATATTGACGGTCGCGGTCGGTGGCTGCTGCCAATTGATCCAGTTGCTGGGCCAACAGTTCTTCGACGCGAAAAGACAAAACGGGAGAGGCCATGGCGGCTCTCCTAAGATGTATACATTGTAAACGCCGTAAACACCCTAGGCAGTCCCGTGATTCTCGTCAACCGATGCCTCGTGCACGGTTGCGAAAACTCTAGCTGGGGATACACCGGCAGGGGGGAGGGAACTGTCTCGAAGTATTTACCTGCTTGAATGGCCAGATTGCCCCGGCACCTATGTGGCACCGGGGCAACTCAGGTTACCGACTAACCTTCCACGCATCCCCCGCAGGCGCAGTCCCGTGGTTATACGGCTTGGCGATCCACATGTAGAGCAGCCCCAGGCCGATGACGATGGCGGTACTCAGGACCATGGCGTAGTTGATGTACCACGCGGCGTCCGGGGTGCGGGGCCAGGCCATGTTGATGATGGCGCCGACGCCGTAGACCAGCGCGCCGATGTTCACCGGCCAGCCCCAGGCACCCAGGGTGAATTTGCCGCTGGGTTTCCAGCCTTTCAGGCGGGCGTACAGTGCCGCGAGTACGATCATCTGGAACGCCAGGTAGATGCCGATGGCGGCGAAGCTGACGATGGTGGCGACTGCGTCCTGGAGGAAGAAGCCGAGGACGATGATCAGCGCCGGCAGGACGCCGGACACGAACAGCGCGGCAACCGGTACCTGGGTGTGAGGCGAGATCTTTTTCAGCAGTCGACTGCCGATCACCATTTCGTCCCGGGCGTAGGAATACAGCAGACGACTCGCCGCCGCTTGCAGGCTAATGACGCAGGAGATGAAGGAAATCATCACCACACCCATCACCATTTTCGAACCGACCGGACCGAAGGCGTTGTTGAGGATGGTGCCGACCGGGTCCTTGTCGGTGCCGTCGATCACCGCTTGCATGTCCGGCACGGCGAGGATCAATGCCAGGCAGGCGAACATCGCTGCCACGCCGCCGATGTAGATGGTCATGCGCATGGCCACCGGAATTTTCTTGCTCGGGTTTGGGGTTTCTTCGGCCACATCGCCGCAGGCCTCGAAGCCGTAGTACAGGAACATCCCCGCCAGCGAGGCAGTGAGGAAGGCCGGCAGGTACGAGCCGTTGATGCTGATGTCGAAGGTGTTGAACAGTACGCTGATCGACTGATGACGCTCGAAAATCAGCAGGTACACGCCAACGATCACCGCACCGATCAGTTCGCAGAGGAAACCGAACATGGCAATGCGCGCCAGTACCTTGGTGCCGCTGAGGTTGATCAGGGTGGCGAACAGCGTCAGCACCAGGGCGATGACGATGTTGGTGTTGTTGCTCGGTTCAAAACCCAGCATCGCCGCGAGGTAAGGACCGGCGCCGACGGCAACGGCGGCGATGGTCACGCACAGGGCAATGGAGTAGATCCAGCCGACCATCCACGCCCAGCGCTTGCCCACCAGGCGACGGGCCCATGGGTACACTCCACCGGAAATCGGGAACTGCGAGACCACTTCACCGAAGATCAGGCACACCAGCAACTGACCGCAACCGACCAGCAGATAGGCCCAGAACATCGGTGGCCCGCCGGCGGCGAGGCACAGTCCGAAGAGGGTATAAACCCCTACGACCGGCGAGAGATAAGTGAAGCCCAGGGCGAAGTTTTCCCACAGGCTCATGCTGCGATTGAAGTTGGAGGTGTAACCCAGTTTGCGTAGTTGCTCGGCATCGCTGTCGGCAACGACGGCAGAGAGATCGGACGATGAACTCATGTGTTTGCTCCGGAAAATCGGCAGATTTCGGATGTCCGATGCCGTGGTGGGGCCTTAAGGGCGCCGCCCGGATCGGTGGTTATTGTTGTGTTTGAAACCTAGTGGTGCGTAATCCCGGTCGACCTTGAAACCGAGGTGACGCAATCGCTGGCAAGCCAGCTCCCACAGGTTCAGTGGCGACCCTTGTGGGAGCTGGCTTGCCAGCGATGCTTTTTTTAGTGCTTGAACATCACATGCCGCACAACGGTGTAATCCTCCAATCCGTACATCGACATGTCCTTCCCGTACCCGGACAGTTTCTGACCGCCATGGGGCATTTCGCTGACCAGCATGAAGTGGGTGTTGACCCAGGTGCAGCCGTACTGCAACCGCGCCGACAGACGATGGGCGCGGCCGACGTCGGCGGTCCACACCGAGGACGCCAGACCGTAGTCGGAGTCGTTGGCCCACCCCAGCACCTGGGCTTCATCGGTGAATTTGGTCACCGACACCACCGGCCCGAACACTTCGCGGCGGACGATTTCGTCATCCTGCTGAGCGTCGGCCAGCACCGTCGGCTCGAAGAAGAAGCCGTTGCCATCCACCGTTTTGCCGCCAGTGATCAGGCGGATGTGCGGCTGGGCTATGGCACGCTCGACGAAACCAGCGACGCGGTCACGGTGTTGCGCGGTGATCAGCGGCCCAAGTTCGGTGGCCGGGTCATCCTGCAGCCCGTATTTAATGCTGCTGACGGCGGCACCAAGCTTCTCGACAAACTTCTCGTAGATGCCTTCTTGCGCGTAGATACGGCAGGCGGCGGTGCAGTCCTGGCCGGCGTTGTAGAAGCCGAAGGTGCGGATGCCTTCCACGGCGGCGTCGATGTCAGCGTCGTCGAAGATGATCACCGGGGCCTTGCCACCCAGTTCCATGTGCATGCGTTTGACGCTGTCGGCGGTGCTGGAAATGATGTTCGAACCGGTGGCGATCGAACCGGTCAACGACACCATGCGCACTTTCGGGTGAGTGACCAGCGGGCTGCCGACGGTAGGACCACGGCCGAACACTAGGTTGAGTACGCCGGCAGGGAAAATGTCCGACGCCAGTTCGGCCAGACGCAACGCCGTCAACGGGGTCTGTTCCGACGGTTTGAGTACCACGGTATTACCGGCGGCCAGGGCCGGGGCGATTTTCCAGGCAACCATCATCAGCGGGTAGTTCCATGGCGCGATGGAGGCGATCACGCCCACCGGGTCGCGACGGATCATCGAGGTGTGGCCTGGCAGGTATTCACCACCGGCCGAACCGCTCATGCAGCGGCTGGCGCCGGCGAAGAAGCGGAACACGTCGGCAATCGCCGGGATCTCGTCGTTCAGCGCGGCACTGTAGGGCTTGCCGCAGTTATCCGATTCCAGTTTGGCCAGCTCTTCGCCGTGGGCTTCAATGGCGTCGGCGAGTTTGAGCAGCAGCAGCGAGCGTTCTTTCGGCGGCGTGTGCGACCAGCTGTCGAACGCGGCATCGGCGGCGCGCACGGCGGCATCGACCTGGGATTCGCTGGCTTCGTTGATTTCTACCAGCACGCGGCCCAGTGCGGGGTTGAACACCGGTTGGGCGGGGCCTTCGCCGGTGAGCAGTTGGCCGTTGATCAAGAGTTGGGTTTGCATGGCTATGTCCTCTTCAAAGCATTTCTTGTTTTTGTGGGAGCGAGCCTGCTCGCGAAGGCGGCCTGGCAGTCGACATCGGTGTTGAATGTCATACCGCTTTCGCGAGCAGGCTCGCTCCCACAGGGGATATTCGCTGTCTGTTTCTGATTTATTTCCCGCCGCTACCGGCCACGCTCTCACCGCCACGGGTCAGGTAATAGGCGCCGAGAATCGGCAGCATGGTCACGATCATCACCAGCATCGCGACGACGTTGGTCACCGGCACGTCCCGAGGACGGCTCAGTTGGTTGAGCAGCCACAGCGGCAGGGTGCGCTCGTGGCCGGCGGTGAAGGTGGTGACGATGATTTCGTCGAATGACAGTGCAAACGCGAGCATGCCGCCGGCCAGCAACGCCGAGCCGAGGTTGGGCAGGATGATGTAGCGGAAGGTCTGCCAACCGTCGGCGCCGAGGTCCATCGAGGCTTCGATCAGGCTGTGGGAGGTGCGGCGCAACCGGGCGATGACGTTGTTGTAGACGATCACCACGCAGAAGGTCGCGTGGCCGACGATGATGGTGAACATCCCAGGCTCGATGCCCAGCGTCTTGAAGGTTGCCAGCAGCGCGATCCCGGTGATGATCCCCGGCAGGGCGATCGGCAGTATCAGCATCAGCGAGATGCCTTGCTTGCCGAAGAAGTCCCGTCGGTACAGCGCCGCCGACGCCAGTGTGCCAAGCACCATGGCAATCGCCGTGGCAACGGCAGCAATCTGCAACGACAGCTTGATCGCTTCCAGCACGTCCGGCCGTGAGAACGCCACGCTGATCCACTTCAGGGTGAAGCCCTTGGGCGGAAAGCTGAACGCTGCGTCTTCGGTGTTGAAGGCGTACAGGAAGATGATCAGGATCGGGAAGTGCAGGAACACCAGCCCGCCCCAGGCTGCGATTTTCAGGCCGAGTGAAGCTTTCTCAGAGTGCATCGAAGGCCCCCAGTCGTTTGACGATAGACAGGTAAATGGCGATCAGCACGATCGGCACCAGGGTGAAGGCGGCGGCCATCGGCATGTTGCCAATCGCACCTTGCTGGGCATACACCATGCTGCCCACGAAGTAGCCCGGCGGGCCCACCAGTTGCGGCACGATGAAGTCACCCAGGGTCAGCGAAAACGTGAAGATGGAACCTGCGGCAATGCCGGGAATCGACAGTGGCAGAATCACCTGCATGAAGGTCTGGCGTGGCTTTGCGCCGAGGTCGGCGGACGCTTGCAGCAGTGACGGCGGCAGGCGCTCCAGTGAGGCCTGGATCGGCAGGATCATGAACGGCAGCCAGATGTAGACGAACACCATGAAACGGCCCAGGTGCGAGGTCGACAAGGTACTGCCACCGACACCCGGAATGCCCAGCACGAACTGCAACAACGGTTCCAGCCCCAGGTTCTGGACGAACCACTGGGCCACGCCACCCTTGGCCAGCAGCAGGGTCCAGGCATAGGCCTTGACGATGTAACTGGCCCACATCGGCATCATCACCGCGATGTAGAAAAACGCTTTGGTCTTGCCGGTGGTGTAGCGCGCCATGTAATAGGCAATCGGGAACGCGACAATGGCGCTGGCGATGGACACGACGATGGCCATGCTCAGGGTGCGCAGGATGATGTCGAAGTTCGATGGCTGGAACAGCGCGGCGAAGTTCGCCAGGGTCAGGTCGGGCGTGACCGCCATGGTGAAGTCGTCGAAGGTGTAGAAACCTTGCCACAGCAGCGTCAGCAACGAGCCCAGGTAAATCGCGCCGAACCACAGTAGCGGCGGCACCAGCAGCATCGACAGGTACAGGTTCGGCCGGCGGTAGAGCAGGTTGGAAAACCTGCGCAGCGGCGAGCCGCCGGACGGGGTTTGCGAGATGGCCAAGGTGCTCATGTCACACCCCGCCTGCAACGGTGTCGAACAGCGGGATCATGGCCTCGCGGGCCCAGCGCGCCGTCATGCGTTGTCCGGTCTGGTGCTGGGCGCTGGTATCGAGCCATTGATTGTTGGCCTGGCTAATGTTCAGGGTCTGGCCGTTTTCCAGTTTCAGTTCATAGCGGGTGGCACTGCCCTGGTACTGGATGTCGTGCAACAAGCCGCTGACTTCGACTTCATGGCTGGCCAGCGGGCCTTCGGCGAAGCGCACGTGTTCGGGGCGAATCGAGAACGGCTGTGGGTTGCCGCTCAACTGTTTGGCCAGGTCGCCGCGTATTACGTTGGACGTGCCGACGAATTCGGCGACGAAGGTGGTCGAGGGTTTCATGTACAGGTTGCGCGGCGAATCGACCTGTTCAATGCGGCCCTTGTTAAATACAGCGACGCGGTCGGACATCGACAGCGCTTCGGTCTGGTCGTGGGTGACGAAAATGAAGGTGATGCCGAGCTGGCGTTGCAGCTTCTTCAATTCGCCTTGCATCTGCTCGCGCAGTTTCAGGTCCAGCGCGCCAAGCGGTTCGTCGAGCAGCAGCACGCGAGGCCGGTTGACCAAGGCTCGGGCCAGGGCTACACGCTGGCGCTGGCCACCGGAGAGCTGTACCGGTTTGCGCTCGCCGTAGCCTCCGAGGGCGACCATGTCGAGGGCTTCCTCGGCGCGCTTCAAGCGTTCGGCTTTGCCGACGCCTTTGACTTTCAAACCGTAGGCGACGTTGTCGCGAACGTTCATGTGCGGGAACAGCGCGTAATCCTGGAACACGGTGTTCACGTCACGCTGATACGGCGGCAGCCCGGCGGCTTCTTCGCCATGAATCCGTATCGAGCCTGCGCTCGGCTGTTCAAAACCTGCGATAAGGCGCAGGCAGGTGGTTTTGCCCGAGCCGGAAGGCCCCAGCATGGAGAAAAACTCGCCGTCCTGAATGTCGATGGAAACCCGGTCAACGGCTTTCACTTCGCCGAACTGACGGGAGACGTTGGTGAACTGGACTGCAAGCGTCATGGTGCGGTGCTCCAAAAAGGCGAGGGCCGTCGCAGCGGCCCTGCCTGGACTTCTGAAAAATCTGAATCAACTATCTGAATGCCGGGCACCGTAGTGGCAACGGCGATGATCAAATGTGGGAGCTGGCTTGCCAGCGATAGCGGAGTGTCAGCCAACATCTCTACCAGCTGACACGCCGCCATCGCGGGCAAGCCCGGCTCCCACAGGGATCTCCTTGACTAGCGACCGCCCATGATCGCGATGTAGTCCTGGGTCCAGCGGCTGTAGGGCACGAATTTTCCGCCTTCAGCTTGTGGGGTTTTCCAGAAGGCGATCTTGTCGAAGTTGTCGAAACCGTTGGTCTTGCAGCCCTCGGCGCCAAGCAATTCGCTTTCCTTGCACGCCGCCGGTACTGCCGGCAACGAACCGAACCACGCCGCTACATCGCCCTGGACCTTCGGTTGCAGCGACCAGTCCATCCACTTGTAGGCGCAGTTCGGGTGTTTGGCATCGGTGTGCAGCATGGTGGTGTCGGCCCACCCGGTGGCGCCTTCTTTCGGGATGGTCGAGGCGATCGGCTGTTTCTCGTTCATCAGGCCATTGACCTGATACGGCCAGGCGCCGGACGCGACCACGCCTTCGTTCTTGAAGTCACTCATTTGCACGGTGGTGTCATGCCAGTAGCGGTGGATCAGCGGCTGCTGGGCACGCAACAGATCGAGCACGGCCTTGTACTGGGCTTCGGTCAGTTCGTAAGGGTTCTGGATGCCCAGTTCCGGCTTGGCGGATTTAAGGTACAGCGCCGCGTCGGCGATGTAGATCGGGCCGTCATAAGCCTGCACGCGGCCCTTGTTCGGCTTGCCGTCCGGCAGGTTTTCGGCATTGAACAACACGCCCCAGCTGTCCGGCGCGGTCTTGAACACGTTGGTGTTGTACATCAACACGTTCGGACCCCACTGATACGGGGTGCCATAGGTCTGCTTGTTGACCACGTACCACGGCGCATCCTTGAGGCGTGGGTCGAGGTTCTTCCAGTTCGGGATCAACGCGGTGTTGATCGGTTGCACACGCTTGCCGACGATCAGGCGCAGGGACGCGTCGCCGGACGCCGTCACCAGGTCGTAGCCCCCCTTGGCCATCAGGCTGACCATCTCATCGGAAGTGGCAGCGGTTTTCACATTGACCTTGCAGCCGGTTTCCTTCTCGAAGCCGGTCACCCAGTCGTAGGCCTTGTCGCTTTCGCCACGTTCGATGTAACCGGGCCATGCCACGATATCCAGCTGACCTTCGCCGGCGCCGACAGCCTTGAGCGGCTCGGCGGCCTGGAGGGTGGCGCTCGCCAGCAGCGCGGTGGTGATTGCACTGAGCAGTGCGGTCTTGTGCACGAACATGGAATTTCCCTCTTCTTTAGTTATGGTCGGGGCAGTTGTGAACGTGGTGAAGCTTGCCGTTGGCGGCTTGTTATTAGCGTAGTCAGAGATGTTGTCCGTGGCGCGCCATGATGTGCCGCACCACGCTGTAATCCTGGAGTGAGTCGCTGGACAGGTCTTTGCCGTAGCCCGAACGCTTGAGGCCGCCGTGGGGCATTTCACTGACCAGCATGAAATGGCTGTTGATCCAGGTGCAGCCGTACTGCAAGCGCGCGGCGACTTGCATCGCCTTGTCGAGATTCTGGGTCCAGACCGAGGACGCCAGGCCGTATTCCGAATCGTTGGCCCAGTCCACCGCTTGTTCCAGTTCATCGAAACGGGTCACGGTCACCACCGGCCCGAACACTTCGCGCTGGACGATTTCGTCGCTCTGCTTGCAGCCGGCCAGTAAGGTCGGCTGGTAATAGAAGCCGGCGCCGGAATGCACCGCTGCGCCGGTCACCCGTTCGATGTGCGGCTGGCCGAGGGCACGTTCGACGAAACTGGCCACGCGGTCGCGTTGGCGGGTGCTGATCAGCGGGCCGATTTCATTGTCGGCATCGCGCTTGCCGGCGAAACGCAGGCTGCTGACCGCCGCGCCGAGTTCGGCCACCAGGCGGTCGTGAATCCCGGCCTGTGCGTACACCCGGCACGCCGCCGTGCAGTCCTGGCCAGCGTTGTAGTAGCCATAGGTGCGCACGCCTTCGACCACGGCCTGGATGTCGGCATCGTTGCAGACGATCACCGGGGCTTTGCCGCCCAGTTCAAGGTGAGTGCGCTTGAGGGTCTTGGCCGCGGCCTGAAGGATTTTCTGGCCGGTGACGATATCGCCGGTCAGCGACACCATGCGCACCTTGGGATGACTGACCAAGTGGCTGCCGACCCCTTCGCCGCCACCACAGATAATGTTGATCACGCCGCGCGGCAGGATCTCGGCCAGCGCCGGGGCGAGGGCCAGGATCGACAGCGGTGTGTGTTCCGATGGCTTGAACACTAAAGTGTTGCCGGCGGCCAGGGCCGGGGCGATTTTCCACGCGGCCATCATGATCGGATAGTTCCATGGCGCAATCGATGCCACCACGCCAATCGGATCGCGGCGCACCATGCTGGTGTAGCCGGGCAGGTATTCACCGCTGAGCTGGCCGGTCTGGCAACGTACGGCACCGGCGAAGAAGCGGAATACGTCGACCGTGGCGCTCAGGTCATCCTGACGGGCCAGGTGCAACGGCTTGCCACAGTTCAGGGCTTCGAGGCGGGCGAGCAGGTCGGCGTTTTTTTCAATGGTGTTGGCGATGTCCAGCAGCAGGTTCGAGCGCTGTTGCGGTGTGGTGCGCGACCAACTGGCGAAGGCACGGTGGGCGGCCAGAATGGCGGCTTCGACCTGTTCGGTGCTGGCTTCAGCGATCTGGGTCAAGACTTCGCCGGTAGCCGGATTGAGGATCGGTTCGACAAAACCCTGGCCCGCGACCAATTCGCCATCGATCAACAACGCGGTGAATAACGGGGTCTGCGCGCCAGCCATTTTTCGGGGTCTCTTTTTTTGTGTGGCTTCTTGTGTAGACATAGCGGCTCTCCCTGTGACTGGGGCCGGCTGTCTTTATTAGATGCATCAAGACTAGTGCGCGGCCTTGCCGTCGACAAATTCTAAATACTGAAGGTGGCGTTCGATTAAATAGATGGCTTGCGTCCACCGTGGGGCTGCTCACGGGCAACCGTCAGGAAGGGGTCCACCAACGCAGGGCGTGCAGTGCCGCGACGCCAGGCCAGGCCGACGTCGAGGGTCTGGCTCAGGTCGGCAATGGGCCGCGCTTCAATAATGTCGCCCTCCAGTGACCAGGGGCGGTAGGTCATGTCCGGCTGGATCGACACCCCCAGCCCGGCGGCCACCAGGCTTCGCACTGCCTCGGTCGAGGCGGTACGCAAGGTGATGCGAGGCTGCAGCGAGGCTGCCGTCCACATGCGCTGGGCGTTGCGGTCCATTTCATCGACGTTCAGCTGGATCAATGGCTCGCGGGCCACGTCGGCGAGGTTGATGCTGTCGTGTTCCAGCAATGGATGTTGGGCCGGCAGCCAGAGTCGGTGGGGTGAATGGGTCAATACCTCAGTCTGCAAAGCATGGCGGTCTTCGAGATTGGAAAGAATCAGTACACCGACATCGATTTCGCCGCTGACCAGCAAATGCTCGATGTAAGGTCGTTCGTCCTCCATCACGCGGATTTCGACGTTGGGGTAGGCGCGCTGGAAACGGGTGAGCAAATCCGCCAGGTAATAACCGGCCACCAGGCTGGTCACCCCGACGATCAACTGCCCGGCGACCTGGTCAGTACTCTGCTGCAGGCTGCGTTTGGCGTTGTCGACCGTGGCGAGAATCAGGTGTGCCTGGCGCAGGAACTGATGGCCCTGGTGTGTCAGGGTCATGCCCTTGGCATGGCGGTTGAACAGGCCGACTCCGATTTCCTGCTCCAGTTGCTGGATCGCCAGGGTCAGGGTGGACTGGGAAATAAACGCGGTTTGCGCAGCGGCGGAGATCGAGCCGGTCTCGGCCACGGCAATGAAATGACGGATCTGACGCAAGGTCATCATGGAGAGCGTACCCGGTGGGCGGTTTTTATCGATTTATTCGAGTGTATATCTAAATTTCTGAAAGCAGCTGCAAGCCGCACGTTTCAAGCGACAAGTTGAAAAACGGGCGGAGCAACATCTGGAAGCACTCTCGCGGGCAGACTTAGGGCACTTTCGAACTAGGCTGGTGGCCTCAAGGTTCGGTAAAACCTTTTCGTGGAGGCAGAAAATGAACACCCGTGGATTGCTCGATCAGTTGCTCAAGTCGGGCCAGGACATGTTGCAGAACAAGGCCGGTGGGGCGCAGAACAAGGCGTCTGGTGGGTTGGGCGGGTTGCTTGGCGGTAACGGCGGTTCGGGTGGACTTGGCAGTTTACTGTCGGGCGCTGGCGGCGGTGCACTGGCGGCTGGTGCCATGGGGTTGCTGCTGGGCAGCAAGAAAGCCCGAAAAGTTGGCGGTAAAGTCGCGGTCTATGGCGGCCTCGCGGCATTGGGCGTGCTGGCCTACAAAGCCTATGGAAACTGGCAAGCCCAGCAGGGCAGCACATCGAAGGCAGGGCCGCAGACGCTCGACCGCTTGCCCGCTGCGCAAGTCGAGCAGCACAGCCAGGCGATTCTGAAAGCTCTGGTGGCCGCGGCCAAGGCTGACGGTCACATTGACGAACGAGAGCGCGAGCTGATCGAAGGTGAGTTCACCAAGCTCGACAACGATCAGGAGCTACAGCACTGGCTGCACGCCGAACTCAACAAGCCACTGGACCCCAGTGATGTCGCCCGCGCCGCCCGCACCCCGGAAATGGCCGCCGAGATGTACATCGCCAGCGTGATGCTGGTGGATGAGGAGAGTTTCATGGAGAAGTCCTACCTCGACGAACTGGCGCGTCAACTCAAGCTGGAGCCGGGGTTGAAGGCTGAGCTGGAGAAGCAGGTGAGGCTGGCTACGGTGTAAGTCTCAAAGCCGCCTTCGCGGGCAAGCCTTGCTCCTACAATGGATTGATGTACACAAAACCACTGTGGGAGCGAGCCTGCTCGCGAAAGCGTATTCCGCCACGCCGTCTACTCCATGACCGAACCACGGCCCCATTCTGCCAAATCACCACTGGCACACCTCCCGCGAGATAGCGGACAGTCCCCCTCCAGAGCCAATCCCGCTTTTTTCCGGCAGGATGAGAAGTGGTGCGCACCCGTCTTATAAATGAAACACCGCCCTCGGCTATACTCCCCCGCATTTCGAATCCCCCCCGAGGACAGCCTGTGAAGAACTGGACGTTGCGCCAACGCATTTTGGCGAGTTTTGCGGTCATCATCGCCATCATGTTGCTGATGGTGGTCGTTTCTTACTCGCGGCTGTTGAAGATCGAAACCAACGAAGCGAGCGTGCGTGAGGATGCGCTGCCGGGGTTGTTCTACAGTTCGATGATTCGCGGCGCCTGGTCCGACAGTTATCTGCGGATACAAGCCATGCTGGGTCTTGAAGAAGGGCAGGGCTTCAACAATGAAGATGCCGCGGACTTCAAGGGTTTTGCCGCGCGTCTGCAAGAGCAGATGGAACTCTATCGCCAGACAATCGCCGATGATGAAGACAGGATCGAGTACGCTGCGTTCCAGAAGTCCCATGAGGAATACCACCGGATTCTGAATGCTGTGATCGATTTGCATAAGCGCAATCAGGACGCGGATGCCATCAAGATGTTCAAAGAAGAGCTGACACCGGCCTGGACGGCGGGTCGAGTGAAGCTCTATGAGATCCTGCTTCACAATAAGGCCGTGGCCGATAAGGATATTGCGGCCATCGACGACGCGGTACTCACCGCCAAAGTCATCATGGGCATTTCCTTGCTGATCGCGGTACTGGCCGCCGGCCTGTGCGGCCTGTTGCTGATGCGCGCGATCATGGCGCCGATGAACCGCATCGTGCAGATCCTCGAAGTGATGCGCACTGGCGACCTCAGCCGTCGCCTGAACCTGGAGCGCAAGGATGAGTTCGGCGCCGTGGAAACCGGCTTCAACGACATGATGACCGAGCTGACCTCGCTGGTGTCCCAGGCCCAGCGCTCCTCGGTGCAGGTCACCACGTCGGTTACCGAGATCGCCGCCACCTCCAAGCAACAACAGGCCACCGCCACCGAAACCGCCGCCACCACCACCGAGATCGGCGCAACCTCCCGGGAAATCGCCGCCACCTCCCGGGACCTGGTACGCACCATGACCGAAGTCTCCACTGCTGCCGATCAGGCGTCGGTCGCTGCCGGTACCGGGCAACAGGGCCTGGCCCGCATGGAAGAAACCATGCATTCGGTGATGGGTGCAGCCGACCTGGTCAACGCCAAACTGGCGATCCTCAACGAGAAGGCCGGCAACATCAACCAAGTGGTAGTGACCATCGTCAAGGTCGCCGACCAGACCAATCTGCTCTCGCTCAACGCCGCCATCGAGGCCGAGAAGGCCGGTGAATATGGTCGCGGTTTTGCCGTGGTCGCCACCGAGGTGCGGCGCCTGGCGGACCAGACCGCCGTCGCCACCTATGACATCGAACAGATGGTGCGGGAGATCCAGTCGGCGGTGTCGGCCGGGGTGATGGGCATGGACAAGTTCTCCGAAGAAGTGCGCCGCGGCATGTCCGAAGTGCAGCAGGTCGGTGAACAGTTGTCGCAGATCATCCATCAGGTGCAGGCACTGGCGCCGCGGGTGTTGATGGTCAACGAGGGCATGCAAGCCCAGGCCACCGGCGCCGAGCAGATCAACCATGCGCTGGTGCAATTGGGTGATGCCAGCAGCCAGACCGTCGAATCCCTGCGCCAGGCCAGTTTCGCCATCGACGAACTGAGCCAGGTGGCCGTCGGGCTGCGCAGCGGCGTTTCGCGATTCAAAGTCTGATGAGCGAACTGACGGCCAAACGCACTGCCGTGAAGCAGGCGTTGCACGCGTTGTTTCTGGTGTTCCGCATCGGTCGCGAGCGCTATGCCTTGCAAGCGATCGAGGTGGCGGAAGTACTGCCACGTCTGCCCTTGAAGCCGATTGCCCACGCGCCGCACTGGGTGGCCGGGGTATTTGCCTGGCGTGGTGCGGTGGTGCCGGTACTCGACCTCAGCGCGCTGACCTTTGGCACGCCGGCCCAGGCGCGCACCAGCACTCGACTGGTGCTGGTGCATTACCGTGCGGATGAACGTGCGCAGGCGCAATTGCTTGGGCTGATTCTGGAACAGGCCACCGACACTTTGCGCTGCAACCCTGCGGAATTTCAGCCTTACGGGCTGGACAATCCCCGGGCACCCTACCTCGGGCCTGTTCGTGAAGATGCGCAAGGGCTGCTGCAATGGGTGCGGGTCGCCGATCTTCTGGACGATCAGGTGCGTGCATTGCTGTTTCCGTCACCACCGTTTGATCCGGCGCTGATAGAGGAACGGTCATGAGCAGCGATCAGCGGTTTTTCGACTTTCTCAAGGAACGTATCGGCCTCGACGTGACGTCGGTCGGCCCGGCGATCATCGAGCGCGCGGTGCGCCAGCGCAGCACCGCGTCCCTGGTGCAAACGGCCGACGAATACTGGCGCACCTTGCAGGGCTCCCACGACGAGCAACAAGCGCTGATCGAGGCGGTGATCGTCCCGGAGACCTGGTTTTTCCGTTACCCGGAATCCTTCGCGACCTTGGCGAAGCTGGCGACCAGACGCCTGGCCGACATCAACAACATGCGCGCCCTGCGGATTCTCAGCTTGCCCTGCTCCACCGGCGAAGAGCCGTACTCGATTGCCATGGCGCTGCTGGATGCCGGGTTCAAGCCGCACCAGTTCAAGGTCGAAGGCATGGACGTCAGCCCGATATCGGTGGAAAAGGCCCAGCGTGCGCTCTACGGCAAGAACTCGTTTCGCGGGCAGGACATCGCCTATCGCGACCGCTATTTCACTGCTGAAAACGACGGCTATCGCCTTAGTGGTCGGGTGTTGGAGCAAGTACGTTTGCAAGTCGGCAATCTGCTCGACCCAGGCCTGCTCGCCAATGAATCGCCCTATGACTTCGTGTTCTGCCGCAACCTGCTGATCTACTTCGATCTGCCGACGCAAAAGCAGGTGTTCGAAGTCCTCAAGCGCCTGACCCATCTCGATGGTGTGCTATTTATCGGCCCGGCCGAAGGCAGTCTGCTGGGTCGTCTGGGCATGCGCTCGATCGGCATCCCGCAGTCTTTTGCCTTCAGTCGCCAGAGTGCTGTGGACCCAGAGCCTGGCCCGGCATTCGTTGCTACACATATGTCTACACCAAGACCTGTGCCTTTGCCGGTGCCGCAACCGGTGCGCAATGTGGTGATGCCACCGGTCGCCCGGCGCCCGTTTGCGAGCATTGCGCGGTCGGTGCCTGCGGTGAAGCCGGGTGGCTCCGATGCCGCCGCACTGCTGGCGAATATCGCCGCGCTGGCCAACGAAGGCAAAAGTGCCGAGGCCCGTGCCGCTTGCGAGATTTATCTGCGCAGCCATGAGCCCGTGGCCCAGGTGTTTTACTGGCTGGGGTTGCTCAGCGATGTCGCCGGCAGCGTCCTTGAAGCCCAGGGTTTTTATCGCAAGGCGTTGTACCTCGAACCGCAACATCCCGACGCGTTGATGCACTTGGCCGCCTTGCTGCAATCCCAGGGCGACACCGTGGGTGCCAGACGATTGCAGGACCGCGCCGCCCGCAGCGAGCGCGCCGCCGACAGTGAGCGTAAACGATGATCGCCTCCGACACCTTTAGCGTCACCCATGAAGATGCACAGGCCATCGACGATTGCTGGAACCGCATGGGTATCCATGGCGACAAGTCCTGCCCACTGTTGATCGAACACATTCATTGCCGCAATTGCGCGGTGTACTCGGCCGCCGCGACGCGCCTGCTGGATCGTTACGCGTTGCAGCAGGAAGATCGCGCACACCTGTCCGCATCGGTCGAAAGCGAGGTGAAAACCCGCTCGTTACTGATGTTCCGCCTTGGCGAAGAATGGCTGGGGCTGGCCACACGCACGCTGGTGGAAGTGGCGCCGCAGCAGGCCATTCACTCGCTGCCGCACCAGCGCTCCCGGGCCTTGCTCGGGGTAGCGAACGTACGGGGTGCGTTGGTGGCGTGCCTGTCGCTGGTGGAGTTGCTGGGGCTCGACGGTGCCGGCAGCGTGCCTTCCGACACGCGGATTATGCCGCGCATGTTGATCATCGCTGCCAATGGAGGGCCGGTGGTGGTGCCGGTGGACGAAGTGGACGGGATTCACGCTATCGATGAGCGCATCCTCGAAGCGGCGTCACGTTCCGGCACCCAGGCCAGTGCCAAATACACCCGTGGCGTGCTGCCCATCAAAGGTCGCAGCCTGCGTTGGCTGGATGAAGAACAGCTGTTGTCCGCCGTGACCCGGAGCCTGTCATGACCCCCGAGCAAATGCGTGACGCCTCTTTGCTGGAACTGTTCAGCCTGGAAGCCGAAGCCCAGACCCAGGTGCTGAGCGCGGGCCTGCTGGCGCTGGAACGTGACCCGACCCTGGCCGATCAGCTCGAATCGTGCATGCGTGCGGCGCACTCGCTCAAGGGCGCGGCACGGATTGTCGGTGTCGATGCCGGGGTCAGCGTTGCCCATGTCATGGAGGATTGCCTGGTCAGCGCCCAGGAAGGGCGGCTGTACCTGCGCCCCGAACACATCGATGCGTTGCTGCAAGGCACCGATCTGCTGATGCGCATTGCGACACCGAACAACGCGCCGGAGCCTGCGGTCATCGAAGCGTATGTCGCCCTGATGGCACGCTTGCTCGATCCGGCAGCCGCTGCCATAGCCACCATCGCAGCGGCCACGTCGCTGATGGCTGAGCTGCAACTGGAAGCGCCCGCGCCCAACGTTGAGGAACTCGCCACGGTCGTGGAACCGCTGCCTGCCGAGCCGGTGGTTGCGCCGAAAAAGACCCGACGCACGGCCGAAAACGGCGAACGCGTGCTGCGCGTCACGGCCGAACGGTTGAACAGCCTGCTCGATCTGTCGAGCAAATCCCTGGTGGAAACCCTGCGGCTCAAACCGCACCTGGCCACCATGCAGCGTCTCAAGCGCATGCAGAACAACGGGCTGCGGGCGCTGGAAAACCTCAACGTCCATCTCAAGGACCATGCGCTGAGCCTCGAAGCCCGGGAAGCCCTCGATGACGCACGCCGGTTGCTGGCCGAATCCCAGCAATTGCTGGTGGAGAAAAACGCCGAACTGGACGAGTTCGCCTGGCAGGCCAGCCAGCGCGCGCAAGTGCTGTATGACACGGCCCTGGCCTGTCGCATGCGGCCGTTCGCCGACGTATTGACCGGGCAAGTGCGGATGGTCCGCGATCTGGGCCGTAGCCTCGGTAAACAGGTGCGGCTGGAGATTGAGGGCGAAAAAACCCAGGTTGACCGCGACGTGTTGGAGAAGCTCGAAGCTCCATTGACACACTTGCTGCGCAATGCGGTCGATCACGGAATTGAAAGCCCGCAGCAGCGGCTGTTGGCCGGCAAACCGGAAGAAGGGCTGATCCGCTTGCGCGCTTCCCATCAGGCTGGGTTGTTGGTACTCGAACTCAGCGATGACGGCAACGGCGTCGATCTGGAAAAGGTCCGCCGCAGCATCATTGAACGCCAGTTGTCGCCGCCCGAGACTGCCGCGCAGTTGAGTGAAGAAGAGTTGCTGACGTTCCTGTTCCTGCCGGGTTTCAGTCTGCGCGAAACCGTCACCGAAGTCTCCGGACGCGGTGTCGGCCTGGACGCGGTGCAGCACATGGTCCGTCAGTTGCACGGTGCGGTGGTGCTGGAGCAGACGGCGGGCGAGGGCAGTCGTTTCCATCTCGAGGTGCCGCTGACCTTGTCGGTGGTGCGCAGCCTGGTGGTGGAGGTCGGCGACGAGGCCTATGCCTTCCCGTTGGCCCACATCGAACGCATGTGCGATCTGGAACCGGCGGACATCGTGCAGGTCGAGGGGCGCCAGCATTTCTGGCATGAAGGCCGGCACGTCGGGCTGGTCGCCGCCAGCCAGTTGTTGCAACGCCCGGCGAGCCAGGGTAGCCAGCAGACCCTGAAGGTCGTGGTGATTCGCGAGCGCGATGCGATCTATGGCGTGGCGGTCGAGCGCTTTATCGGTGAGCGGACCCTGGTGGTGCTGCCGCTGGATGAGCGACTGGGCAAGGTCCAGGACATATCTGCCGGGGCCCTGCTCGACGACGGATCGGTGGTGTTGATCGTCGATGTCGAGGACATGCTGCGCTCGGTGGACAAACTGCTCAACACCGGGCGCCTGGAGCGCATTGCCCGGCACAGTAACCAAGTGGCTGAAGCGGCCCGCAAGCGGGTTCTGGTGGTGGACGATTCCCTGACCGTGCGCGAATTGCAGCGCAAGTTGTTGCTCAACCGCGGCTACGACGTGGCCGTGGCGGTCGATGGCATGGATGGCTGGAATGCCTTGCGTTCGGAGGATTTCGATCTGCTGATCACCGACATTGATATGCCGCGCATGGACGGCATCGAACTGGTGTCATTGCTGCGCCGGGACAACCGCCTGCAATCGCTGCCGGTGATGGTGGTGTCCTACAAGGATCGTGAAGAGGACCGCCGTCGTGGACTGGACGCCGGAGCCGACTATTATCTAGCCAAAGCCAGTTTTCATGACGACGCCCTGCTCGATGCAGTGGTTGAGCTCATAGGAGGAGCGCGGGCATGAAAATCGCAATCGTCAATGACATGCCCATGGCCGTGGAAGCCTTGCGTCGCGCACTGGCCTTCGAGCCGGCGCATGAAGTGATCTGGGTCGCCGGCAACGGCAAGGAGGCGGTGCAAAAATGCGCCGAGCAGACGCCGGACCTGATCCTGATGGACCTGATCATGCCGGTGATGGACGGGGTGGAAGCGACCCGGCGGATCATGGCCGAAACGCCCTGCGCCATCGTCATCGTCACGGTTGATCGCCAGCAGAACGTGCATCGGGTGTTCGAAGCCATGGGCCACGGCGCTCTGGATGTGGTCGACACCCCGGCCCTCGGTGCCGGCAATGCCCAGGAAGCGGCGGCACCGTTGTTGCGCAAGATCATGAATATCGGCTGGCTGATCGGCGATAAGGGCAAGCAGGCACCCAGCGCACCGAGCCCGCTGCGCAGCTCGGCTTCGCGCCAGCGGCTGATCGCCATTGGCTCCTCCGCGGGCGGGCCGGCGGCGCTGGAGGTCCTGCTCAAGGGCCTGCCACGGGATTTTTCCGCCGCCATTGTGCTGGTGCAGCATGTTGACCAGGTGTTTGCCGCCGGCATGGCCGAATGGCTCGGCAGCGCCAGTGGCCTGAATGTACGTCTGGCCAAAGAAGGTGAAACGCCGCAAAGCGGCACAGTGTTGCTGGCCGGCACCAATCACCACATTCGTTTATTGAAAAACGGCACCCTGGCTTACACCGCCGAACCGGTCAACGAAATCTATCGGCCCTCGATCGATGTGTTTTTCGAAAGCGTGGCCAGTTACTGGAACGGCGATGCGGTCGGCGTTTTGCTCACCGGCATGGGGCGTGATGGCGCGCAGGGGCTTAAACTCATGCGCCAGCAGGGCTACCTGACCATCGCACAAGACCAAAACAGCAGTGCGGTGTATGGCATGCCGAAGGCGGCCGCGGCCATCGATGCCGCCGTGGAAATACGCCCGCTGGAAAAGATAGCGCCACGATTGCTGGAGATCTTCCCAAAATGACTACTCTTGGCAGCAATCCTGACACAGGCAGTTCTCAGGTGAACGCACATGAATGAATTACAGCTCGACGACTTCAAGACTGACGAAAATGCCGCCATGGTGTTGTTGGTGGACGATCAGGCGATGATCGGCGAGGCAGTACGGCGCGGGTTGTCGAACGAAGAAAACATCGATTTCCACTTCTGCGCTGATCCACACCAGGCCATTGCCCATGCGGTGCGCATCAAGCCGACGGTGATCCTGCAAGATCTGGTCATGCCCGGTCTTGACGGTTTGAGCCTGGTGCGCGAATACCGCAATCACCCGGCGACCAAGGACATCCCGATCATTGTCCTGTCGACCAAGGAAGACCCGTTGGTCAAGAGCGCGGCGTTTGCCGCCGGCGCCAATGATTACCTGGTAAAACTGCCGGACAACATCGAACTGGTGGCGCGCATTCGCTATCACTCACGCTCCTACATGACGTTGCTGCAGCGTGATGCGGCCTATCGCGCGCTGCGGGTCAGCCAGCAGCAGTTGCTCGATACCAATCTGGTGCTGCAACGGCTGATGAACTCCGATGGCCTGACCGGGTTGTCCAATCGCCGGCATTTCGACGAGTACATGGAACTGGAGTGGCGGCGTTCGCTGCGAGAACAAAGCCAATTGTCGCTGTTGATGATCGATGTGGACTACTTCAAGGCTTATAACGACACCTTCGGCCACCTGGAAGGCGATGAAGCCCTGCGCAAGGTCGCCACGGCCATCCGTGACGCGAGTGCCAGGCCGTCCGACCTGCCGGCCCGCTACGGCGGTGAAGAGTTCGCCCTGGTGCTGCCCAACACCTCTCAAGGCGGCGCGCGTTTGGTGGCGGAGAAGCTGCGCATGACCGTTGAGGCCCTGAAGATCCCGCACAGCTCCCCGACCGAAGGTTCAAGCCTGACCATCAGCATCGGCCTGGCGACCATCACCCCGAAAGCGGGCGGCAATTGCCGGGAGTTGATCTCGGCGGCGGACAAAGGGCTGTACCTGGCCAAGAACAATGGGCGCAATCAGGTGGGGATAGGCTGACGAGTTTTTGTATGGATTGCCAGGGCATATAATCATCGATAGTTAGTTAGGAATAGCTGACAAATTATTTCCGGTGGGCTGGGAATAATTCTGTCAGCTTTTGATAATGATTTAACTGTCTACTGGTGCGCTGTTTAGCGACACAAGCTCAAAGTCTGCTTTGGGCATCTGGCAATCCGGGCACAGCCAATCATCATGAACATCTTCCCAGAGTGTACCTGGCGGTATTCCGTTTTCAGGATCACCGATTATTGGATCATACTCGTATCCGCACACAGTGCAGCTTGCTATCTGTTTTTCGTTCAACATGTTTTTTCCTTTGATTTATTCAGAGTGCAACGGTAGCGATTAACCCAGTGGCGCCCAGAATGAAACCAATCAGAGCGCCTCTTTCCGGTAACTCTTTCAGCATGGCGTATATAACAATAGGCTCAAGAATAAGCAGAAGCGTTAGGGAAGCTACTGTCACGATCCAGATATTTCCGGTGGCTTGATAACCAAGCCAGTACGCAAAAATCAGGCATATGCCAGCGATACTGATAAGTATTATGGGCTTCAGAAATATTAATGGAGTCTCCGATGGGCGTCCGGGGAGTTTTGACGCGTATACCTCACTGTAGATGGTTAGGATTTCGCCTATAACCATAAGTGTCAGGGCTGCTACCATATAAGAGTGGTTTTTCATGTTCGGCCTTTTGCCAAGGCTGATAATATAGTCTCAATAATGGTGTTCCCAAGTTCTGCGGCGTCAAGGAGGAAGTGAGGGCCGTCGTGATCAAAAAGGAAGGTGTTCTGGTAAGCTATATTTTCAAATTTTACTATGCTTCTAAGTGTGTCTTCAGCCATGCCTAACTGTGCTGCATGATTGTTTTTTAGGATTTTAATCGCGTTTCCAAAATGTATTGCTTCGTCTGCTATTAGGTTTTTTATCCAAGTGTTGAATAAAGGATGTCCGAACTCACTATAGAATGTGTCTTTTCTGTATGTTTTAACCGAAGCATATTCGTCGTATGCGAACATGAGTAAAAGACTGAATTCGCTGGAAAGTATTTTTTCCATGTTTTCGAAGTTTGCAGTTCTGATCTTAAGTTGGTCAATAAGCTGTTCTTCGCTTGAGCCAAATAATAGGCGGTTGAGTTCAAAGAAGCCGTCGGCATGATTTCTTTCGTCTGCGAACCATAAATCCAAGTACTGTACAAAGTAGGACGAGAATTTTCCCCTCCGAGGGTGTAGGTGGTGGTAGAGGTTCACGGAGTCGTATTCTGAGAATAGATCCGCCATGAAAAAGCTCTGGTACTTAAGTTCGATTCCCGGGTTTTTCCAACCGCTTTCGGAAATGTTCTTGAAAATAGTCCTGGAACTCCAATGTCTTTTGGCGAGAAAAGCTCGATTCATTTATTTAACTCCTGAAGGATGATGTCTCATTCGTTAAATTTTTTTACGATGGCGGGTATTATTAGGCTCCTGATTTCATGTTTGGAGATGGGGAAGTCAGGAGTATTGTGATCGAGGACAAATGTTCCGGAATAAGTATTTTTTTCAAAGTCTATGTTGAAAATTTCCTCAAGTATGGAGTGTGTCTCATCTGTTCTGTCAGGGAATAGCTCTTTAGCTTTTTTCACAAAAGAGAAAAAATGAGAAATTTCATCTTTTTTTGTCTTTCTGATCCAGGTCGAAAGCTGTCCGCAGTTGAATTGGTCGTATTTGATTATGCTGCGATGATAAACGTGAGTAGTAATGATTTCGTCATAAGCCAACATGACAAGAAGCTTGAATGCATCGTCAGTAATTGTATTAATTATGCTGAAATCCGGTTGGCGGATTTCAGCTTCTACTACTACTTGGTCGAGCGGAATGCCGGTGTAAGATGAATAGATCACGGAAAATCCATAAGCGTGGTCAATTTCATCCCTGAGCCACGGATTTAGCACGTCTGTCAATGAAGCGAAGTAAATCGGATATTGCGTTTTTAGGTGCCAATAAAGGCGCCGGGCATCGTACTCTGTGATTATTGAGTCGAACAATACTTCCTTCCATTCAAGCCGTTGGATGTCACTTAGCTGGGTGTGAGGGAATCTGAAGTTTGCCAATACTACCGCAGCGTCGGGGGTAGAGCGGGTATTGGTTTTGCTAATTGTTTTTATGTAATCCATTTCTTTAAACTCCATCGATTTTTTATTTTAGTCTTGAGAGGGTGTTCGAAAATTTTTAAATGTTAACTCCTTGCAAGAGTTATTAGGTCGCCAGTCTGTTTCCTGGGTAACTATAGGTTGCCAGTATGGTTCTGCGAAGTTGTAAATGAACTGCCAGTCGAGATTCTCGGATTCCAGAACCCCGGATTCGGGATTCTGCTCAGCCCACTTCATTCCAGCAACTATGCTCGAGGTGACTTGCAAGCTTGTTGCGCTATTGTGCTTCGCCATTTTTCTTGCCTTACCTATCGAAAGATTTGAACCGAGCCAGTATGATTTGTATTTTGTGCTGATTAAAAAAATACCGAGTTCGTCGATGCCCGAAACTATGTCATCTTTTAATACCTCCCTAGATGCAATTAGATCTTCATTTCCGTTGCTGAGAAGTTTCATTGAGTCTAATGCTTGGTCGCAGGGGTGGTAAGCGTAATAGACAGTTGGGCGATATGTTGGTGTTGATGGGTCGCCTAGGGTTAAGTACTCTGCAATTGATAGCGACTCATTATGCGTTAATAAAAATGCGGTAAACTCTAGGTAGTTAGGCGACCAGCTTTTTACACTTACTTCTCGGCCTGGATCGGAAAGCTCTAGTGAGTGGGTTTTGACTGTGGCACCGAAGGGTATTTCTCGTTCGTGAGATCCCCATCCCATCTCCGCTGGCTGCAAACACTCCGTAATAAATCCATCAACTGACCATGTGCACATAAAGTTATCTGGTTTGCGAGATCTTGAGCAAATTTGGGTATCGCGCTCAGATATCTGTATAACTTGTATGCCTAGCTTGGCTGCTAGTTTTGCCCACTCAGACTGTTCTGTTGGGGTGTCATTTATATTGTTTGTGTATGCCATTTCAAGCATTGCTTTTTTTAGTAGTATGGAAATAAATCCGGGGTTTGCGCCGTGAGCAACTAGTGCTGTTGTTCCCGTATGAATTTTTTCCTGTTTTTTTAAATGCTCTCTTAGGGTGTGGTTGCTCAATAGGAGGTTGCTCTCTTGGCTATAGTACTCCCAAGGCTCGATGCAGGTATCTAAGTATATTGTTTTGTGTCGTTGGGCCAGTTCAATTAAAGCTGTGCTTGAAACTGATACGGCCAGATTCAAAAGGAAACTACTGCTGGTGAGGAGGGGTGATAAGATCTCTCGAAAATTTTCTTCGGATATGAATTTTCTGTATAAAATTACAGAATATTCTTTCGCGATATCTTTTCTGATCTGGTCGATTTCTTTGTCGAAAATAATAATTTCTGCGTTGTAATTTGTTGTTAGTAACGGTAGAAGTGCTTGGGCGATACTGCCAAAGCCTACTATTATTATTCTGTCGGTATGTCTCATAAAAAGGTCCTTTAATCTGTCGGTGGCGATGACATTTGTCCATGTGCAGGTATGGGATTTTAAATGTTCTGCATTTATGGCTGAGGGTGGGGAGTTGGTGAAAGCTATTTTCTGCTGTGATTTTTTTGCGCTGTATATTTATAGGGGGAACAGAAGTGTCGTGCAATTCCTAACTAAGTAGGAACGGTCCGGTTTTATTGAGGTTTTTTCCTGCAAATCTATCGAGTTATTCATCAAGTCGTGAATAAGTGCTATGAAGTAGTGTAGGTCTAACAAAGCGGAAGCTTCTGTATGGGCTCGTCTCGAAAATTTCAGTCTGCGACTGGCATTCAGGGCCGCTCTGAACGCTAGATTTCGACACATGGCCGCCAAGCGGACTGCCGTTCGCGGCCGTTTGCCGTTATACTCGCCGGCTTTCAAAAGTTCGCCTACGAGTGCTGCCCGCCATGGAAATCAACCCGATCCTGAACACCATCAAGGACCTGTCCGAGCGCTCCGAAACTATTCGGGGGTATCTTTGACTACGATCAAAAGCATGAGCGTCTGATCGAAGTCAATCGCGAGCTTGAAGATCCGGGTGTCTGGAACAAGCCTGAATACGCCCAGGAGCTGGGCCGCGAGCGTGCTGCGCTGGCGCAGATCGTCGAGACCCTGGACGAGTTGTCCGGTGGCCTGGCCGATTGCCGCGACCTGCTGGACATGGCCGTCGAAGAGAACGACGAAGGCGCGGTGAGCGATGTGGTCGCCGAACTGGCCCGCCTCGAAGAAAATCTGGCCAAGCTGGAATTCCGTCGCATGTTCAGCGGCGAGATGGATCCGAACAACGCCTACCTGGACATCCAGGCCGGCTCCGGCGGTACCGAGGCCCAGGACTGGGCCAACATCCTGCTGCGCATGTACCTGCGCTGGGCTGACAAACGCGGTTTCGACGCGACCATCATGGAGCTGTCGGCCGGTGAAGTCGCCGGGATCAAGGGTGCCACCGTGCATATCAAGGGCGAGTACGCCTTTGGCTGGCTGCGTACCGAGATCGGCGTGCACCGTCTGGTGCGCAAGAGTCCGTTCGACTCCGGCAACCGCCGCCACACCTCGTTCTCCGCTGTTTTCGTCTCGCCAGAGATCGACGACAAGGTGGAAATCGAGATCAACCCGGCGGACCTGCGGATCGATACCTATCGTTCCTCCGGTGCCGGTGGTCAGCACGTAAACACCACCGACTCGGCCGTGCGTATCACCCACGTACCGACCAACACCGTGGTCAGCTGCCAGAACGAACGTTCCCAGCACGCCAACAAGGACACCGCCATGAAAATGCTGCGGGCCAAGTTGTACGAGCAGGAAATGCAGAAACGCAACGCCGCTTCCCAGGCGCTGGAAGACACCAAGTCGGATATCGGCTGGGGTCATCAGATCCGCTCGTACGTACTCGATGCGTCGCGAATCAAGGATCTGCGCACCAACATCGAACGCAGCGACTGCGACAAGGTGCTCGACGGCGACATCGACGAATACCTGGTGGCCAGCCTGAAATCAGGGCTCTAAGCCGTCAGTCCGACCTCAAGTCCCCCGCCATCGGTGGGGGCAACGAACCTGTGATGGAATATTTAAAGACATGAGCGACCTACAACTCGACCCGCAAGCCCTGCAACAGGAAGAAAACTCCCTGATCGCCCTGCGCAAGGAAAAGCTTGCTGCCGAGCGCGCCAAGGGCAATGCCTTCCCCAACGACTTCCGCCGCGAAAACTACTGCGATGCATTGCAGAAACAGTACGCGGACAAGACCAAGGAAGAGCTGGCAGAGGCGGCGATCCCGGTCAAGGTTGCAGGTCGCATCATGCTCGATCGTGGCTCGTTCATGGTGATCCAGGACATGACCGGGCGCATCCAGGTCTACGTCAACCGCAAGACCCTGTCCGAAGAAACCCTGGCCACGGTGAAAACCTGGGACATGGGTGACATCATTGCCGCCGAAGGCACCCTGGCCCGTTCCGGCAAGGGCGACCTGTATGTGGAAATGACCAGCGTGCGCCTGCTGACCAAGTCCCTGCGTCCGCTGCCGGACAAGCACCACGGCCTGACCGATACCGAACAGCGTTACCGCCAGCGCTACGTTGACCTGATCGTCAACGAAGACGTGCGCCAGACGTTCCGCGTGCGCTCGCAAGTCATCGCCCACATCCGCAGCTTCCTGATGAAGCGTGACTTCCTGGAAGTGGAAACACCGATGCTGCAAACCATTCCGGGCGGCGCGGCAGCCAAGCCGTTCGAAACCCACCACAATGCACTGGACATGGAAATGTTCCTGCGTATCGCCCCTGAGCTGTACCTCAAGCGTCTGGTGGTCGGTGGTTTCGAAAAAGTGTTCGAGATCAACCGCAACTTCCGTAACGAAGGCGTTTCGACCCGTCACAACCCTGAATTCACCATGTTGGAGTTCTACCAGGCCTACGCCGACTACGAAGACAACATGGACCTGACCGAAGAACTGTTCCGTGAACTGGCGCAGCTGGTTCTGGGCAGCACCGACGTCCCTTATGGCGACAAGGTGTTCCACTTCGGCGAGCCGTTCGTGCGCCTGTCGGTGTTCGACTCGATCCTCAAGTACAACCCCGAGCTGACCGCCGATGACCTGAACGACATCGACAAGGCCCGTGACATCGCCAAGAAGGCCGGTGCCAAGGTGCTGGGCTTCGAAGGCCTGGGCAAGCTGCAAGTGATGATTTTCGAAGAGCTGGTCGAGCACAAGCTGGAGCAGCCGCACTTCATCACCCAGTACCCGTTCGAAGTGTCGCCGCTGGCTCGTCGTAACGACGAGAACCCGAACGTCACCGACCGTTTCGAGCTGTTCATCGGTGGTCGTGAAATCGCCAACGCCTACTCCGAGTTGAACGACGCGGAAGACCAGGCCGAGCGCTTCATGGCACAGGTGGCTGACAAGGACGCCGGCGACGATGAAGCCATGCACTACGACGCCGACTTCGTTCGCGCGCTGGAGTACGGCATGCCGCCGACGGCCGGTGAAGGTATCGGCATCGACCGCCTGGTGATGTTGCTGACTAACTCACCGTCGATCCGCGACGTGATCCTGTTCCCGCACATGCGGCCGCAAGCGTAAATGATTCAATTAAAAAGCCGCCTGAAATGGGCGGCTTTTTATTGCCTGTCTGGTACAAACGTATCAAATGGTTAATTTTGAAGTAGAGAGAGGAATTCCCGTCGTGAAGCATGCATTGGCTCAAGAAGGTGCAGCGGGTATCGCCACTGCGGTCGCTGAAAGTGTTCAGTACCAGGGGCGCAAGGCCAGCCGGCAGGGCAGCGAGCAGCGTCGACAGGAGATTCTCGATGCCGCGATGCGCATTGTCGTGCGCGACGGCGTGCGCGCCGTGCGTCACCGGGCGGTGGCCGCCGAGGCCGGTGTCCCGCTGTCGGCCACCACCTACTACTTCAAGGACATCGATGACCTGCTCACCGATACCTTCGCCCAGTATGTGGAACGCAGCGCGGCCTATATGGCCAAGTTGTGGGTGAACAACGAAGGCCTGCTGCGGGACATGATCGCCAGTGGCGATGGCAGTGCGCAGGCACGTTCGAAGCTGGCCGACGATATTGCGCGGCTGATGACCGACTATGTTCACCGACAACTGGTCACCCGTCGCGAGCACTTGATGGCCGAGCAGGCGTTCCGCCAGGAAGCGCTGCTGAACCCGCGCCTGGCTGAGTTGGTGCGTTCGCACCAGCAAATCCTCCTGCAGGGCTCCTGCCAGCTTTTCCAGGTATTGGGCTCGCGCGAGCCACAACAGGATGCCAAAGTGTTGACGGCTATAATCGGACGGATGGAATATCAGGGCCTGCTCAACGACGCCGAGCCGGCCGCCGAAGAGGAAATGCTCGGCATACTTACGCGTTATATGCATTTGGTGCTGGCTTCGGTTTAATCCCAAGGGTTGGGCGTTTGCCCCCTGTGGGATGGCGTGCGTTTCAAAAGGGAGTGTTGAATGAAAGCCTGGCGTGTCGTAGTGATCGCCTTGTCGTGCCTGCTGCTCAGTGGCTGCCTGGTGACTTTCAAGGATCCGCTGCCCACGAGCGAGCCGGCGCCCAAAGGGTTGCTCGGCAAATGGACCAGCACCAACGCCTGGGGCGAACCGCTCAACCTGGAACTGACCCGCGTCGGCGTCAATCGCTATCAGGCGGTCAGCTACTTCCGGGCCAAACCCAGGGAACGCGAAGCCTATCCCTTCACGGTGTCACGCCATGGCAGCCGCTGGTATCTGTCGGCGAAGGTGCCGGCGCAGTTTGGCGGGCATTACACCATTGCCGGGTTTGAACTCACCGACAAGCATGAACTGGTGGTGTACAACCTCGACCTCGACCAGATCAAGCAGGCCCTCGGGCAAGAAGCGCTCAGTGGCGAAGGATTTCAGACCGACGACGGCGACGGCGTGTTGATCGACAGCCACATGGATCACGTCTCCGCTTACCTCGACGATCCGGCCAATTCCGATGTGTTCGTCGAAGCGGTACGCTATCAGCGCCAGGCCAAGTCCAAATAATCCAGCACATTAAGGTTTCAACAGGAGTTTCGGGTGGACGATTACCAGCAGTCGATACGCATTTTGTCCGATCGCATTGTGCTGGCGCAGACGCCGATCCGCGTCCTCGATGCGGTCAAGTGGGACGACAATATCCGCAAGGGCTTCCTCAAGGCCAAGGGCAAGGAAATGCCGAAGGTGGACCGCGACTATTACCTCCACCGGCCACTGTCGTTCGACTCCAGCAAAGTGAAGCTCGAATTCCAGAACATCGAGCGCGACATCACCCGCCAGCTCGGCCAGTTCAACCCGGTCGGCCAGATCATGCGTCGCATGTGCAAGGAATACCGGATGGTGGTGCGCATGCTCGAAGCGCGCGGCACCGAGGATTTCGGCCTGATTTCCCAGGAATTGTATGGCGCCGCCTCCGACGCGTTCCACGCCGGTGACCCGACGCTGTCCGACCTGGGCCTGATGCTGTCCGATTACCTGAACAACATCGACGGTCGCGGCGACCTCAAGGATGAACCGAAAATCCTCACCGCCAAGGATGCCGTCAGCATGCTGCAACACCGGTTGAGCAAGGTGTTCGGCGAGGCCGAGGAAACCATTCGGGTGTTCGAGTCCGACGGGATCGTTGCCGATGCGGCGGCCGGTGCCGACTACATCAAGATCCGAACCGATGCGATGTTCAACGAGCGTGACGTGCGCGCCCTGGAAGTCCATGAAGGGCTGGTGCACGTCGGCACTACGCTTAACGGTCTGAACCAGCCGATCTGCACCTTCCTGTCCAAGGGGCCGCCCTCGTCGACGGTGACCCAGGAAGGCCTGGCGATCCTGATGGAAATCATCACCTTCGCCTCTTACCCCAGTCGCCTGCGCAAGCTGACCAACCGCACCCGCGCCATCCACATGGTGGAGGAGGGGGCCGACTTCCTGCAGGTGTTCGAGTTCTTCCGCGAACAGGGTTTCGAAATGCCCGAGAGCTACAGCAACACCAGTCGCGTCTTCCGCGGTTCGGTGCCGACAGGTCTGCCATTTACCAAAGACTTGTCCTACCTCAAGGGCTTTATCATGATTTACAACTACATTCAGTTGGCCGTGCGCAAAGGCAAGCTGGAGCAGATACCGCTGCTGTTTTGCGGCAAGACCACCCTGGAAGACATGCGTACCTTGCGCCAGTTGGTGGACGAAGGCCTGGTGGTGCCACCCAAGTATTTGCCGGAACAGTTCCGCGACATGAACGCGCTGTCGGCGTGGATGTGCTTCTCCAACTTCCTCAACCACCTGAGCCTGGATCGGATCGAGGCGGATTACTCCAACATTTTGTGAGCAACAAATCCTCCTGTGGGAGCGGGCTTGCCCGCGATGGCGGCTTAACATTCAGCATCCATGTTGCCTGTGACATCGCTATCGCGAGCAAGCCCGCTCCCACATTGGGTCGCATTCCAACCACACTTTACGAGGTTTCAACGGATGAGAATCCTCGGCATCCTCTGCATTCTCCTGACCCTGAACGGTTGCAGCTCGCTGCTGTTCTACCCCGAACCCGGCCAGCTGTTCACTCCGGAAAAAGCCAAACTCGAATACCGCGACGTCACCTTGACCACCGCCGACGGCGTCAGGCTTCATGGCTGGTGGTTGCCTGCGAAAAAAGGCGTCGAGGTCAAGGGCACGGTGCTGCACCTGCACGGCAACGGTGGCAACTTGCCGATGCATCTGGGCGGGAGCTGGTGGCTGCCCAAGCAGGGCTATCAAGTGTTGCTGGTGGATTATCGCGGTTACGGCTTGTCCGAAGGCGAACCGAGCCTGCCGGCGATTTATCAGGACATCGACGCCGCGTTCAAATGGCTCGACCAGGCGCCCGAGGTCAAGGGCAGGCCGCTGATCCTGCTCGGCCAGAGCCTTGGCGGTTCGATGGCCGTTCACTATCTGGTCCAACATCCGCAACGGCAGAAACAACTCAAGGCGGTTGTACTCGACGGCGTGCCCGCCAGTTACCGCAGCGTCGGTCGCTATGCGCTGAGCAACTCCTGGGTGTTCTGGGCATTTCAGGTGCCCCTGTCATGGCTGGTGCCGGACGGCGACAGCGCCATCAACTCCATGGCCCGGCTCAACGGCGTGCCGAAACTGATCTACCACAGCATCGACGATCCGATCGTGCCTCTTTCCAACGGCATCCGTCTGTATCAAGCTGCGCCGCCGCCGCGCGTGCTGCAACTGACCCGAGGCGGTCATGTGCAGACGTTTGCCGACCCGGTCTGGCGCAAAGTCATGCTGCGCTATCTCGAAGACCCGCAGCATTTCGACGGCCTGCGCCGCCTGGGTGAAATCCCCAATTATCCGGCATCCAAAAATTCTGAAGACGAACCACCAGAGAGCCCGCAATGAGTGAAGAACGTAACGCCATCCCGCTGATCATCACCGGTATCTGCAGCATCCTCGGCACCGTCGGTGCCCTGTGGTGGTACGGCTACCTGCACTTCGCCAAGCCCGAGGATGCGTTGCTGCTCAACGAATTCACCATGCTCAAGACCGTACCGGGCGAAGACTACAAAGTCTCCCTGGAACCGGCGGCGCAAGTGGCGCAATGCATTGATGGCGTGCTGGTGTTGTTTGATACCGAACAGAAAGGACTGACTGGCGTGCTGATCAACGACCGCAAAAAAGCTGTGCGTTGCATGGGGCAGGAAACCCCGCAAAAACTGCAGCCATAATTGCAGTTGCCAGGCACCATAGATCCAATGTGGGAGCGAGCCTGCTCGCGAAAGCGGTGTAACAGTCAACGTTGATGTTGAGTGTTCAATCGCGTTCGCGAGCAGGCTCGCTCCCACAGAGGATCACAGGGGGTTACATGAGAGAAAATCAGTGTTTCCGCTTGTCGTGACCGGCCGACAAATCGTGCAGATGACGACGGGACAAGGCGAGAAAGCGCGGGGTCGGGCCGATGTCTTCGTACAGTGGATCGCCTTCTTCGTCAGTGGCTACCACCGTCGTTCCCTTTACATACGGAAAGCTCTTTTCCAGTTCTTCGAGGGCGGCGCCAATCAGTTCGCCGAGCAGTTCTTCGGGTTGCCGTTTAGGGTACATCTCAATGATCGCCGCCAGCCTGGCAGCCGCTTCAACATCCAGGTGAATCGAGTAGCCGGTGTCGGTCAGGCGACCCTTGGCGTTTTCTTCCCAATGATGGGCAAGCTCGCGAATTTTCATAATGACCTCATGACGCGCCTGCTCATGGCAGGCCGGAAATATCCGGCATTGGCCGGCGAAAGCCGTTGTGCGGCCTACTGTTCAGACTAGCTTCTGCCTTGGCGCTTTAAAGACCCTTCGTCGTCTGGGTTGTAAGAAGCGGCCTGGAGCGGCACTCTCTAGTTCAAGAGCATGAGTTTCTTGGCCGCCCGGATTTTTGCTGGAGAACTGCTGATGACCGATATTGATGCACGCTTGCGCGAGGACGTTCACCTGTTGGGTGAGCTGTTGGGCAACACCATTCGTGAACAGTACGGGGACGATTTCCTCGACAAGATCGAGCAGATCCGCAAGGGCGCCAAGGCTGACCGGCGCGGCTCCATGGACGCCGAACTGAGCGCGAGCCTCAACCAGTTGACTGAAGACGAATTGCTGCCGGTGGCCCGGGCGTTCAACCAGTTTCTCAACCTGGCCAACATCGCCGAGCAGTACCAGTTGATTCACCGCCGGGAAGAGTCCCAAGGCGCGCCGTTCGAAGCGCGGGTGCTGCCGGAACTGCTCGCCCGTCTGCGCAACGAAGGTCATGGCGCCGAGTCCCTGGCGCGGCAACTGGGGCGGCTGGAGATCGAGCTTGTTCTCACGGCTCACCCGACCGAAGTTGCCCGTCGCACGCTGATCCAGAAATACGACGCCATCGCCGCGCAACTGGCGGCTCAGGACCACCGCGACCTGACTACTGCCGAGCGCGAGCAGATCAAATCGACGCTTCAGCGCCTGATCGCCGAAGCCTGGCACACCGAAGAAATCCGCCGCACCCGCCCGACACCCGTCGACGAAGCCAAATGGGGCTTTGCGGTGATCGAACACTCGCTGTGGCAAGCCATCCCCAATTACCTGCGCAAGGCCGACCAGGCCTTGCACGCCGCCACCGGCCTGCGCTTGCCGCTGGAAGCCGCGCCGATTCGCTTTGCCTCATGGATGGGCGGCGATCGCGACGGCAATCCCAACGTCACCGCTTCCGTCACCCGTGAAGTGCTGTTGTTGGCGCGCTGGATGGCTGCCGATTTGTACCTGCGCGATGTCGATCACCTCGCGGCTGATTTGTCGATGCAGCAGGCCAGTGAAGCGCTCAAGGCCAAGGCCGGCGACAGTGCGGAACCCTATCGTGCAGTACTCAAACAACTGCGCGAGCGCCTGCGCGCCACGCGCAACTGGGCGCACACCGCGTTGACGACACCGACGCCAGCCACCGCCGACGTACTGCAGGACAACCGTGACCTGCTCGATCCGCTGGAACTGTGCTACCACTCGCTGCATGAGTGCGGCATGGGCGTGATTGCCGATGGTCCGTTGCTCGATTGCCTGCGCCGGGCAGTGACGTTTGGCCTGTTCCTGGTGCGTCTCGATGTGCGTCAGGACTCGTCGCGCCATAGCGCAGCGATGACTGAAATCACCGATTACCTTGGCCTTGGTCGTTATGAAGACTGGAGTGAAGATGAACGCATCGATTTCCTGACGAGCGAACTGAACAACCGTCGGCCGCTGCTGCCGGCCCACTACAAGCCGTCGGCCGACACTGCCGAAGTCTTGGCCACCTGCCGGGAAATCGCTGCCGCACCGGGGGCGTCCCTCGGTTCGTATGTGATCTCCATGGCCGGTGCTGCTTCCGATGTGCTGGCGGTGCAGTTGCTGCTCAAAGAGTCGGGTGTGTTGCGGCCGATGCGTGTGGTGCCGTTGTTCGAAACCCTCGCCGACCTCGACAACGCGGGACCTGTGATCGAAAAACTGTTGCTGTTGCCGGGCTATCGCTCGCGCCTGCAAGGGCCACAGGAAGTGATGATCGGTTACTCCGACTCGGCCAAGGACGCCGGCACCACGGCGGCGGCCTGGGCGCAGTATCGGGCGCAGGAGCGTCTGGTGGACATCTGCCGTGAGCAGCAGGTGGAACTGCTGTTGTTCCACGGTCGCGGCGGCACCGTGGGCCGTGGTGGCGGCCCGGCGCACGCGGCGATTCTGTCGCAGCCACCCGGTTCGGTGGCGGGGCGTTTCCGTACCACCGAGCAGGGGGAAATGATTCGATTCAAATTCGGCCTGCCGGACATCGCCGAGCAAAACCTCAATCTGTATTTGGCCGCCGTACTCGAAGCAACCCTGCTGCCACCGCCGCTGCCCACGCCCGAGTGGCGGCATCTGATGGACGAATTGGCCGCCGATGGTGTCCGTGCTTATCGCGCCGTGGTGCGGGAAAATCCGCAGTTCGTCGAGTACTTCCGTCAGTCGACCCCGGAACAGGAACTCGGGCGCCTGCCGCTGGGCAGCCGTCCGGCCAAGCGTCGCGCCGGCGGCATCGAAAGCCTGCGGGCGATCCCGTGGATCTTCGGCTGGACCCAAACCCGCTTGATGCTGCCGGCCTGGCTCGGCTGGGAAGCAGCCTTGAGCAAGGCGCTGGAACGCGGCGAGGGTGAGTTGCTCGGGCAGATGCGCGAGCAATGGCCATTTTTCCGCACGCGCATCGATATGCTGGAAATGGTGCTGGCCAAGGCCGATGCGGATATCGCCCGGTCCTACGATGAGCGTCTGGTCGAGCCGGACTTGCTGCCTTTGGGTGCGCACTTACGCGACCTATTGTCGCAGGCGTGCTCGATCGTCCTGGGGATGACCGGTCAGTCGCAGCTACTGGCACATAGCCCAGATACCCTGGAATTCATCCGCTTGCGCAACACCTACCTCGACCCTCTTCATCTATTACAGGCCGAGTTGCTGGCCCGTTCGCGGCAACAGGATGAAGCGCAGGGCAGCCCGGTGGAGCAGGCGCTGCTGGTGTCTGTAGCGGGGATTGCCGCCGGTTTGCGAAATACCGGCTAAGGTTTTTGCCGTGGGGGCAGGCGTGCGATGCGTACCTCGGACGCCGATGACCGGCCGTTATAAAAGTACGGCCAGGCGACAGTTAATGATGGGGTTGCGACTTGGGGAACCGCGCCGAACGGTCACCGGAAGGGGCGGTTTCTCCGACTTTTGGCGGCTTGTGTGGGCGCAGCCTGCTGTGTATCTTGATCAGCCTTTGGCCGTTTGGGCGGCCACGACCCTATTTTTTGAGATTGGCCCCACGAGGCGAATCCGACGTTATCCATATAAAAATTGAGGAGCACATCGATGCGCGTCATTCTGCTGGGAGCTCCCGGGGCCGGTAAAGGTACTCAGGCTAAGTTCATCACTGAAAAATTCGGCATTCCGCAAATCTCCACTGGCGACATGCTGCGTGCGGCGGTCAAGGCCGGCACCGAGCTGGGCATCAAGGCCAAGAGCATCATGGATGCCGGCGGCCTGGTCTCCGATGACCTGATCATCGCCCTGGTCAAGGACCGCATCGCCCAGTCCGACTGCGCCAACGGTTTTCTGTTCGACGGTTTCCCGCGCACCATTCCTCAGGCTGAAGCCCTGGTGACGGCCGGCGTGGAGCTGGATGCAGTGGTCGAGATCGCTGTGGAAGACGAAGAAATCGTGCAACGCATCGCCGGTCGCCGTGTCCACGAGGCCAGCGGCCGCGTGTACCACATCGTCTACAACCCGCCGAAAATCGCTGGCAAAGACGACATCACCGGTGAAGAACTGGTGCAGCGCAAGGACGACACCGAAGAAACCGTGCGTCATCGCCTGTCGGTCTACCACTCGCAGACCAAGCCGCTGGTGGATTTCTACCAGAAGTTGTCGGCTGCCAACGGCAAACCGAAGTACAGCCACATCGAAGGTGTCGGTTCGGTTGAAGCGATCACCGCCAAGGTGCTTGCAGCCCTGAGCTGAAAAACCTGATTCGCTGCACCATCCACGGCCCGCTTGCGGGCCGTAGTTGTTTATACTGACGCACTTTTTTCTGATCCCTCTTTTTCCCACCCATCTTACGGAAACATCGATGAGTACCTTGCTGGCCCTGGACACCGCGACTGAAGCTTGCTCCGTTGCCTTGCTGCATGACGGCAAAGTGACGAGCCATTACGAGGTGATCCCGCGCCTGCATGCGCAGAAGTTGCTGCCGATGATCCAGCAATTGCTGGCCGACGCCGGGACCACGCTGCAAGCAGTCGACGCCATTGCGTTCGGTCGCGGGCCGGGTGCATTCACTGGTGTGCGCATCGCCATCGGCGTAGTGCAGGGATTGGCGTTTGCCCTGGATCGTCCGGTGTTGCCGGTGTCGAACCTCGCTGTTTTGGCCCAGCGCGCTTATCGCGAACACGGTGCCAGCCAGGTGGCGGCCGCCATTGATGCGCGCATGGACGAGGTGTATTGGGGGTGTTACCGCGAGACCGCGGGGGAGATGCGGCTGGTCGGCCACGAAGCGGTGCTGCCGCCGGAAGTGGCCGCATTACCAGCCGACGCCAGCGGCGAATGGTTCGGCGCGGGCACCGGTTGGGGCTATGGCGAACGCATCGCCGTCAGCTTGAGCGGTCAAGACGCGGGCATGCTGCCCCACGCCGAAGACCTGCTGACCCTGGCGCGGTTTGCCTGGGAGCGCGGTGAGGCGATCGTCGCCGATGAGGCGCAGCCGGTTTATCTGCGCGATAAAGTGGCGACGCCCAAAGCACGTTAGTTTTTCAGAATTGAGTTGGTTCAATCGCGGGCAAGCCCGCTCCCACAGGGTTATCGGTGATCCTGTGGGAGCGGGCTTGCCCGCGATAGCTATTTAAAGGCAAACACCAATCGTCGTTTTCCAACCTCGGGTTTTAAACCTTTTGTCTTTTATGTGTTCTAGTTATCACTCGGCGGTTTGCGAAGTGGGTTGTGCGCCACTAAACTGCCATCACTGATACCGAGCATGCAATTATGCGTATAGACGGCATTTCCTCTCAGTCCTACCCCATCAAACGCAAGCCGCGCAAAGGCCACGTGGTGGAAGATGAGTCCGTCGATATTGAAGGCGAGCTGGAATTTCCCTCGGAAGAACAACTGGCCGCCCGCGCCAAAGCGTCCGCGCAACGCCTGAGCAATCTGCCCGCCCGTCAGCAAGACATGCTTTACCACCGAGCCATGAGCAAAAGCGTGGCGATGGCCTTGGCCAGCTATCTCAGCACCGCCGGTTTCGTTGACTGGGATGCGGAAGTCATGGGTCTCGACCTGTACATCTGATGCTGCCTTACTACCTCGGCTGTCCGTCCTGGAGTGAAAACGCCTGGCGCGACTACCTGTATCCGCCAGACGCCAAACCCGCCGAGTTTCTCGATCTCTATTCACAAGTATTCAACGCCGTGGAAGGCAACACAACCTTCTACGCGAGCCCGGCTGCCAGCACCGTGCAGCGCTGGGCCGACACCATGCCCGAGTACTTTCGCTTCACCGCCAAATTTCCCGGCGACATCAGCCACGGCGGTGACCTGCGTGAACAGCTGACGGCTGCCGAAACCTTCACCCAGTTACTCAGGCCGTTGGGTGAACGGGTCTCGCCGCTGTGGTTGCAGCTGTCGAAAAGTTTTACCCCGCAACGCTTGCCCGAACTGGCCGGTTTTATCGATGCCTTGCAGCGACCCTTGGCGGTGGAAGTGCGGCATGACGATTTCTTCGCCAAGGGCGACAGCGAGCGGATGCTCAATCGCCTGCTGCTGGATCGCGGCGTCGAGCGTATTTGCCTCGATCCGCGCGCATTGTTCAGCTGCACCTCGACCGATCCTTCGGTACTGCACGCCCAATCGAAAAAGCCCAGGGTCCCACCACGCCCGGCGGCGTTTACCCAGTTCCCGCAAGTGCGCTTCATCGGCCACCCACAGCTGGAAGCCAACGATCCGTTTCTGCTGCCGTGGGTGGAGAAAATCGCCCTGTGGATTGAAGAGGGGCGAACGCCCTATATCTTCCTGCACACCGCCGACAACGTGCTGGCGGCGAAGCTGGCGCAACGTTTCCACGCCCGGTTGATGCTGCGTTTGCCTGGCTTGCCGGGGCTGCCTGAGCTATACAGAGAACCCGCCGCCGAGCAACTTGGCCTGCTCTGAAGGCGGATTCGTTCGTCTTTTTCAGGAGCCTGCCAATGGATGCGCAAACCCTTCGAGCCCATGCGTTCAAAGCGTTGCACGAACGTGATGGTGTTTTTGTGATCCCCAACCCCTGGGATGCCGGCTCGGCAAAAATGCTCGCCAGCCTGGGTTTCGAGGCGTTGGCGACCACCAGCGCCGGTTACGCTTTTTCCCAGGGCCGCCCCGATGGCGGGTTGACCCTGGACGACACCTTGGCCAACGTCCGGGCGATTGTCGCCGCCAGCGACCTGCCGGTCGCGGTCGATCTGGAAAACGGGTTTGCCGATGATCCTGCCGAGTGCGCCAAAAGCATTCTGCTGGCCGCCGAAGCGGGTGCCGTCGGCGGCTCCATCGAGGATTTCACTGGCCGTGAGGACACCCCGATCTATTGCTTCGAGCATGCCGTGGCGCGCATCGAGGCCGCCGTCGCTGCCACCCGCAGCTTGCCTTTCCCTTTCACACTGACGGCCCGGGCCGAGAATTTTCTGCATGGCAATCCGGATCTCGATGACACGATCCGCCGCTTGCAGGCCTTTGCTGAAGCCGGTGCGGATGTGTTGTATGCACCGGGTTTGCGCAGCGCTGAAGAGGTACTGACCGTGGTCCGCGCCGTGGCGCCGAAACCGGTCAATGTGCTGATGTCCGGCGGCTTGAAGCTGACGGTGCAGGAGCTTGGCGAAATGGGCGTTAAGCGCATCAGTGTCGGCTCGGCGCTGGTATTGGCGGCGCTGGGCGAGTTCTACCGCGCTGCCGAAGAGGTCCAGAAATCGGGCACGTTCGGGTTCACGTCGCGGTCCATGCCCTATGCGCAGGCCAATCAATTGTTCAAAGGCTGACAATGCGGTTGCGGTTGCGGTTGCGGTGGTGGCTGTTGCTGATGTTGTCGATCATCGCTGCGGCGGGTGGAAGCGTCTGGCGGGGTTGGCTGTCGCCGCCGCCGCAGTGGAATCCCTGGGCGCCGCTGGATGTGAAGGCGCTTTGCCTGTCGCAATGTCTATGGTCGTGAGAATGGCCGGCTCAGCCAGCATGCGTCGGCCAATGCGCTGGACATCGCCGGTTTTCGTCTGGCCGACGGTCGAGCCATCAGCGTACTCAAGGATTGGCCCAAGGAAAATCAGGACGCGCAGTTTCTAAGGCGGGTCCGCGATGGCACCTGCGGTTTGTTCAGCGTGGTGTTGAGCCCGGATTACAACGCCGCCCATCGCAATCACTTTCATCTGGACGTCGGACCGTGGTGGCGTTGTCGCTGAGGATCAGGCCGCCAGGCGCAGGTTCTGCAGGATGATCGGGCGTGCCCAGCCGTTATCGAAATCGAGTTGTTTCTGTTGTTCCACCAATTCTTCAGGCGAGAACGGCGGGAAGGGCTTGTCCAGCAGGTCGAGTTCGAACTCGGCGATCGGCAAGTGCAGCGGACGCGGTTGCGGTGCCGGGCCAGCTTCCGGCAAAGGCTGGCCAGCGGTCAGTACAATCGGACGCACCCAGCCGCTTTCGAAGTCCTGCTGTTTCTGCTGGGCGACGATTTCTTCCGGCGGGAACGGTGGGAACGGCTTGTCGGCCAAGTCCATTTCAAATTCGGCAATCGGCAGGAACAGCGGCTCGGGCGGATGAATTTCAGTGTCTTTCACGTCGCATTCGCGCTGGGAAATGATGTGTGCCAGCAGATCGCTGCCGACAGTGGGTTCGACCGGACTTTCGAGATCCACCGCTGGAAAATTCAGCGATTGCGGCAGCACTTCACCCGACTGTTCGGCCAGCGCCCGGGCAAAGAAATCCTGCCAGATGTGGCTGACGCCGCTCAGTGCCTGGGTGTTCCGCAGGTTGTAGTCGCCGTAGGGCGAGATAAAACCTGTGAATGTGGGTTGAATGTCTGACATTTCTCTCGGTCGACGCTCAGCTCTGGCAAAATGCTCGATAGTTTTGTTATCGGCAGTTTTTGCCGATCATTAATTTTTTGAGCGTGTTTTCCCATGATTGAGCAACCGGCGGCGTGCCGCATCCATGTCGAAGCCTTGGCCGCGACCTTTCAGCCACAGGCCGAGCACTGGGCCGAGCGCCTGGGCCTGCCGCTGCAGGTGGATGACGGTGAGTTCGCGCTGCAGGTGGGCGACCAGGGCTTGCAGCTGCAACAGCTCGGCCCGGATGCACCGGGGCCGGTGCGTGTGGACTTCGTCGAGGGTGGCGCGGCCCATCGCCGGTTGTACGGCGGTGGTAGCGGGCAGATGATCGCCAAGGCTGTGGGCGTCGCTCAGGGCGTGCGTCCGCGGGTGTTGGATGCCACGGCGGGGCTGGGCAAGGACGCGTTCGTGCTGGCCAGCCTGGGCTGCGAGATGAGCTTGATCGAGCGTCAGCCGTTGATCGGGGCGTTGCTCGAAGATGGTTTGGCCCGTGGCGCGGAAGATTTCGAGGTGGCGCCGATTGTGGCGCGCATGCGCTTGCTCAAGGGCAATTCGATCGAGGTGATGCGCAACTGGGAGGGTGAGCCGCCGCAGGTGATCTACCTCGACCCGATGTTCCCGCACCGTGAGAAAACCGCGCTGGTGAAAAAGGAAATGCGCCTGTTCCGGCCGCTGGTGGGCGATGACCCGGATGCGCCGGCATTGCTTGAAGCTGCACTGGCCTTGGCCACGCACCGGGTCGTGGTCAAACGCCCGCGCAAGGCGCCGTGCATTGAAGGACCCAAGCCGAGTCATGCGCTGGATGGCAAGTCCAGTCGGTATGACATTTATCCGAAGAAAGCGCTCAAGCCCTGAGACCGCGTTGCCTTCATCGCGGGCAAGCCCGCTCCCACAGGTTCCGAGCTGTTCACAAATGTCGAACCCAATACAAGCCCTGTGGGAGCGCGGCTTGCCCGCGATGGCGTCGGCGATGACACTACAAAACTGTCAGGTTTAATCCGGCCTGTAAGCCCGCATAAACAACCCCACAACCTCCCGCACATGGCTCTCCGCCGCTTCCCCCGTCAATGGCTCGCCACAGCCATACAACAATCGGAAATTCGCCGCCCCCTTGAGCAGGCAGAAGAAGTGTTCCGCCGCATTGCGCGGTTTGTCGATACGTAGCACGCCACTCTGATCGACCTTGCTCAGCAACCGCTCCATACCGTGCAGCATGCGCTCCGGGCCGGCTTCGAAGAAGATCAGCGAGAGTTTCGGGTCCTGGCTGCCCAGGGTCATGATCAAGCGGTGCAGGTTCACCGACTCGTCACTGTTGATCAGCAGGTGAAAACCGCGTGCGATGTTCAGCAGCACGGTTTCCACCGCCACGCCGTCCGGCAACTCGAAAAACAGCGTCGGCAGTTGCTCTTCGCACTTGGCCACCACGGCGGCGGAGAACAGCGTCTCCTTGTCGTTGAAATGGCTGTAGACCGTGAGTTTCGACACATTGGCCTGCGTAGCGACAGCATCCATGCTGGTGTTGGCATATCCCTTGGTCAAAAACAGCGTCTTCGCCGCGTCGAGGATCGCCTGGCGCTTGGCCAGATCCTTGGGGCGGCCGGGTCCGCTGGGTGCTGAAAGATTGTTCGGCATATGCGCTTTTATTACTGGACTGGTGAGTTTGCTATTAATAACATACTGGTCAGTATAATTATTCCAAGCACCATTAGCGAAAGGTCCTTCACCATGTTCCGCTATGCCTTGCCCCTCGCGTTGCCAGTCACCCTGGCGTTTTTATTGACGGCGTGTGGTCACGAAGAGGCGCCCCAAACCAGCGTTCGCCCGGCCATGGTGGTTCAGCCAGAGCCCTCGGCCCAGGCGACGGAAAGCTATCCCGGCGAAGTCCGCGCCCGCTATGAGCCAGACCTGGCGTTTCGCATCGGCGGCAAAGTCAGCCGACGACTGGTCGAGGAAGGGCAGCGGGTCAAGGCCGACCAGCCCTTGGCTGAGCTCGATCCGCAAGATGTACGCCTGCAACTGGAAGCCACCCGCGCCCAGGTCGCGGCCGCCGAAGCCAATCTGAATATGGTGCGCGCCGAGCGTGACCGTTACAAAACGCTGATGGAGCGTCAGTTGGTCAGCCGCTCGCAGTACGACAATCATGAAAATCTTTACCGTTCCGGCGAAGCCCGTCTCAAGCAGATCAAAGCCGAATTCAATGTGTCCAGTAACCAGGCCAGTTACGCCGTATTGCGTGCACCGCAGGACGGCGTCGTAGCCAAGCGTGCGGTGGAAGTCGGGCAGGTGGTGGCTGCCGGGCAAACGGTGTTCACCCTGGCAACTGATGGCGAGCGCGAAGTGTTGATCAGCCTGCCGGAGCAGAACTTCGGTCGCTTCAAGGTCGGCCAGCCAGTGTCGGTGGAGTTGTGGACGCAGCCGGATCAGCGCTTCGCCGGGAAAATTCGCGAACTGTCTCCCTCTGCCGATCCGAAGTCCCGCACCTTCGCCGCCCGCATCGCGTTTACCAGTGACAAAGTCCCCGCCGAGCTAGGCCAGAGTGCCCGGGTGTTCGTACAGACCGCCGAGGTGATTGCGCTGTCGGTACCGCTCTCGGCACTGACCGCGGAAAACGGCGTGACCTACGTCTGGGTCGTCAGCGCCAACAACACCCTGAAGAAGACCCCGGTGCGGGTCGGCGCTTTTGGCGAGAAAACCGTTCCGGTGCTTGAAGGCCTCAACGCCAGCGACTGGGTGGTGGCCGCTGGTGTCCATGTGCTTCTCGACGGGCAGCAGGTGCGCCCGGTGGATCGCTCCAACCGCGTGGTCAATCTGGCGGACAAGGAGTAATCCCCGATGGGCTTCAATCTTTCCGAATGGGCGTTGCGTAACCGCCAGATCGTACTGTTCCTGATGCTGTTGCTGGCAATCGTTGGCGCACTGTCCTACACCAAGCTCGGCCAAAGCGAAGACCCGCCGTTTACCTTCAAGGCTATGGTGATCCGCACCAACTGGCCAGGCGCCACGGCGCAGGAAGTTTCGCGCCAGGTCACCGAGCGCATTGAAAAGAAGCTGATGGAAACCGGCGAGTACGAACGCATCGTGTCGTTCTCGCGCCCGGGTGAATCCCAAGTGACGTTCATTGCTCGAGATTCCATGCACTCGGTGGACATCCCGGAACTCTGGTATCAGGTGCGCAAGAAGGTTAGCGACATCCGTCACACCCTGCCGCCGGGTATTCAGGGGCCGTTCTTCAACGATGAATTCGGCACCACCTTCGGCAATATCTACGCCTTGACCGGCGACGGGTTCGACTACGCCGTGCTCAAGGATTACGCCGACCGCATCCAGATCCAGCTGCAACGGGTCAAGGACGTGGGCAAGGTCGACCTGCTCGGCTTGCAGGACGAGAAAGTCTGGATCGAGCTGTCCAACGTCAAACTGGCGACCCTGGGTTTGCCGCTGGCCGCGGTGCAGCAGGCGCTTGAAGAACAGAATGCGGTGTCCACCGCCGGCTTCTTCGAAACCAGCAGCGAGCGATTGCAGCTGCGGGTCTCGGGGAATTTTCAGACCGTCGACGAGATAAAGAACTTTCCGATTCGAGTCGGGGATCGCACCTTCCGTATCTCCGATGTCGCCGACGTGCGTCGTGGTTTCAACGATCCACCGGCGCCGCGCATGCGCTTCATGGCTGAGGACGCTATCGGACTGGCCGTGGCCATGAAGGACGGCGGCGACATTCTCGTCTTGGGCAAAGCCCTGGAAATCGAATTCGCCCGCATCCAGAAAAACCTCCCGGCCGGCATGCAGCTGCGTAAGGTTTCCGATCAACCAGCGGCGGTGAAGACCGGTGTCGGCGAGTTCGTCCGGGTATTGGTGGAGGCCCTGGCGATTGTGCTGCTGGTGAGCTTTTTCTCCCTTGGCGTGCGCACCGGCATGGTGGTCGCCCTGGCGATTCCGCTGGTGTTGGCGATGACCTTCGCCTGCATGTATTACTTAGGGATAGGCCTGCACAAAATTTCCCTCGGCGCGCTGGTGCTGGCGCTGGGCTTGCTGGTGGACGACGCGATCATCGCCGTGGAAATGATGGCGATCAAAATGGAACAGGGCTTCGACCGGGTCAAGGCGGCGAGCTATGCCTGGACCAGCACCGCGTTCCCGATGCTCACCGGTACGCTGATCACCGCGGCCGGGTTCCTGCCGATCGCCACCGCGCAATCCGGTACTGGCGAATACACTCGCTCGATCTTTCAGGTAGTGACCATCGCACTGGTGGCGTCGTGGGTGGCGGCGGTGGTGTTCGTGCCGTATCTCGGGGAAAAACTCCTGCCGGATCTGGCGAAAATTCACGCGGCCAAACACGGTCCTGATCAGCCAGACCCTTATGGCACTCCGTTTTATGAACGGGTCCGGCGACTGGTGGAGTGGTGCGTGCGTCGACGCAAAACCGTGATCGCGGCGACGGTGATTTTGTTCGTCGCCTCTGTGGTCCTGTTCCGTTTTGTGCCGCAGCAATTTTTCCCGGCGTCGGGCCGACTGGAGTTGATGGTCGATCTGAAGCTGGCCGAAGGCGCTTCTCTGAGCAACACCGCCGAGGAGGTCAAGCGCCTCGAAGCGTTGCTCAAGGACAAGGCCGGGATCGACAACTATGTGGCTTATGTCGGTACCGGTTCGCCGCGTTTTTACCTGCCGTTGGATCAGCAACTGCCGGCAGCGAGCTTCGCCCAATTCGTGGTGCTGGCGAAGACCATCGAGGAGCGCGAAACCCTGCGCACCTGGTTGATTACCACGCTCAACGAACAATTCCCGGCTCTGCGCTCGCGGGTCACGCGCCTGGAAAACGGTCCGCCGGTTGGTTATCCAGTGCAGTTCCGGGTGACCGGTGAGCATATCGAGGAAGTCCGCGCGCTGGCGCGCAAAGTCGCGGCCAAGGTTCGAGAGAACCCGCACGTGGCCAACGTCCACCTGGACTGGGAAGAACCGAGCAAGGTCGTTTACCTGAACGTCGATCAGGACCGCGCGCGGGCACTGGGTGTGAGTACGGCGAACCTGTCGAGGTTCTTGCAGAGCTCGCTCACCGGTTCCAGCGTCAGTCAGTATCGCGAAGACAACGAATTGATCGAGATCCTGTTGCGCGGCACCTTGCATGAACGCACCGAGCTGTCGTTGCTGCCGAGTCTGGCGGTACCGACCGACAACGGTCGCAGCGTCGCCCTGTCGCAGATCGCGACCCTGGAATACGGCTTTGAAGAAGGTGTGATCTGGCACCGTAACCGCCTGCCCAACGTGACCGTGCGCGCCGACATCTATGGTAAGGAACAACCGGCGACGCTGGTGCAGCAAATCATGCCGACCCTCGATCCGGTCCGCGCCGAATTGCCAGGCGGCTATTTGCTGGATGTCGGCGGCACCGTGGAAGATTCTGCACGTGGACAGAACTCGGTAAAGGCCGGTGTGCCGCTGTTCATCGTGGTGGTGCTGACATTGCTGATGCTGCAACTGAGAAGTTTCTCACGCACGGTGATGGTGTTTCTGACGGCGCCGTTGGGGTTGATCGGGGTGACGTTGTTCCTGATGGTGTTCCGTCAGCCGTTCGGTTTTGTCGCCATGCTCGGGACCATCGCCTTGTCGGGGATGATCATGCGTAACTCGGTGATTCTGGTGGATCAGATCGAGCAGGACATCGCTGCCGGGCTCAAGCCTTGGCAGGCGATCATCGAGGCCACGGTGCGGCGGTTCAGGCCGATTGTGCTGACGGCACTGGCCGCGGTTCTGGCGATGATTCCGTTGTCGCGCAGTGTGTTTTTCGGGCCGATGGCGGTGGCGATCATGGGTGGTTTGATTGTGGCGACGGCGTTGACGCTGTTGTTTTTGCCGGCGTTGTATGCGGCTTGGTTCAGGGTCAAGAAAGAATCGGCTTGAGTGGCTGGACTTGGCGGCCTTCGGGCCGACCAAGCTCCTGATTGATCGAGTACATATCCGTTTCTGCGGTAACGGCCACTTATGGTTTCGCCCTTACGGCGAGTCACTTTTTTTACAAGCGCCTAAAAAAAGTAACCAAAAAAACGCTCGCCCCGAGCGTCCGGCCCCTCGCTGGGGCTCGGGGTTCCTTCGCTCCGGCATTCATCCGGGGGCATTGCCCTCCGGTTGGCTTCGCTGAACCTACATGCAATGGGTTCGACTGCGTCGAACGGCACTGCGCGCCAATCCCCGGATGAACACCTCTGCTCAGCCTTCCGATGGGGCGGGTGGATCAAGATCAAAAGCTGCAGGCGAGCTGACACTCGGCCTGATGAGTGGTTAAGAGCGGAGCGGGTGTTAGCGATTTGCTCTTGCTTTTGTAGGTGCAAGGCTTGCCCGCAAAGGCGGCCTGACAGCCGACTGATAACTCCTGGTTGTGCACGGTCCTACGGTGGGAGCGAGCCTGCTTGCGAAGACGGCTTGGCGGCTGAGGATGTTTACCGCTCAATCAAACCGAGTCATGGCCATCTAGAGCAAGCTTTACTCCTACAACTATCTCAGAACCGTCCGATATTGAGACTCGGATGTCCGGATGTTGTACTCAAAACTCGGTTTCACGAGTTTTTGAGACAGTGCCAATGAAAAAACCACCCATGTTCAGGGGTAGATCAGCCCCGGTTTTTGATCTACTGATAAAATCGCCGCACAAGGAACGCCTCTCGGACTACCTCGCTCTACTCAAGCCTCTGGACGACCAGGGGCGCTATCAGCCGTTCGATGATTTGCGCTATCGCTGGGCGCCGGGGCTGGATTCGAATCTGTGCTGGGCCTTGGTCAAGAAGGCCCGAACAGCGCAGTACTCCAGCCTGTTGCCATTGGGTGAGCCGATGCGGTGGGGAAACTTCATACTGACGCCCGTGGCACAAAAAGCGATTTCCGCCGTGGACCGGCAAGCCACCACCGCCGCGCTGGAATACATGACCAGCCAGATAGGCGAGCGCGCGCATTTCAGTTATCTGCTTAATGATTTGATCGAAGACGAAGCCATCAGCAGCAGTCAGCTCGAGGGCGCGGCGACTACCACCCGGGTGGCCAAGGACATGCTCAAGCGACATCGCCTGCCGCGTACGCCGGATGAGCGAATGGTGATCGGCAATTACAAGATGATGAACTTCGCTTGGGAAAAACGTTATGAACCGCTGAGTGTCGAGCTGGTCACGGCACTGCATCGTGTTGGCGTATCAGGTATCGATGACGCGCAATATTCGCCGGGGGATTTGCGGGTCAACGATGACGTGGTGGTGCAGGACGGACAGGGCAATACGGTTCATGTGCCGCCTCCTGTTGCCGGGCTCGCCGGGCGTTTGCAGGTGCTGTCGACATGGATCAATCAATCCCACAACGATCCTCATCGGACGGACTATCTGCATCCGCTGATCAAGGGCATTGCGCTGCATTTTGCGTTGGGTTACGAGCACCCTTTTCGCGATGGTAACGGTCGCGTCGCTCGGGCGTTGTTCTACTGGTTCATGTTCAAGAATGATTTCTCGGCGTTTCGCTACATCGCCATCAGCGTTTTACTGCGTAATGCGCCGGTGAAGTACGGGCGCTCTTATCTCAATACCGAAGCGGACGACCTGGACCTGACGTACTTCATCGATTTCCAGTGTTCGGTGGTACTGCGTGCTGTCAGTAGCTTCACCGAGGCGTATAGGAACAGTCTGGTTAATGCCGAGTGCTTTGAACGATGGTTGTCAGAGTCTGGTTTTTTCGACCGACTGACCGAGAAACAACGGGTGATTTATCAGGCGGCCAAGAGTGGGATGGCCAAAGAGTTTACGGCGGTCAATGTGAAGGAGAACCTGGGATGCTCCTACAACACGGCGTCGTCCACGTTGAATGGGTTGGTGGATCTGGAGCTGTTCGAGAAGCGCAAGCTGGGGCGCGAGTGGGTGTTTTTTCTACGACCCGGATCGGCGGCCTGAACCATTGTGGGAGCGAGCAAGCCCGCTCCCACAGGTTTTTTGTTGATGCTTAGAGCGTGCCGAAGACCTTCTTCGCCAAACTGGTCGCCGCCGCTGCCGGGTCCTTGCGAATGGCTTCTTCCTGTTTGCCGATCATTTCGAACAAGCCGTCCAATGCCTGTTCGGTCACGTAGCTTTCGATGTTGGCGTTCTTGGTGTCGATCACGCCCATGGTCGCGGCCTGGCCGGCGAAGGCGTTGTATTGCTTGGCCAGGCCGACCTGGTCGGTGGCCTGCTTGACGATCGGCAGGAACTTGGCGCGGATCTGTTCGCGGCTGGTTTTGTTCAAGTATTGGGTGGCCGAGTCGTTGCCGCCGCTGAGGATGCCCTTGGCATCATCTACCGTCATTTTTTTCACGGCATCGACGAGGATTGGCTGGGCCTGGACGACAGCGGTTTCCGCCGCTTTGTTCATGCTGGTTTCCAGTTGATCGACCTGATCACCCATGCCGAACTGTTTCATCTTGCTGGCGACTTTTCCCAGCTTGCCAGGCAGTTCGATTTTCACGTCCGGGTTGTTGCTGAAACCGCCTGGTGTGCCAAGCTGTTTCACGGCCAGTTGCGCGCCTTGGGTCAGGGCGTCCTTGAGCCCGCCGGTAGCGTCTTTTTGCGACAGGTCGCTGAGCGACAACGCCATCGCGCTGGCGCAGATCATCAAACCTGCGCACAGGCCGGCAAAGCGGAGGGTAGGGCGGAGCATGGCAACTTCCTTTTTCAAAAAAGACTTAGCGGGCCGCGTCGACGCGGACCTTCACAGGCTGTGGGTCGGAGCCGTCCAGGCGCACGGCGTGATTCTCGGTGGTGATGAACAGCAATTTGCCATCGACTTCAATGCGCGCGTTGATCGAATAACGGTGATTGGGCTCTATCTTCTGAGGGTCGTAGCTCAGGTGGAACGGCAGCGGTACCTGGCCTTTGACCGGGCCGCGCTGTTCGTCGATGACCTTGGCCGGGGCATCAGCGAGTGTGATGTCTTGCAGGCTGACGCTGAGGACCGCCGTCGGTGGCAGTGCGATGCGTTGCAGGTAGAAGACTTCGCCATCGAGGCTGGCCTTGGCTGAAGGCTGCATCGACTGGCAGGCTCCCAGCAGTGCGGTCATGGCCAATAGAGAGAGTTTTTTCATCGTGGATCTCCTTCTCATGTGGGAGCGAGCAGGCTCGCTCCCACATGTTTACATCAGTTCGCGGGATGTGTGGCGGGTTGGTCGGCTGCATCTTCACTGCGATGCAACGCCACCTGGCGGATCGATAGGCGAATCTCCGCCGGCAACACCCGTTTCGCCGCGCCCTCGGCCAGTTCGCCGAGCAGCTCGTGGTAGCCCAGCTTGCCGGCCTCGTCGCGCTTGAGTACCTCGAGATCGAGCATAGTCTGGATGAAGTGGCGGAACAGGCTCTTATCGAAGAACTCCGGGGCGTTGAGGCCATGCAGGATCGACAGGCGCTGGGCCATGACCGTGCACAGGTCCTCCAGTTCTTCGGCGCTGATGCTGTTCTGGCCGCTGTTGAGCAGCAGGGAAACGGTCATGTAGAAGCGCTGCAAGGTCTGGGCGATGCTTTTCGACAGCAGCGTCAGCAGCACGAAATGCCGCGAGCTCGGTGCCGGACGCAGGTAAACGTCGTTCTCGAAGCGCAGCAGGCCTTGTTCGACGAACGCCTCCAGCCATTGATCGATCACCCCGTCCAGTTCGTCCAGCGACCAGCGAATGAACAGCTCCGCTTGCAGGTACGGGTACAGCGCGCGGGTGTAGCGCAGGATCTGTTCGCGACTCATGCGCGATGCACTCTGGAAGAAACTCGCCAGTAGCGCCGGCAGCGCGAAGATGTGCAGCACGTTGTTACGGTAGTAGGTCATCAGGACGGCGTTCTGCTCGTCCAGATAGAGAATCTTGCCCAGGGCATCGCTCTGCTCGGACAGCAGATCCATATCCTTCACGTGTTCGATCAGCGCCCGGCCGTCGCCCTCCGGCAGCGTGGTGTGCGGCGAGTACGGGACCTTGCGCAACAGCGCCAGATAGAGGTCGAGTACCCGCGCCATGGCGCGATCGTCCAGCGCCAGGCGGCTGGTGGACAATAGCGCCAGCGCTACGAGGTTGACCGGGTTGATCGCCGCTGCTTCGTTCAGATGTTGCGCGACTTTCTCGCCCAGACGGTTGGTGGTTTCGTTGAGCCAGGCCGGTTTGAACTGCGGACCGAGTTCCTGTTTACGCCAGTCCGGCTGTTCGCTGTCGAGGAATTCCGCCAGTTTGATCGGTTCGCCGAAGTTCACCGCCACCTGGCCGAAACGCTGCTTGAGTGCGCCGATGACTTTGAAGATGTCGAAGATCGATTCCTTCTTCTTGCTTGCCCCACGCAATTCACCCAGATAAGTGCGACCTTCCAGCACGCGCTCATAGCCGATGTACACCGGCACGAACACGATCGGCATGCGCGAGGAACGCAGGAAACTGCGCAGGGTGATCGCCAGCATCCCGGTTTTCGGTTGCAGCATGCGCCCGGTGCGCGAGCGGCCGCCTTCGACGAAGTACTCCACCGGGAAGCCCTTGGTGAACAGGGTGTGCAGGTATTCGTTGAACACCGAGGTGTACAGCGGGTTGCCCTTGAAGGTGCGGCGCATGAAGAACGCGCCGCCACGGCGCAGCAGGCCGCCGATCCCGGGCATGTTCAGGTTGATCCCGGCGGCGATGTGCGGCGGGGTCAGGCCGTTGCGGAACAGTAGATAGGACAGCAGCAGGTAGTCGATGTGGCTGCGGTGGCAGGGCACATAGATCACTTCATAACCCGGGGCGACCTTCTGCACGCCTTCGATGTTGTTGACCTTGATACCGTCGTAGATCTTGTTCCAGAACCAGCTCAGCACCACTTCCATGAAGCGGATCGCGGTGTAGGTGTAGTCCGAGGCGATTTCGTTGCCGTAGCGCAGTGCCTGGGCCTTGGCTTTCTCCGGGGAGATGTTTTCGCGCTCGGCTTCGTCGAGGATCGCCTGCTTGACCAGTGGCTGGTTGACCAGGCCCTTGACCAGATTGCGGCGGTGGGAAATGTCCGGCCCGATCACGGCGGCTTTCAGATTGCGGAAGTGCACCCGAAGGATACGTTGGGCCATGCGCACGGTGCGCTCGTGGCCCTTGTTGTGCTCGATCAGCTCGCGCAGGTGGATAGGCGCGGAGAACTGCACGCGGGTCTTGCGCCCCAGTACGATGACGCTCAGCAAGCGGCGCAGTCGCCCGGTGACCGCCCAACTGTCGGCGAACAGCAGTTTCCACGGACTGTTTTCGCTATCCGGCGACTGGCCCCAGAACACGCTGACCGGAATGATCTGCGCGTCTTCGGCGGCGTTCTGGCTCAGGGCACTGACCAGGCGGGTCAGGGTCGGCGGTGCGCCACGCTTGTCCTGGCGACCGAGCCAGTCCGGGTCTGGCGTCAGGTAGAAGAACGCCGCCGGTTCCAGCAGGTTGCCCACCGATACCGGCAACACCGGGCGTGGCAGGCCGGCCTTGCTGCATTCGGTGTCGACCACGGCGAGGTCGGTCAGCGAAGGGTTTTGCAGGACGTAGAACACCGGACGACTGCGGTCGAGGTTGAGGGTGAACGACGACTGGTTGATCGTCTCCGAGCGAACCCAGAGGTACAACAGTCGGCGCAGGGTACCAAACACAAGACGGCGAAGCGGGGAACGGGTCATACGGCATCTGCATGAGTGAATGAAAAAAACCGAGCGTTTGCTCGGGCGGTCGATAGTGTGCCGGATTCGCCGAAAATCGGCAAAAAAGCGGCAATCAAAGTGCTATTGAGAGATTAAACGTCTGACATATACTCGGCGCTCTGTCGCCGCTGCCCTTCAGGGGACGGCATGTGCAGGCTGACGTTCCGAGGCTTTCCTGCGAAAAGCCCGATCAATAATAAAAAGGGAGTATGAACAGATGGCAACACGTGAAACCGGCAACGTGAAGTGGTTCAACGACGCCAAGGGCTACGGCTTCATTCAGCGCGCGGACGGGGTGGATGTGTTCGTGCACTACCGCGCGATTCGCGGTGAAGGCCACCGTTCACTGACCGAAGGCCAGCAGGTCGAATATGCGGTGGTGGAAGGGCAGAAGGGGTTGCAGGCTGAGGATGTGGTGGGGCTTTAAAGCCAGCTACAAGCTACAAGCTACAAGCTACAAGCTACAAGCTACAAGCTACAAGCTACAAGCTACAAGCTACAAGCTACAAGCTACAGGGCTTTTTAACTTGAGGCTTGTAGCTTGCAGCTCGTAGCTGCTTTTATGCCGTTTTCCAGGTGATTTCTTCTTCACCATCGGCGCTGATGCGAATCCAGCGATCAGCCGTCTCCTCACCTTCTTCCTCGACCCAGCTGCCCGGCGCGCAGCGCACTTCGACGTTCAGCGCGGCAAACGCGGCGCGGGCGCAGGCGATGTCGTCTTCCCACGGGGTCTGGTCACTTTCCAGGTACAGGCTGTTCCATTTTCCTACGGCCTTGGGCAACCAGGTCACCGGCACGTTACCGGCCTTGCACTTGTAAGTCTGGCCTTTCTGCACCCAGTCGGTGCACGGGCCCAATGCCTCGCCAAGCCAGGCGGAGACGGCCTTGTGGTCGACGTCGGCGTCTTTCAGGTAAATCTCGATATCGGGCTGGCGCATGGATGTCCTCACTGCGTGTCTGAAAAATCCATTCGCGGATTTAGCCGGTCTTGAACCGTTGCTCAAGACCAAAATTAGTAACTATTGAAGAACGAAATAATCGTAGCGCATCGAGACGGTGACCTCGAATGGCTCCGCCTGTTCGATGACCGCTGCCCGGCGCTCGGCACTGGCACGCCAGCCGTGGGGCGTCATGGCCAGCAGGTTCGCCCGGTCCTGACCGCTGGTAAGCGTCAGTTTGAATTCCAGGGTTTCACTGTGCTGCAACGCCATGCCTTCAGGCACCAGGGCCAGGTGCTTGTCGTCGGTGTATTCCCGGACTTCGTCGTACAGCCGCTCGCGCAGTTCCATCAGGTGGCCGCTGGTCGGTCCGACTTTCATCAGGCCGCCGCCGGGGCTGAGCAGGCGTTTGGCTTCGTTCCAGTCCAGTGGACTGAAAACGCTGGCCAGGAACTGGCAGCTGCCAGAGGCCAACGGCACGCGGGCCATGCTGGCGATCAACCAGGTCAGCTTCGGGTTGCGCTTGCAGGCGCGCTTGACCGCCTCCCGGGAAATGTCCAGGGCGTAGCCATCGGCGTCCGGCAAGGCCTCGGCGATTTGCGCGGTGTAGTAACCCTCGCCACAACCGATGTCGACCCAGCGCTGCGGCGCTACACCTGCCGCCAGCTCCGCCAGCCGCCTGGCCACCGGCGCGTAATGCCCGGCGTTGAGGAAGTCGCGGCGGGCTTCGACCATTGCCTGGTTATCCCCAGGGTCACGGCTGTTCTTGTGCTGTACCGGCAACAGGTTCAGGTAACCCTGGCGCGCACGGTCGAAACGATGCCCGGCAGGGCAGACCACACCGTTGTCCACCGCATTGAGCGGTTCGCTGCAGATCGGGCAAGCGAGCATCAGGCGAGCAACTTGATCAGGGTCTGGTAGTAGATTTCGGTCAGCACATCAAGATCGGCCGCCAGTACGCGTTCGTTGACCTGGTGAATGGTCGCGTTGACCGGCCCCAGTTCGACCACTTGCGTGCCCATGGTTGCAATGAAGCGCCCGTCGGAGGTGCCACCACTGGTGGACGCCTTGGTTTCGCGGCCGGTGATGTCCTTGATGCTCGACGACACCGCATCGAGCAGCGCGCCCGGTTCAGTGAGGAACGGCAGGCCGGACAACGCCCAGTCGATGTGCCAGTCCAGGCCATGCTTGTCGAGGATGTCGGCGACGCGCTTTTGCAGGCCTTCGACAGTGGACTCGGTGGAGAAGCGGAAGTTGAACACCGCCACCAGGTCACCCGGAATGACGTTGGTCGCGCCGGTGCCGGAGTTGACGTTGGAGATCTGGAAACTGGTCGGCGGGAAGAAATCGTTGCCGTGGTCCCAATGCTCGGCGGCAAGTTCCGCCAAAGCCGGGGCAGCGAGGTGAATCGGGTTTTTCGCCAGGTGCGGGTAGGCCACGTGGCCCTGCACGCCGCGCACGGTCAGCTTGGCGCCAAGGGAGCCGCGACGGCCATTCTTGACCACATCACCCACCAGGGTGGTGCTCGACGGTTCGCCGACGATGCACCAGTCCAGGCGCTCCTTGCGCGCGGCCAGGCGTTCAACCACCGCCTTGGTGCCGTGGTGTGCCGGACCTTCTTCGTCGCTGGTGATCAGGAAAGCAACCTTGCCCTTGTGGTCCGGGTAGTCGGCGACGAAACGCTCGGCCGCCACGGTCATGGACGCCAGGCTGCCTTTCATGTCGGCCGCGCCGCGGCCGCAGAGCATGCCGTGCTCGTCGATGACGGCGTTGAACGGATCGATCTGCCAGGCCGTCACCGGACCGGTCGGCACCACGTCGGTGTGACCGGCGAAGCACAGCACCGGACCGTCGTGTTTGCCGTGGGTGGCCCAGAAGTTATCCACATCTTCGATGCGCATTGGCTCAAGCATAAAACCGGCATCGCCCAGGCGCTGCATCATCTGCTTCTGGCAATCGGCGTCGACGGGCGTCACGGACGGACGGCGGATCAGATCGATGGCGAGTTGAAGGGTCGGCGAAAGGTCGGCGTGGGCCGTCATGGAAAACTCCGGAAGCTGTATATGTGGGAGCGAGCCTGCTCGCGAAGGCGTAATCACAGTCACCATAAATGTTGAATGTGACGGCCTCATCGCGAGCAGGCTCGCTCCCACAGGTATTGGGGCAGGCCAATGGGGCGAGGCGCGCAAAATGGCGGTTATCTTAAAGCAAAACGGCGACCATTGGCCGCCGTTTAGTGCATCAGTGAAGATTTAGACCGCTGGCGCCGTTTCGGTTTCGACGGTCGGTTTCGGCAGCGAGGACAGGAACGCCATGATCAGCGCAGCCAGGTACGGCAGCGACTGCACCAGCAACATGGCCACCCAGAAGCGCATGTCGTTGCTCGGCATGCCATTGACCAAGAAGATCCCCAGCGCTGCGCCCCACAGCAACAGCATGATGAACAGCTCTTCCCGTGCTTCCGAAATCGCCACCCAGAAGCCGTGATTATCGGCATTCTTAGGCGTGCGGAAGAACGGAATGCTGCTGGTGAAGAAGCCGTACAGCACCGCTTTGGCGATGGTGTGCGACAAGGCAAGTCCCGCCAAGGCTGCGCAGAACGCATCCTTCAGGTTCACGCCCACCGCGCGACGGTAGAGGAAGATGATCTTGCCGACCTTGAACACGAACAGCGCCAACGGCGGGATCGCGAAAATCAACAGCGGCGGATCGACCCGCTGCGGCACGATGATCATCGCCGCCGACCACAACAGCGCACCGACGGTGAAGAAAATGTTCATGCCGTCCGCCACCCACGGCAACCAGCCCGCGAGGAAGTGATAGCGCTGGCCGCGGGTCAGCTCGGTGTCCTTGCCGCGCAGCAGGCTGCGGGTGTGACGCTTGATGATCTGGATCGCGCCATAGGCCCAGCGGAACCGCTGTTTCTTGAAGTCGATGAAGGTATCGGGCATCAAGCCTTTGCCGTAGCTGTCGTGGTAATACGCCGCCGACAGGCCTTTTTCGAAGACCCGCAGGCCCAGCTCGGCGTCTTCGCAGATGCACCAGTCGGCCCAGCCCAGTTCTTCGAGCACCGAGCGACGGGTCATGGTCATGGTGCCGTGCTGGATGATCGCGTCACGGTCGTTGCGCGTCACCATGCCGATATGGAAGAAGCCTTTGTATTCCGCGTAGCAGAGCTTCTTGAAGGTGCTTTCGTTCTGGTCGCGGTAGTCCTGCGGCGACTGCACCACGGCGATTTTCGGATCGGCGAAGTGCGGCACCATGTGCTTGAGCCAGTTCGGGTGCACGCAGTAGTCGGAGTCGATTACCGCGATTACCTCGGCATCCTTGGCGGTGTGCGGGATCAGGTAATTCAGTGCACCGCCCTTGAAACCGGCCAATGGCGCGACGTGGAAGAACTTGAAGCGCGGGCCCAAGGTTTCGCAATAATCACGCACCGGCTCCCAGACCGCCGGGTCCTTGGTGTTGTTGTCGATGATCAGGACTTCGAAGTCCGGATAGTCGAGGTTCGCCAGGGCGTTGAGGGTCTGTTTGACCATCTCCGGCGGCTCGTTATAGCAGGGCACGTGAATCGAGACTTTCGGTCGATAGTTCGAATCGCCGACCACTGGCAGGAATTCCCGGCGCCGCTTGTGAATCCACACCGCTTCGGCCAGTTCATGGGCCTCGGTCAGCAACACGATGAACACCCCAAGTGCGCCGAGGGCAAGCAGGAAGCCCACCGTCAGGCTGAACCAGGTGCTGTATTGCTGGCTGTAGTCGTAGCCGATCCACACCAGCACCGAACCGCAAAGGAACGCGATAAAGGTCAGGAAGGTGCGGCCACGTTGGCGCAAGGCCGAGCCGTCGATCATCAGCAGGGTCAGCGACAGCAGAGCCAGCACTACCGAGCCGATGGCCAGCACGCGCCACTGCGGAATGGCGACCACCGGGCCTTCGAAGTTGAATTTCTGCTGGCGCGCGGCGTTGAACACACCCCAGTAAGCGCCTACCGAACCTTCGTCACTGACCTTCCAAGGCTGGTCGAAGGCTTCGATCACGAAGTAGTTGGAACCCTGGCGGTTGAGCTTGTTGACCAGGGTTCGCAGGTAAATCGCCTGGTCCGCCGGCGACGCATCGGCGCCACCGCGCATGCGACCATTGCTCGGCCAGCCGACCTCAGACAGCAGCAGCGGTTTTTTTGGGAACATCTTTTTCAGGTCGCGGGCGCGGTCGAGGACGAACTGCCCGGCCTTGTCCATCGGGATGAATTCCCAGTAAGGCAGAACGTGCGCGGCGATCAGGTCGACGTGCTTGGCCAGTTCCGGGTGTTCTTCCCAGACGTGCCATTGCTCGGAGGTGGTCACCGGCACCTTCACCGCGGCGCGCACGCGATCAAGGATCACGCTCAGTTCGGCAGCGGTGATTTCCTTACGGAAAATGGCTTCGTTACCGACAACGACGCGGACGACGCTGCGCGAAGAATTGGCGATTTCGATGGCGCGGGTGATTTCCCGTTCGTTACGTTCCTGGTCCGGGCTGATCCAGATCCCCAGTGTCACCCGCAGGCCGAATTCTTCCGCCAGTTTGGGGATGTTCTCCAGCGTGCCGTCGACCGAGTAAGTACGGATGTTGTCCGTCAGCTTGCTCATGATCTCCAGGTCGCGACGCATCTGATCGTCGGTCGGATACTGTTCTTTCTGTGGGAATTGACCTTGCTGGAAGGGCGAATACGAGAAGCCGGAGATTTGCTCAGGCCAGTTGGGCGTGGTGACCGGGCGATTGATCAGCGCCCAGAAGCCGGTAAACAAGGCAGCGATGGCGAGCACCACCACCAGATTGAGTCCAAATTTACGCGATGACATAGCTATTTCGGGTTCCAAAGGCTGTGGAACGAGGGAACGATCGGCTGCCGCCAAGAGGGCGCGCATCCTACACCGGTAATTCACTGAACGTACATCGGACAGGGAAATGCCGGACATTGGGCAATCCAAGTCGATTTAAGTTCTTTCGTTAGAGCGTGTAAGGCAAATCTTCGTTCGATGCAGTTTCATGGACGATGTCCGGTCATAGCGCAATGATGTGCTTGACGTCCGACGGCCCTATAATGCGCGCCGGTTTTTTAGGTAATGGTCATGAGTACAGAAGATCCGCGGTTTGCTGGCATCGCCCGTTTGTATGGCATCGAAGGGCTCGAGCGCCTGCGCGCGGCCCATGTGGCGATCGTTGGCGTGGGTGGCGTCGGCTCCTGGGCGGCGGAAGCCATGGCCCGTTGCGGTGTGGGCGAGATTTCGCTGTTCGACCTCGACGATGTCTGCGTCAGCAACGCCAACCGTCAGTTGCATGCGCTGGACAGCACCGTCGGCAAGCCCAAGGTCGAGGTAATGGCCGAGCGCCTGCGCGGGATCAACCCGGATTGCACGGTGCACGCGGTGCCGGATTTCGTCACCCGCGAAACCATGGCCGAGTACATCACCCCGAATATCGACTGCGTGATCGACTGCATCGACAGCGTCAACGCCAAAGCGGCGTTGATCGCCTGGTGCAAACGCCGCAAGATCCAGATCATCACCACTGGCGGTGCGGGCGGGCAGATCGACCCGACGCTGATCCAGGTCTGCGACCTGAACCGGACCTTCAACGACCCATTGGCCTCGAAAGTACGCTCCACCTTGCGCCGCGACTATGGTTTCTCTCGCACCGTAACTCGCCATTACAGCGTGCCGTGCGTGTTCTCCACCGAGCAACTGCGTTACCCGAAACCGGACGGCAGCATTTGCCTGCAGAAGAGTTTTGTCGGCGACGGCGTGAAGCTCGACTGCGCCGGAGGCTTTGGCGCGGTGATGATGGTGACGGCGACGTTCGGCATGGTCGCGGCGACCAAAGCCGTGGACAAGATTGTGGCGGGGGTGCGGCGGCCGGCGGATCGGGTCAAACCTCAGGCTTGATGGGTGTGGCTGATGGCCTCTTCGCGGGCAAGCCCGCGATGGCTGCAAAGCAGCCTTTTATTGAGCCAACTCACGCATCCGTTGTAAAACGGCATTCAAGCCATTGCTGCGCGACTGGGACAACTGCCGGCCCAGCCCCAACTGATTGAACCAGTCCGCCAAGTCCACCTGCTGCAACTCGGCCGCCGACAACCCGTTGACCCGCGCCAGCAGCAGCGCCACCAAGCCGCGAATCAAACGTGCATCGCTGTTGGCCCTGAACAGCCAGCGGCCATCCTGCAACTCGCCCACCAGCCACACCTGGCTTTCACAGCCGTGCACCCGATTGGCCTCGCACATGTCCACATCGCTCAACGCGGGCAGACGTTCGCCCCATTGCATCAACAGACGCGCCCGTTGTTCCCAGCCAGGTGCGTTCTGAAACGCTTCCAGAGCGGTCACGGCCTCGGCAGGCAAGCTCATCGCAGCAACTCCAGCGCTTGATCCAGCGCTTCAAAGAACCGTTCCAGATCCTCGGAGTCGTTGTACAACGCCAACGACACCCGAATCGCTCCGGCCAGGTGCAGGCTTTTGAGCAGCGGCATGGCGCAATGATGGCCGGCGCGCACCGCGATCCCTTGTTCGGTCAGCAAATGCGCCAGATCCGAGTTATGCACACCGTCAATGGTAAAACTGGCCAGCGCCACTTGCGGCTTGCCCAGCAGGCGGATGCCATTGCGCGCTTCGAGACCCTTGAGCAGATAGTCATGCAATGCTGCTTCGTGGGCAGACACGGCGTCCTGATCGAGCCCGGCGAGGTAATCCAGGGTCGCGCCCAGGCCGATGACACCGGCGATCGGCGGGGTACCGGCCTCTAATCCCAGAGGCGCGGGACGGAAGCGCGCGTCGTGGTAGTTGGCGTCCAGCACCATCTCGCCGCCGAACTGCCAGGGGCGTAGTTGTTGCAGCGCTTCGTTGCGTCCGAACAACACGCCCAGGCCATCGGGGCCATAGAGTTTGTGACTGGAAAACACGTAGAAGTCGCACCCCAGGGCCTGCACGTCATGCCGGCCGTGGACCACGCCCTGGGCGCCGTCGATCACGGTCAAGGCGTTATGCGCCTTGGCCATCGCCAGCAGTGCGGGCAGGGGTTGCCAGGCGCCGATCACGTTGGACAACTGGCTGACCGCCAGCAGTCGCGTGCGTGGGCCGATCAATCCCGTGGCGGCTTGAAGGTCGATCACGCCGTCGGCATTCAATGGCAGGATCACCAGTTTCAGCTCGCGACGGTGGGCCAGTTGCTGCCACGGCAGCAGGTTGGCGTGATGTTCCAGGGCGCTGATGACAATTTCATCGCCCGGATGGAATAGAGGTTCCAGGCCATAAGCGAGGAGGTTCAGCGCAGATGTCGCGCCATGGGTGAAGATAATCTGCCCGCTGTCACCGGCATTGAGCCATTGCGCGGCTTTGCGACGGCTGTCCTCGAACGCCTGGGTGGCGTGGGCGCCTGGCAGGTGTTGCGCCCGATGCACATTGGCCGCGCCGTTGGCGTAGTAATGCGCCAGGGCATCCAGCAGGGCTTGAGGTTTTTGCGTGGTGGCGGCGTTGTCCAGATAGGTCTGGTCTTGCCGTTGCAGAGCGGCGATGGCCGGAAAATCGGCGCGCCAGGGGGAGGCAATCATCATGGTGTTCGGCCTTTACGCCTGACACTGTGGGAGCGAACCTGCTCGCTAAGGCGTCCTTGAGGTCGCCGAAAAGCTTCGCGAGCAGGCTCGCTCCCACAGTTGGTCGTGTAACGCTTAGTTGTGAGCGTGCAGCGCTTCGTTCAGTTCGATGGCCGATTTGTGGGTTTTGCATTCCACGGCACCGGTTTCCGAATTGCGGCGGAACAGCAGATCGGTCTGACCGGCCAGTTCACGAGCCTTCACGACTTTGACCAACTGGTTTTTCTCGTCCAGCAGCGCCACTTTGGTGCCGGCGGTGACGTACAGGCCCGACTCGACGGTGTTGCGGTCGCCCAGTGGGATACCGATACCGGCGTTGGCGCCGATCAGGCAACCTTCGCCGACCTTGATCACGATGTTGCCGCCGCCCGACAGGGTACCCATGGTCGAGCAACCGCCACCCAGGTCCGAACCCTTGCCGACGAATACGCCAGCGGATACGCGGCCTTCGATCATGCCCGGGCCTTCGGTGCCGGCGTTGAAGTTGATGAAACCTTCGTGCATCACAGTGGTGCCTTCGCCCACGTAGGCGCCCAGGCGCAGACGTGCCGCATCGGCGATACGCACGCCGGCCGGAACCACGTAGTCTGTCATTTTCGGGAACTTGTCCACCGAGAACACTTCCAGCAGCTCGCCGCGCAGGCGTGCTTCGAGCTGATGCTCGGCCAGCTCGGCCAGATCGATGGCGCCCTGGCTGGTCCAGGCCACGTTCGGCAGCAACGGGAAGATGCCGGCCAGGTTCAGGCCGTGTGGCTTGACCAGGCGATGGGACAGCAGGTGCAGCTTGAGGTAAGCCTCAGGAGTGGACGACAGCTGGGCGTCTTCGGCCAGCAGGGTGGCAACCAGCGGCTTGTGGCTCTCGGCCAGACGGGTCAGCAGGGCAGCCTGGGTCGCGTCGACACCTTTGACGGCTTCAGCCAGTTGCGATGCCTGGGCGGTGGTGAAGGCGATGGCCTGATTGCCTTCGCTGTAGCCCAGAATCGGCGCGATGGCAGCGACCAGTTCGGCCGACGGGTTGAGCAATGGCTGAGCGTAAAACACTTCCAGCCATGCGCCTTGACGGTTTTGAGTGCCGACACCAAAGGCCAGGCTGAACAGGGTAGTGGACATGTTGATACCTCTAACAAATTGAAACGGGCCGCTTACTTTAGAGCTGCCGCGTAGATATCTGGCTTGAAGCCAATCAGGGTTCGTTCACCGAGATCGAGCACCGGGCGCTTGATCATCGAAGGTTGTGCGAGCATCAGTTCGATGGCTTTCGACTGGTCGAGATCGGCTTTGCGTTCGTCGTCGAGCTTGCGAAAGGTCGTGCCTGCACGGTTCAACACCACTTCCCAGCCGTGCTCGTTGCACCATTGGGTCAGGTGTTCACGGTCGATACCGACCGCCTTGTAATCATGAAAGTCATAGCTGACAGCGTGTTCATCGAGCCAGGTGCGCGCCTTTTTCATGGTGTCGCAGGCTTTGATGCCGAAAAGGTGCAACGTTTTGCTTGAAACGGTCAAGGAATCGCCCCCTTTACAGGTGCTGGAGAAAAAAGGTGTCGGATTATGCCATGACCGGACGGTTTCGCGGCGGCTGTGGTCGGGTTTGTCATTGTGCCATGGCATAAAACCTGTGGGAGCGAGCTGCTCGCGAAGACGGCGGCACATCCAACTTCAATGTGGCGCTCAGTTCGCATTCGTCGGAACGCCGCTCGGAGCCGGCTCGCCCCCACAGGGATTACCGTGACCACGTGCGACATTGGTGCAAGGGTCAGAGCGCAGTCTAAGCGACTAATATGACGCCTCAATGCTGTCGATTCTCCGGGAACCCCGCTTTATGCAAACCGCTTATACCGTCCTGATCATGCTCATGTTGGTTGGCGTTTCGCGCCTGATCGGACGGGTGATTCCGCTGCCGTTGCCCTTGGTGCAGATTGTCGCTGGCGCCTTGCTCGCCTGGCCGACGCTCGGTTTGCATGTGGCACTTGATCCAGAGTTGTTTCTATTTCTGTTTCTGCCGCCACTGTTGTTTTCCGACGGCTGGCGCATGCCCAAACGCGAATTCTGGCGTTTGCGCGGGCCGATCCTGACGCTGGCGGTGGGTTTGGTGCTGTTCACGGTGGTTGGTGCCGGGTACTTCATCCACTGGCTGCTGCCGAGCATCCCGCTGCCGGTGGCCTTTGCCCTGGCGGCGGTGTTGTCGCCCACGGATGCCGTGGCGGTTTCGGCGATCTCCCAGAACCGTTTGCCGACACCCTTGATGCATATGCTGCAAGGCGAGGCGTTGATGAACGATGCCTCCGGCCTGGTGACCTTCAAGTTTGCCCTGGCAGCGGCGGTGACCGGCGTGTTCTCGCTGGCCAACGCCAGCATGACCTTCGTGCTGGTAGCGGTCGGTGGCCTGGCCATCGGTGTGGCGTTGAGCTGGCTGGTCGGGCGCTTGCGCTCGTGGATTATTGCCCGCGGCTGGGATGACCCGGCCACCCACGTCGTGTTCATGTTGTTGCTACCGTTTGCCGCTTACGTACTGGCCGAACGCGTGGGCGCGTCGGGCATTCTGTCGGCGGTGGCGGCGGGGATGATGCAGAGCTGGCTCGATCTGCTGCCGCGCCAGACCAACACCCGCCTGCTCAATCGCAGCGTTTGGTCATTGCTGGAGTTCGCCTTCAACGGTTTGATCTTCCTGCTTCTGGGCCTGCAGTTGCCGGACATTATCAAGGCTGTGGCCAGTCACGAACCTTCCTTGTGGCCGACACTGCTTTATCGCTGCCTGGATGTGCTGGCGATTTTCCTGGTATTGCTGGTGTTGCGGTTTGTCTGGGTGCAAAGCATCTGGCGCCTGTCCATTTTTGTTCGGCGCTTGCGCGGCAAGGACGAAATCACTCGGGTGCCGAGTGCGCGCTCCTGCTGGTTGCTGACCGTTGGAGGCGTGCGAGGTGCGGTGACGCTGGCGGGTGTGATGTCGGTGCCGATGCTGATGGGCGCCAGTGCGTTTCCCGAGCGCGACCTGCTGATCTTCATTGCCGCCGGGGTGATTTTGTTGTCATTGATTGCCGCGTGCATCGCCTTGCCGTTGCTGCTGCGCGGTATCGAGAAAAGCCCGGACGACAAACGCCGCAACGAAGTGCGCGACGCCTGGCGCAAGACGGCCGAGGCCGCCATTCATGCGCTGGAAACCGAGGAGGTCAATCCGCAGGACGCCACTCAGGCGGCGCTGGTGGCCGAACTCAAGGCGCGGATCATGTCCGAGTATCGCCATCAACTGGAAGTGTTTAACGATTCTGCCGAAGCCCAGGCCCTGGCGTTTCAGATGGATCTGCTGGAGCGGCGGTTACGCTTGAAGGCGCTGCGGGCGCAGCGCCTGGAGTTGTACAGCCTCTGCCGCCAGCACCAGGTTGGCGATGACGTGTTGCGTGAGGTGTTGGGGGAGCTGGATTTGAGCGAGGCCAAGCTTGGCCAGGTGAAATAATCCCCGAACCCTGAATCTGTAGGAGCGAGCGGTGCGGCGACCCGACTTGCCCGCGAAGGTGGTGTGTCAGGTAAGACGCCTTCGCGGGCAAGCCTCGCTCCTACACAGGTCCGTGTTTATCGGCGGCGCTGGATGAAATCGCGAATCCGTTCGGCGGCTTCAACGCATTCGGCCAACGGCGCAACCAGCGCCATGCGCACACGCCCGGCACCCGGATTGACGCCATCCACATCCCGCGACAGGTAAGACCCCGGCACCACCGTCACATGCTCTTGCTCGAACAGGTCGCGGCAGAAGGTTGCATCGTCACCGGCCACATTCGGCCACAGGTAGAAACTGCCATCGGGGCGTTGTACGTCCAGGACCGGGCTGAGGATTTCCAGTACGGCGTCGAATTTCTCGCGATACAGCGCCCGGTTGGCGCGCACGTGCACTTCGTCGTTCCACGCCGCCACGCTGGCCAGTTGCGTCTGAACCGGCATCGCGCAGCCGTGGTAGGTGCGATAGAGCAGGAAGCCTTTGAGGATGTCCGCATCGCCGGCGACGAAACCGGAACGCAGGCCCGGCAGGTTGGAGCGTTTGGACAGGCTGTGGAATACCACGCAGCGCTTGAAGTCCTTGCGGCCCAGTTCCGCGCAGGCGCTGAGCAGGCCCGGCGGCGGGGTTTGTTCGTCGAAGTACAGTTCGCTGTAGCACTCGTCCGCGGCAATCACGAAGTCATGTTCGTCGGCCAGGGCGATCAGTTTTTTCAGGGTTTCGACCGGGATCAACGCGCCGGTCGGGTTGCCTGGCGAGCACAGGAACAGGATCTGGCACCGCTTCCAGATGTCCGGCGACACCGCATCGAAATCCGGGTTGAAGCCGTTTTCATCCAGGCACGGCAGGTAATGCGGCTTGGCCCCGGCGAGAAAGGCTGCCCCTTCGTAGATCTGATAGAACGGATTCGGGCTGACCACCAGCGCGTCATCGCCACGATTGACCACAGTCTGGGTGAAGGCGAACAGGGCTTCACGGGTGCCATTGACCGGCAGCACGTTGCGCGCCGGGTCTATCCAGCCGTTCGGGACGTTGAAACGACGTTCACACCAGGCAGCGATGGCTTCGCGCAGCTCCGGGATACCGAGGGTGGTCGGGTACACCGCCATCTTTTCCAGATTACTGGCCAGGGCTTCGGCGACGAAGCTCGGCGAACGGTGCTTCGGCTCGCCAATGGACAACGCGATAGGGCGTTTGTCCGGGTTGGGCGTGACGCTACCGAGCAGGGCGCGGAGTTTCTCGAACGGGTAGGGCTGGAGCTGGGACAAAGCGTTGTTCATCGATAAATCTCGTTCGGTGTAGGAGCGGCGCTGGCCCCTGTAGGAGCGAGCTTGCTCGCGATGGTCGTCAAAGATAACGCGTGTTTGCCAGGACAACATGGCGTATTTGAGTTCATCGCGAGTAAGCTCGCTCCTACAAAGGGCGGGCCGTTGTTAAGTCAGATACTGATGCGCGACAGTTTGATATCGGGTTCCTGGTTGACGCTCAGTTGTTCAACGATCGCATCCTGCAGGCGGCTGCACAGCTGCGGATCGGACAGTGGTTGATTGTTGGCATCGGTGATGAAGAACACGTCTTCCACGCGTTCGCCGAGGGTGGCGATCTTGGCGTTCTGCAACGACAGGTCGAACTCCAGGAAGATCGTGCCGATCCGCGCCAGCAGGCCAGGGCGGTCGGGGGCTGTCAGCTCCAGCACTGTCACCGGGCGCTGCGCGTCGTTGTGGATGGTCACCTGCGGTGCGAAGGCGAAATGCTTGAGCTGGCGCGGTACCCGTCGCTGGATGATCGTCGGGTAGTCGTCCGGGTTGCGCAAGGCTTCGGTCAGGCCGTCGCGGATCTGCTTGACCCGCGCTGGATTATCGCCGATCGAGTCGCCGTCGGTGTCGAGCACGATGTAGGTGTCGAGGGTGAACTGACTGCTGGAGGTGATCACCCGGGCATCGTGGATGTTCAGGTTGAGCTGGTCCATCGCGGCCACGGTTACGGCGAAGAAATCGTGCTGGTCCGGCGCGTAGATGAAAATCTGCGTGCCACCCTCGAATTCCCGTTGCGTGGTTTCCTTGATCAGCACCAGTGGCCCGCCGTCGGCTGGTTGCTGGAGGATAGCTTCGGTGTGCCAGGCGACGTCGCCGGCGGTATGACGCAGGAAGTAGTCATCGCCCAGTTGCGCCCACAATTGCTCGACATCGTCCGGATCGGTTCCGCCTCGCACCAGGATGTCCAGAGCGGCGCTTTGGGTCTGGCGGATCTGCTCTTCGCGGTCCACCGGGTTTTCCAGGCCACGGCGCAACGCGCGTTTGGTCTCGGTGTAGAGCTGGCGCAACAGGCTGGCGCGCCAGGAGTTCCAGAGCGTCGGGTTGGTGGCGTTGATGTCGGCGACGGTCAGCACGTACAGATAGTCGAGGTGGGTTTGGTCACCGATGATCTGCGCGAAATCGTGGATTACCTGCGGGTCGGACAAGTCCTTGCGCTGGGCGGTGGTCGACATCAGCAAATGGTTCTGCACCAGCCAGACGATCAGGCGGCTGTCCCACACGGGAAGTTGGTGACGCTGGCAAAACGCCTCGGCGTCCACGGCGCCGATTTCCGAGTGGTCGCCATGCCGGCCCTTGCCAATGTCGTGATACAGGCCGGCCAGGTAGATCAATTCGGGCTTGGGTAGCTTGCCCATGAGTTTGCTGGCCAGCGGGAATTTTTCCGACACCTGGGTGTACTGCAACTTACGCAGGTGTTTGATCAGGTTCAGGGTGTGTGCATCGACCGTATAAATGTGAAACAGGTCGTGCTGCATCTGTCCGACAATGAACCCGAACTCCGGCAGATAACGCCCGAGGATGCCGTAACGGTTCATCCGCCGCAGGTTGCGGTGGATGCCGATCTTGCACTTGAACAGTTCGATGAACAGGCTGGTGTTGCGGATGTCGTTGCGGAAATCGTCGTCGATCAGGTGGCGGTTTTCCCGCAGCAGACGAATGGTGTCGGCGCGCACGCCTTTGATTTCCGGCTGCTGGGCCATCAGCACAAAGATTTCCAGCATGGCGAACGGGGTGCGGCGGAACACGTTGTCGTTGCGCGCCTCGATGTAACCATCGTGCAGCTGGAATCGCGAGTTGATCGGCTGTGGCGGCGCCTCATCTTCCGGCGCGAGGATGACTTCCTCGAAGTGCTGGATGATCAGGTCACTGAGCTGGGCAATGCTCATCACCACCCGATAATACTGCTGCATGAAGTTTTCGACGGCCTGCTTGGCGTCGTCGCCTTCGAATCCCAGTAGCTTGGCAATGGTGCGCTGGTGATCGAACAGCAGGCGGTCTTCGGCGCGCCCGGCGAGCATGTGCAGGGCGTAACGCACTTTCCACAGAAACTCCTGGGAGGAGGCCAGCAGGGCGTTTTCGCTCTCCACGAGGAAGCCTTCGCCCGCCAGTGCCCGCAGGTTCAGGGTGCCGTACTCGCGACGGGCCACCCAGAGAATCGTCTGGATATCCCGCAGACCGCCAGGCGAACCTTTGACGTTGGGTTCCAGGTTGTATTCGGTGTCGTTGTACTTGTGGTGGCGGGCCTTCTGCTCGGCGCGTTTGGCCAGGAAGAAGTCCTTGCTCGGCCACATGTGCGCCGTGCTGGTGACATCCAGCATGCGCTGGCGCAGGTGTTCCGGGCCGGTGATGGTGCGGCTTTCCATCAGGTTGGTCACCACCGTCAGGTCGGCGCGGGCCTCGACGGCGCACTCTTCGACCGAACGCACGCTCTGACCGACTTCCAGGCCGATGTCCCACAGCAGCGTCAGAAAACGCTCGATGGAATCGCGGAAAACTTCATGGTCGGCGCTGTCCAGCAGGATCAGCAAATCGATGTCGGAGTAGGGATGCAGCTCGCCGCGACCGTAGCCGCCAACGGCGACCAGTGCGATATCGGCGTCTTCACTCCAGTTGAACTGCTCCCAGGCCTTTTGCAGGATGTTATCGACGAACCAGGCGCGATCCTCGATCAACCGGCGAATGTCCCGACCGCTGCGAAAGCGTCCGTCGAGCACCTCGCGGGCCTGGCGGATCGCCTTCTTGAAGGCCGCGATCGGGCTTGCCTTCAGGGCCAGTTCAGCCTGGAACTGGCCACGGTCGAAGAGTTCGGGATCCACCTGCGGCATCGATTGGCTTTCCTCTATAGGCTGGGAACTGTGCGGTTGGATCAGGCCGATGCGCGCGGGATGGTGTCATCGCTGCGCAAGGTGAAGATTTCGTAACCGGTCTCGGTCACCAGCAGGGTGTGTTCCCACTGTGCCGACAGCTTGCGGTCCTTGGTGATCGCAGTCCAGCCGTCACCCAGCACCTTGGTGTCGGCGCGGCCCTGGTTGATCATCGGCTCGATGGTGAAAGTCATGCCGGCCTTCAGTTCCATGCCGGTGCCGGCGCGGCCGTAGTGCAGGATCTGCGGTTCTTCGTGGAAGACTTTACCGATGCCGTGACCACAGAATTCGCGAACCACCGAGAAACCGTTCTTCTCGGCGTGTTTCTGGATCACTTCGCCGATATCGCCCAGGCGGCAGCCCGGCTTGACCAGTTGAATGGCCTTGTACATGCATTCCTGGGTCACTTGCGACAGGCGTTCGGCCCAGACCGGCACGGTACCGACGTGGAACATGCGGCTGGTGTCGCCGTGGTAACCGTCCTTGATGACGGTGACGTCGATGTTCAGGGTGTCGCCATCCTTCAGCGGTTTCTCGTTCGGGATGCCGTGGCAGACCACGTGGTTGATCGAAGTGCAGATGGACTTCGGGAAGCCCTTGTAGTTGAGTGGGGCAGGGATGGCCTTCTGCTCGTTGACGATATAGTCGTGGCAGATGCGGTCGAGTTCTTCGGTGGTCACGCCCGGTTTGACATGTTCGGCGATCATTTCCAGCACATCGGCGGCCAGTTTGCCGGCGATGCGCATTTTTGCGATGTCCTCGGGGGTTTTGAGGGTGACGGTCATACAGGCTCTCTCTGCGCTCGACGGCGCTTTACAAACGGAATGGGCGTTGCGCGATCGAATTTCGCGGCCCTGAAAAACGCGATTCTAACAGACGCTCGGCGCAATTCGGCGCCTCTGTACATCGCTTCTCTCTATAGAATGGTGCATTCTGGGCCGATTCCAAGGGGCGGAGCGCCACGCCCGCCCGGATTTCAGAATCCGGGTTCCGTTTTTCCCTTCCCTGTGATATAAAATGCGCCGCTTTCCGGGGATGCCCCGAAAAGCCTAAATCCACACACGTGTCGACACGATGACCTGGGTGCCTTCAGCTGATGCTGCTGGTTGGTCATTGGGATACGTGGAGGCCAAACCCGACTTATTAAGGAACTATCATGTCCCAAGTCAACATGCGCGATATGCTGAAGGCCGGTGTGCACTTCGGTCACCAGACCCGTTACTGGAACCCGAAAATGGGTAAATACATTTTCGGCGCGCGTAACAAGATCCACATCATCAACCTTGAAAAAACCCTGCCAATGTTCAACGAAGCTCTGACTTTCGTAGAGCGCCTGGCCCAGGGCAAAAACAAGATTCTGTTCGTCGGCACCAAGCGTTCCGCTGGCAAGATCGTTGCTGAAGAAGCAGCACGTTGCGGTTCGCCGTACGTCGATCACCGCTGGTTGGGCGGCATGCTGACCAACTTCAAAACCATCCGTGCTTCCATCAAGCGTCTGCGTGACCTTGAAGTACAAGCCGAAGACGGTACTTTCGCCAAGCTGACCAAGAAAGAAGCGCTGATGCGCTCCCGTGACCTGGAAAAGCTGGATCGTTCCCTGGGTGGTATCAAGGACATGGGCGGTCTGCCAGACGCTCTGTTCGTTATCGACGTTGATCACGAGCGCATCGCGATCACCGAAGCCAACAAGCTGGGTATCCCGGTTATCGGCGTAGTCGATACCAACAGCAGCCCGGAAGGCGTTGACTACATCATCCCAGGCAACGATGACGCAATCCGCGCTATCCAGCTGTACATGGGTTCGATGGCTGACGCTGTTATCCGTGGTCGCAACAACGTTGCTGGCGGCACCGAAGTGTTCGTTGAAGAAGCTCCGGCAGCTGCAGCTGAGTAATTGACGCCCTGGCGTTGACTCAGTAAGCAAAAAGGGGGCTTGGCCCCCTTTTTGCCACCTCGAAAACCATTTGTCGGCGCCCACTGCCTTATTTGTAATGTGCGGCAGCTAACAAGGGTGGTTCGGGAAGAATTGAACGCCCGTTCGATCGGGTGGAATGGTTGATAACCTATCCAAGAGGAATTTTGAAATGGCAGAGATTACTGCAGCGTTGGTCAAAGAACTGCGCGAGCGTACCGGCGAAGGCATGATGGATTGCAAAAAGGCCTTGACCAAGGCTGGCGGCGACATCGAGAAAGCCATTGATGACATGCGTGCTTCGGGCGCCATCAAGGCAGCCAAGAAAGCAGGCAACGTTGCCGCTGAAGGCGCCATCGCCATCAAGGCTGACGACAAGTCCGCCGTACTGCTGGAAGTGAACTCGCAGACCGACTTCCTGGCCCTGCAAGACGACTTCAAGAACTTCGTTGCTGCCAGCGTAGAAAAAGCCTTCGCCGAAAAACTGACCGACGCAGCTCCGCTGATCGCCGCTCAGGAATCGGCTCGTGAAGCCCTGGTGGCCAAAGTTGGCGAAAACGTCAACATCCGTCGCCTGGTACGCGTAGAGGGCGACGTTGTCGGCACCTACCTGCACGGTAACAAGATCGGTGTTGCTGTTGTCCTGAAGGGCGGCGACGTCCAGCTGGCCAAGGAAATCGCCATGCACGTGGCGGCAAGCAACCCTGAGTTCCTGCTGCCATCGCAGGTTTCGCCAGAAGCCATCGAGCGCGAAAAGGGCGTCTTCATGTCTTTGAACGAAGACAAGATGAAAGGCAAGCCAGCTGAAATCGTCGAGAAGATGATCGCCGGCCGTATCACCAAGTTCCTGGCCGAAGCCAGCCTGGTCGAGCAAGCTTTCGTCATGAACCCGGAAGTCACCGTTGGTGCTCTGGCCAAGAAAGCCGGCGCTGAAATCGTTTCCTTCACCTACTTCAAGGTTGGCGAAGGCATCGAGAAGCCAGTAGACAACTTCGCTGAAGAAGTTGCCGCACAGCTGGCTGCCGCCAAGCAATAAGACGGTTTTATAACTGTCGCCCTGAAGAGGCTGCCCGCTCACGCGCGCAGCCTCTTTTCAGATGGGTCGCCAATTTTTATTGGTTTCCTATTGGAACTGGCTTACAAAGCCATGTTCCGATGGCGCTGAAGCAGCGCCACGCTAGAGTGAACGCCAGCTGAAAACAGCTCGCAAAGAATTTTTAAAATACGCCGCAGGAGAGATTCGCAATGGCTCAGCAGGGCAGTGGTTATCAGGCTCGCTATAAACGCATTCTACTCAAACTTAGCGGCGAGGCCCTGATGGGCTCGGAAGAGTTCGGGATCGATCCGAAGGTTCTGGATCGCATGGCGCTGGAAGTTGGCCAGCTGGTCGGCATCGGTGTACAGGTCGGTCTGGTGATCGGCGGCGGCAACCTGTTCCGCGGGGAGGCCCTGAGCAAGGCCGGCATGGATCGGGTCACCGGTGACCACATGGGCATGCTGGCCACTGTGATGAACGCCCTGGCCATGCGCGATGCGCTGGAGCGTGCCAATATCTCGGCCATCGTGATGTCGGCCATTTCCATGGTAGGCGTGACCGATCATTACGATCGTCGCAAGGCCATGCGCCACCTGAACTCCAAGGACGTGGTAATTTTCGCTGCCGGTACCGGCAACCCGTTCTTCACCACGGACTCGGCGGCCTGCCTGCGTGCGATCGAAATCGATGCCGATGTCGTACTCAAGGCAACCAAGGTCGATGGCGTCTACACCGCTGACCCGTTCAAAGACCCGCATGCCGAGAAGTTCGATCATCTGACCTACGATGAAGTGCTGGATCGCAAGCTGGGTGTTATGGATCTGACGGCTATTTGCCTGTGCCGCGACCATAAGATGCCGTTGCGCGTATTTAACATGAACAAGCCCGGCGCCCTGCTGAACATCGTGCATGGCGGCGCTGAAGGGACCCTGATCGAGGAAGGCCAACAATGATCAATGAAATCAAGAAAGACGCTCAAGAGCGCATGCAGAAATCCGTGGAGTCGCTGGCGCACAACTTCGGCCGTATTCGTACCGGTCAGGCGCACCCAAGCATTCTGGAAGGTGTGATGGTGCCGTACTACGGTGCCGATACCCCCATCAAGCAAGTGGCGAACATCACTGTTAAAGACGCCCGTACCCTGCAAGTCGTTGCCTTTGAGCGCAACATGCTGGGTGCCGTCGACAAGGCCATCGGTAGCGCCGGTCTGAACCTCAACCCGACCAACCTGGGTGAGTTGTTGCTGATCTCCATGCCTGCCCTGACCGAAGAAACCCGCAAGGGCTTCACCAAGCAGGCTCGCGATGTTGCCGAAGACGCCCGTGTTGCCGTGCGCAACATCCGTCGTGATGCAAACAGCCAGCTCAAGGATCTGGTCAAGGAAAAAGAAATCAGCGAAGACGAAGAGCGTCGCGCCACAGGCGAAATCGATGATTTGACCAAAAAGTTCGTGGCCAAGATTGACGCGGATCTGGCGCAGAAAGAAAAAGACCTGATGGCCGTATAAGGGTCACGTTTTTAATGGATAAGACTAAGCAGACTGCACCGTCCGCGGTGCCGCGCCATGTCGCGATCATCATGGATGGTAATAATCGCTGGGCGAAAAAACGCTTTATGCCGGGTGTCGCCGGGCATAAAGCGGGTGTGGATGCCGTTCGCGCGGTGATCGAGGTGTGTGCCGAAGAAGGGGTCGAGGTATTGACCCTGTTCGCGTTCTCCAGTGAAAACTGGCAACGGCCGGCCGATGAGGTCAGTGCCTTGATGGATCTGTTCTTCAAGGCGTTGCGTCGCGAGGCCAAGCGCCTGAACGATAACAACATCAGTTTGCGCATTATTGGCGATCGATCGCGTTTTCATCCGGAGCTTCAGGCAGCCATGCGTGAGGCCGAGGCGATGACTGTCGGCGCTAATCGCTTCGTCCTGCAGATCGCCGCCAATTACGGCGGTCAGTGGGATATCGCGCAGGCCGCTCAGCGGCTGGCGCGGGAAGTACAGGCCGGACATTTGCGTCCGGAGGACATCACCCCGGATCTGCTGCAAACCTGTCTGGCTACAGGTGATCTGCCGTTGCCGGACTTGTGTATCCGAACCGGGGGCGAGCACCGCATCAGCAACTTCCTGTTGTGGCAGCTGGCTTATGCCGAGTTGTACTTCTCCGACCTTTTCTGGCCGGACTTCAAACACGACGCCATGCGTAACGCGCTGGCCGATTTCGCATCTCGCCAGCGCCGCTTCGGTAAAACGAGCGAGCAGGTCGAGGCTGGAGCCCGGATTTAATGCTTAAACAACGAATCATCACTGCGCTGATCCTGCTGCCGATTGCCCTGTGCGGGTTTTTCCTGCTCGAGGGATCCGGTTTTGCGCTGTTCATCGGGTTGGTCGTGACCCTCGGTGCATGGGAATGGGCGCGTCTGGCGGGCTTCAATGCTCAGCCGATGCGCGTGGCCTACGCCACGGTTGTCGCATTGATGCTGTTTGTCATGCATCTTCTGCCCGGCCTCGCGCCTTGGGTGTTGGGCGCCTCGGTACTCTGGTGGGGGGTCGCCACCTATCTGGTGCTGACGTATCCACGCTCCAGCGAGCTATGGGCAAGCGCGGCCTGCAAGCTGGTAATCGGCCTGTTGATTCTGTTGCCGGCCTGGCAAGGCCTGGTAGAGATCAAGAAATACCCCTTGGGCAACTGGCTGATCATGGCGGTGATGGTGCTGGTTTGGGGGGCCGATATCGGCGCGTATTTTTCCGGCCGGGCCTTCGGCAAGCGCAAGCTGGCGCCGCAGGTCAGTCCTGGCAAGAGCTGGGAAGGCGTCTACGGCGGTTTGGTCCTGAGTCTGGTCATTACCGTCATTGTCGGATTTGTTCGTGACTGGACCGTTGCCGAGCTGTTCAAGGGTTTGATCGGTGCGGCCGTGATTGTGTTTATCTCGGTCGTGGGTGATCTCACCGAAAGCATGTTCAAGCGCCAGTCCGGGATCAAGGACAGCAGCAATCTGCTGCCCGGTCACGGCGGGGTACTGGACCGGATCGACAGCCTGACCGCGGCCATTCCCGTGTTCGCTGTACTGTTGTGGATGGCTGCACCGTGAGCCGCCCTCAGCAGATTACCGTTCTGGGGGCGACCGGCTCGATCGGTCTGAGTACCCTCGATGTCATCGCTCGTCATCCCGAGCGTTATCAAGTGTTTGCCTTGAGCGGTTTTACCCGTTTAAGCGAATTGCTGGCACTTTGTGTGCGTCACACCCCGCGATTCGCCGTCGTGCCTGAAGCCGGTGCCGCTCGCGCGTTGCAGGACGACTTGAGTGCAGCAGGCCTTTCGACCCGTGTGCTGGTGGGCGAGGAAGGTTTGTGTCAGGTCGCTGCCGATCCTGAAGTGGATGCGGTCATGGCGGCCATTGTCGGAGCGGCGGGGTTGCGTCCGACGCTGGCAGCGGTTGAAGCCGGCAAGAAGATTCTTCTGGCCAACAAAGAAGCACTGGTCATGTCCGGTGCGTTGTTCATGCAGGCCGTTCGCAAGAGTGGTTCGGTGTTGCTGCCGATCGACAGTGAGCACAACGCGATTTTCCAGTGCATGCCACAGGATTTTGCTCGTGGTCTTAGTGCGGTCGGTGTGCGTCGGATTTTACTGACAGCTTCCGGCGGTCCGTTCCGTCAGACGCCCTTGGCGGAGCTGGCGCATGTTTCACCTGAGCAAGCCTGTGCTCACCCGAATTGGTCCATGGGGCGCAAGATTTCGGTCGATTCCGCCAGCATGATGAATAAAGGGCTTGAATTGATCGAAGCCTGCTGGCTATTTGATGCCAAGCCGTCCCAGGTTGAAGTGGTGATTCATCCGCAGAGCGTGATTCATTCCCTGGTCGATTATATCGATGGCTCGGTATTGGCCCAGTTGGGCAATCCGGACATGCGCACGCCGATCGCCAACGCGCTGGCGTGGCCTGAGCGAATCGATTCGGGTGTGCCGCCGCTGGACCTGTTTGCCGTCGCCCGTCTGGACTTCCAGGCTCCGGATGAAGAGCGTTTCCCTTGCCTGCATCTGGCCCGTCAGGCCGCCGACGCGGGTAACAGCGCGCCGGCAATGCTGAATGCGGCGAATGAGGTAGCCGTTGCGGCGTTTCTCGACGGACGGGTTCGTTACCCGGAAATCGCGAGTATCATCGAGGAAACACTCAATCTCGAGCCGGTGGTAGCAGTGAAGGATCTGGAAGCAGTGTTCGCGGCAGATGCGAAGGCGCGTGTGCTGGCCGAACAATGGCTGAGTCGTCACGGGCGGTAAGTGTTGCAATGCGTTGGCCCTTGCAGCGCCAGATAGGAATGCGGAGAAAGTAGATGAGCGCGCTCTATATGATTGTCGGCACCCTGGTGGCTTTGGGCGTGCTGGTCACCTTCCACGAGTTCGGCCATTTCTGGGTCGCGCGTCGCTGCGGGGTCAAGGTACTGCGTTTCTCCGTGGGCTTCGGCATGCCGCTGCTGCGCTGGTACGACAAGCAGGGCACCGAGTTCGTGGTGGCTGCGATACCGCTGGGCGGCTATGTAAAAATGCTCGATGAGCGTGAAGGCGAGGTCCCGGTCGATCAGCTCGATCAATCCTTCAATCGTAAAACCGTTCGTCAACGCATTGCGATCGTGGCGGCCGGGCCGATCGCCAACTTTTTGTTGGCGTTTGCCTTCTTCTGGGTGCTGGCCATGCTCGGTAGTGAGCAGGTACGCCCGGTCATCGGAGCGGTCGAGTCCGGCAGTATTGCTGCCAAGGCCGGTTTGAGCGCCGGCCAGGAAATCATCTCGATTGACGGCGAACCGACTTCCGGCTGGGCTGCGGTGAATTTGCAGCTGATTCGTCGCCTGGGGGAAAGTGGTTCCCTGCAGGTGCTGGTCCGTGAACAAGGCTCCTCGATTGATTCGCCCCGTGAACTGACACTGGATAAGTGGCTCAAGGGCGCAGACGAGCCTGATCCGATTCGATCGCTCGGGATTCGTCCTTGGCGTCCGGCGCTGCCGCCGGTCCTGGCCGAACTTGATCCGAAAGGCCCGGCGCAGGCCGCCGGCCTGAAAATGGGTGACCGGTTGCTGGCCCTCGATGGCAAGTCGCTGGATGACTGGCAGCAGGTGGTCGATACCGTCCGTATGCGTCCTGATACCAAAATCATGCTGCGGGTCGAGCGCGATGGTGCTCAAATCGACGTCCCTGTCACGCTGGCTGCACGCGGCGAGAAAAAGGCACCGAGTGGCTATCTGGGGGCTGGTGTGAAAGCGGTCGATTGGCCGCCGGAGATGATTCGCGAGGTCAGTTACGGTCCTTTGGCCGCGATTGGAGAGGGGGCTCAGCGCACCTGGACCATGAGCCTGCTGACCCTCGATTCATTGAAGAAAATGTTGTTCGGCGAGCTCTCGGTAAAAAACTTGAGTGGACCGATAACCATTGCTAAAGTGGCGGGCGCTTCGGCCCAGTCGGGCGTCGCTGATTTCCTGAATTTCCTTGCTTATCTGAGTATTAGCCTGGGGGTTCTGAATTTGCTGCCCATTCCTGTGCTGGATGGGGGGCATTTGTTGTTTTATCTGATTGAGTGGGCGCGTGGTCGTCCCTTGTCGGATCGGGTGCAAGGTTGGGGGATACAGATCGGTATCAGTTTGGTGATCGGAGTGATGTTGCTCGCTCTGGTCAATGATCTAGGCCGTCTGTAACGTCGCTGAATTGCGAATCTGCCGCATTTTGCGGCAGTTTGTTTATTGCCAGTTGGAATAAGAAAGGACTTCATGAAACGTCTGCTGCTAACTGCGGTTCTCACCGTATTGATGATCGCCGAAGTTCACGCCGAGTCCTTCACTATCTCTGATATTCGCGTCAATGGCCTCCAGCGGGTCTCCGCGGGTAGCGTCTTTGGTGCTTTGCCGTTGAACGTTGGTGAACAGGCGGATGATCGTCGCCTGGTGGAATCCACTCGTGCGCTGTTCAAAACCGGGTTCTTTCAAGATATCCAACTGGGCCGCGATGGCAACGTCCTTGTCATCACGGTAGTCGAGCGTCCGTCGGTTGCAAGTATCGAGATCGAAGGTAACAAGGCAATCTCCACTGAAGACCTGATGAAGGGCCTTAAACAATCCGGTCTGGCCGAAGGCGAGATCTTCCAGCGCGCGACTCTCGAAGGTGTACGTAACGAGCTGCAACGCCAGTACGTTGCGCAGGGCCGCTACTCGGCTACCGTCGACACCGAAGTCGTGCCGCAGCCGCGTAACCGCGTAGGCTTGAAGGTCAACATCAACGAAGGCACCGTTGCGGCTATCCAGCACATCAACGTGGTGGGTAACACGGTTTTCCCTGATGAAGACCTGATCGACCTGTTCGAACTCAAGACCACCAACTGGTTGTCGTTCTTCAAGAACGACGACAAGTATGCGCGTGAAAAACTCTCCGGTGACCTGGAACGCCTGCGTTCCTACTACCTGGACCGTGGCTATATCAACATGGATATCGCTTCGACCCAGGTGTCCATCACCCCGGACAAGAAGCACGTCTACATCACCGTCAACATCAACGAAGGCGACAAGTACACCGTTCGTGATGTCAAGCTGAGCGGTGACCTGAAAGTCCCTGAAGACCAGGTCAAGTCGCTGCTGCTGGTACAGAAAGGCCAGGTGTTCTCGCGCAAGCTGATGACCACCACTTCCGAGTTGATCACCCGTCGTCTGGGTAACGAGGGCTACACCTTCGCCAACGTCAACGGCGTGCCGCAGCCTCACGATGAAGATCACACTGTAGACATCACCTTCGCGGTCGATCCGGGCAAGCGTGCTTACGTCAACCGCATCAACTTCCGTGGCAACACCAAGTCGGAAGACGAAGTGCTGCGTCGTGAAATGCGTCAGATGGAAGGTGGCTGGGCTTCGACCTACCTGATCGACCAGTCCAAGACCCGTCTTGAGCGCCTGGGCTTCTTCAAGGAAGTCAACGTTGAAACCCCGGCTGTACCGGGTGTCGACGACCAGGTTGATGTCAACTACAGCGTGGAAGAACAAGCGTCCGGTTCGATTACCGCGAGCGTCGGTTTCGCCCAGAGCGCGGGCCTGATCCTCGGTGGTTCGATCACCCAGAACAACTTCCTCGGTACCGGTAACAAGGTCAGCATCGGCTTGACCCGCAGCGAATACCAGAGCCGCTATAACTTCGGTTATGTCGACCCCTACTGGACTGCTGATGGCGTGAGCCTGGGCTACAACGCGTTCTACCGTACCACCGACTATGACGATCTCGATGTCGACGTAGCCAGCTATTCCGTGGACAGCCTGGGTGCCGGCGTAAGCGTGGGCTATCCGATCAGCGAGACGTCGCGTCTGACTTTCGGTCTGACGGCTCAACAGGATGAAATCAAAACGGGTGTTTATACGGTAGATGAGATCTTCGACTTCGTAGAAAAAGAAGGCGATAAGTACCTCAACTTCAAGGCTTCGGCCGGTTGGTCCGAGTCCACCCTGAACAAGGGCGTGCTGGCGACCCGTGGTCATTCCCAGAGCCTGGTGCTGGAAACCACGACGCCAGGCAGCGACCTGTCGTTCTTCAAGCTTGATTACCGTGGCCAGCTGTTCCAGCCATTGTCCGAAAACTACACCATGCGCCTGCATACCGAACTGGGTTATGGCGATGGTTACGGTTCGACCGATGGCTTGCCATTCTATGAAAACTACTATGCTGGTGGTTTCAACTCGGTTCGTGGCTTCAAGGACAGCACTTTGGGGCCTCGCAGTACGCCGAGTCGCGGTGAGGCTATTACAGGCAATGCCGGAACGCAGGCAGACCCGGACCAGGATCCACTGCCGTTTGGTGGTAACGTCTTGATTCAAGGTGGTGTGGAGGTTCTGTTCCCTTTGCCGTTCGTCAAGGACCAACGCTCCCTGCGTACTTCGGTATTCTGGGATGTGGGTAACGTTTTCGACTCCAAATGCTCGGATGTCACCAACGCCGATGGTACGAAGTCCAACACCAAGTGCAACGACATCAGTCTGAGCAACCTGGCAAGTTCCGTCGGTGTGGGTGTGACCTGGGTCACCGCACTGGGTCCTCTGAGTTTCGCGTTGGCCATGCCAGTCAAGAAACCGGATGACGCTGAAACTCAAGTGTTCCAATTCTCCCTCGGCCAGACGTTCTAAGCGTCTGACCCAAGATAACGACAATGGATTTTGTAGGAGTGCATCGTGCGTAAGTTGACTCAATTGGTTCTCCTGGCTTCCGTACTGGTAGCAGGTCCGGCATTTGCCGACATGAAAATCGCCGTTCTGAACTATCAGATGGCCCTGCTGGAATCCGATGCAGCCAAGAAATACGCTGTGGATGCCGAGAAAAAGTTCGGTCCTCAACTGACCAAACTCAAGTCGCTGGAAAGCAGCGCCAAGGGTATTCAGGATCGCCTGATGGCCGGTGGCGACAAAATGCAGCAAGGCGAGCGTGAGCGTCTGGAACTTGAATTCAAGCAAAAAGCTCGTGACTTCCAGTTCCAGTCCAAGGAGCTGAACGAAGCCAAAGCCGTTGCCGACCGTGAAATGCTGAAGCAGCTCAAGCCGAAACTGGACAGCGCTGTGGAAGAAGTCATCAAGAAAGGTGCTTACGACCTGGTCTTCGAGCGTGGTGCAGTGATTGATGTCAAGCCTCAGTACGACATCACGCGCCAGGTTATCGAGCGCATGAATCAGCTGAAGTAATCCATGACCGCGACCATTAAGCTCGGCCAATTGGCCGAGTTCCTCGGCGCCACCCTGCGTGGCGACCCGGAAACAGCAATTACTGGGCTAGCCACCTTGCAGGAGGCTGGCCCAGCTCAGTTGAGCTTTCTCGCAAACCCCCAATACCGCAAGTATCTGGCGGGCAGCCAGGCTGCAGCTTTGTTGCTCAAAGCCGCTGACGCTGAAGGTTTTGCCGGGAATGCATTGGTAGTGCCTGATCCGTACGCCGCTTACGCTCGTGTTTCCCACCTGTTCGATCCCAAGCCCAAGGCGGCTGCCGGCATTCATCCGACAGCGGTGATTGCGGCGGACGCGGTGGTTGATCCAGCGGCGAGCATCGGTGCCTTTGCGGTCATCGAAAGCGGAGCACGAGTGGATGCGGGTACGACCATCGGCGCGCATTGCTTCATCGGTGCTCGCAGTGTGATCGGCGAAGGTGGCTGGCTCGCACCGCGGGTCACCCTGTATCACGACGTGCGCGTCGGAAAGCGGGTAGTGATTCAATCCGGTGCCGTACTCGGTGGCGAAGGCTTCGGATTTGCCAACGAGAAAGGTATCTGGCAGAAAATTGCCCAGATCGGTGGTGTTCTGGTCGGCGACGACGTGGAAATCGGCGTGAATACCGCCATCGACCGTGGCGCGTTGGCCGATACCATCATCGGTAATGGCGTGAAACTCGACAACCAGATCCAGATCGCCCACAACGTTCAAGTCGGTGATCACACCGCCATGGCCGCGTGCGTGGGAATCTCCGGCAGCACCAGGATCGGCAAGCACTGCATGCTCGCCGGTGGCGTAGGGCTGGTGGGTCATATCGACATTTGCGACAACGTTTTCATTACCGGGATGACCATGGTGACCCACTCGATCACAGAGCCGGGTGCCTATTCTTCCGGTACGGCAATGCAGCCGGCAGCCGAGTGGCGCAAAAGCGCGGCACGTATCCGTCAGCTCGATGACATCGCGCGACGTTTGCGACAGCTGGAAAAGCAGGCAGGGGAAGTGACCCCTGGCGGTAATGCTTCATCAGATGGCTGATACCATTTCCATATCAAGTGTGCACAGCCGCTAGACTGCGTCCTTGATTTGCTAGAGGAGTGCGCGTCAGTCGCGCGTTCCCAATCTTTACATAGGCTTCCCCCCGAAATGATGGACATCAACGAGATTCGCGAATACCTGCCTCACCGTTACCCGTTCCTGCTGGTGGACCGGGTAGTGGATCTGGATGTGGAAGGCAAGCGCATTCGCGCCTACAAGAATGTCAGCATCAACGAACCATTCTTCAATGGTCACTTTCCCGCGCATCCAATCATGCCGGGTGTGCTGATCATCGAAGCGATGGCTCAGGCTGCCGGGATCCTTGGTTTCAAAATGCTCGACGTGAAACCGGCCGATGGCACCCTTTACTACTTCGTCGGCTCCGACAAGCTGCGCTTCCGCCAGCCGGTGTTGCCGGGTGACCAGTTGATCCTTGAAGCCAAGTTCATCAGCTGCAAGCGCCAGATCTGGAAGTTCGAGTGCCAGGCTTCGGTCGATGGCAAGCCGGTCTGCTCTGCTGAAATCATTTGCGCGGAACGCAAGCTATGAGTTTGATTGACCCTCGCGCAATCATCGATCCGGCGGCCGTCCTGGCTGACGGTGTCGAGGTCGGCCCGTGGTCGATCATCGGCGCAGGTGTGGAAATCGGCGAGGGAACAGTCATCGGGCCGCACGTGATTCTCAAGGGCCCGACCCGAATCGGTAAGCACAACCGCATCTACCAGTTCTCTTCGGTAGGCGAGGACACGCCGGACCTGAAGTACAAGGGCGAAGAAACGCGCCTGGTGATTGGTGACCACAACGTCATCCGCGAAGGCGTGACGATTCACCGTGGAACCGTTCAGGACCGCTCGGAAACGACCCTGGGTGATCACAACCTGATCATGGCCTACGCCCACATCGGTCACGACAGCGTTATTGGCAACCACTGCATTCTGGTCAACAACACCGCACTGGCTGGCCATGTGCATGTTGAAGACTGGGCCATCCTGTCCGGTTTTACGCTGGTTCACCAGTATTGCCACATCGGTGCCCACAGCTTTTCCGGCATGGGAACCGCCATCGGCAAGGATGTTCCTGCGTACGTCACGGTGTTCGGCAATCCGGCCGAGGCCCGCAGCATGAACTTCGAAGGCATGCGTCGTCGGGGTTTCAGCGAAGACGCCATCCACGCCCTGCGGCGTGCCTATAAGGTCGTTTATCGTCAGGGCCTGACGGTCGAGCAGGCGCTCGCCGAACTGGCTGAGTCGTCAGCCCAGTTCCCGGAAGTCGCAGTGTTCCGTGACTCCATCCAGTCTTCGACTCGCGGCATTACCCGCTAACCATGGCCAATCTGCGTATTGCGCTGGTGGCGGGGGAGGCTTCCGGCGACATTCTCGGCGCGGGCCTCATGCGCGCACTCAGGACCCGTCATCCGGCAGTCGAGTTCATCGGTGTCGGTGGTCCGCTGATGCAGTCCGAAGGCCTGCAGTCCTATTTCCCGATGGAACGCCTGTCGGTCATGGGTCTGGTGGAAGTGCTGGGTCGGTTGCGTGAACTGCTGGCGCGCCGCAAGAAGCTGGTGGCGGACCTGATCGCCGCGAAGCCGGACGTGTTCATCGGTATCGATGCCCCGGACTTCAACCTCAATATCGAACTCAAGCTGCGTCAGGCCGGGATCAAGACCGTGCATTACGTCAGCCCGTCGGTCTGGGCCTGGCGGCAGAAGCGGGTGCTTAAGATTCGCGAAGGTTGCGACCTGATGCTGACGCTGTTCCCGTTCGAAGCGAAATTTTATGAAGAGAAGGGTGTCCCGGTGCGGTTTGTCGGACACTCCCTGGCCGATGCGATTCCCCTCGAGGCCGATCGCGCCGCCGCGCGGGCCGAACTGGGCTTGCCCGACGGACCGCTTGTGGCGTTGATGCCGGGCAGTCGTGGTGGTGAAGTCGGCCGCCTCGGTGCGCTGTTTCTCGATACCGCGCAGCGCCTGCGGGCCATGCGCCCCGGGGTGCGCTTCGTCATGCCTTGCGCCAGCCCCGAGCGCCGGGCGCAGCTTGAAGAAATGCTGGCCGGGCGCGATCTGCCGCTGACCTTGCTCGATGGCAAGTCCCATCTGGCCCTGGCTGCATGCGACGCGGTGCTGATCGCATCCGGAACCGCAACGCTGGAAGCCCTGCTGTACAAGCGGCCCATGGTGGTCGCTTATCGCCTGGCGCCGCTGACGTTCTGGATTCTCAAGCACATGGTGAAAAGCCCCTATGTCTCCTTGCCGAACCTGCTGGCCCAGCGCTTGCTGGTGCCCGAACTGCTGCAGGACGACGCGACGGTCGAAGCGTTGGCCCAGACCTTGTCGCCGCTGATCGAAAATGGCCAGGAGCAGACCCGCGGTTTCGACGAAATCCACCGTACCTTGCGCCTGGATGCCTCCAACCAGGCGGCGGATGCCGTGCTGAATCTGATCGGCCAAGTACAATGAGTAAAACAAGCATGCAAATGGGGCTGGATTTCACCTTGGTCGCTGAAGTCGAAGAATTGGTTGCCGGTGTCGACGAAGTCGGTCGAGGTCCGCTTTGTGGCGCAGTCGTGACCGCAGCGGTGATCCTAGATCCAAACCGTCCGATTCTTGGTCTGAACGACTCGAAGAAACTCACCGAAGCCCGCCGTGAAAAGCTCTATGACGAAATCCGTGAAAAAGCCTTGAGCTGGTGCATCGCCCGCGCGGAAGTGGAAGAAATCGACGAGCTGAACATCCTGCACGCCACCATGCTGGCCATGCAGCGCGCCGTAGCCGGGCTGCACGTTCAGCCAAAACTGGCGATGATCGACGGCAACCGCTGCCCGAAACTGCCGATGCGCGCTGAAGCCGTGGTTAAAGGCGACAGCAAGGTCCCGGCCATCGCGGCAGCGTCGATTCTGGCAAAGGTCAGCCGTGATCGTGAAATGTCTGCTTTCGAATTGATCTACCCGGGCTACGGCATTGGCGGCCACAAAGGCTACCCGACACCTGTTCATCTGGAAGCGCTCGCCCGCCTTGGGCCAACGCCGATTCACCGGCGTTCGTTTGCCCCGGTACGCCTCGCTTATGAAGCACGGGAAAGCCTCATAGAGAGTTAATCGCGAGGCTGATTTTTTTTACCAAGGCCCGGTACAATCCGGGCCTTGTTGTTTTCATGACTTAACGCAGGATCACTATGCCGGCTTCATTCGTTCACCTACGCCTGCACACTGAATACTCCCTGGTCGACGGTCTGGTGCGGATCAAACCGCTGGTCAAGACCCTGGTCGGCATGAACATGCCTGCCGTGGCGGTCACCGATCAGAACAACATGTGTTCCCTGGTCAAATTCTATAAAAACGCCATGGGTGCCGGGATCAAGCCGATCTGTGGCGCCGACCTGTGGCTGTCGAACAAGGACCCGGATAACCCGCTTAGCCGGATCAGCCTGCTGGTGATGAATGCCGAGGGTTACCGCAATCTCACCGAATTGATTTCCCGCGGTTTCATCGACGGTCAGCGCAATGGCGCGATCATCATTGAGCGCGAATGGGTGGCCGAAGCCAACGAAGGCTTGATCATGCTGTCGGCGGCGAAAGAAGGCGAAATCGGCCAGGCCATGATCAGCGGCAATCCCGACGAAGCCGAAACCCTGGCGCGTGAGTGGATGGCGGTGTTTCCGGACCGCTTCTACCTGGAAATCCAGCGTACCAACCGTCCCAATGATGAAGAACAACTGCACGGCGCGGTGGCCCTGGCCGAGAAGATCGGTGCGCCGCTGGTCGCGACCAACGATGTTCGCTTCATCAAGCAGGAAGACTTCGCCGCCCACGAAACCCGCGTGTGCATCGGTGAGGGCCGCGCCCTCGACGATCCGCGGCGTTCGAAGAATTACAGCGATCAGCAGTACCTCAAAAGCGCCGAGGAAATGGCGGAACTGTTCAGCGACATTCCTGAAGCGCTGGAAAACACCGTCGAGATCGCCAAGCGCTGCAACATCGAAGTGAAGCTGGGCACGCACTTCCTGCCCAACTTCCCGATCCCCGATGGCATGACCATCGATGAGTATTTCCGCAAGGTTTCGTTCGAGGGCCTGGAAGAACGTCTTTCCGTTCTGCTGCCCAAAGACACCACTGAAGGCTACGAAGCCAAGCGTCAGGTCTATGTCGACCGGTTGAATTTCGAACTGGATATCATCATCCAGATGGGCTTCCCCGGTTACTTCCTGATCGTGATGGACTTCATCCAGTGGGCCAAGAACAACGGTGTGCCGGTGGGACCAGGGCGGGGGTCGGGTGCCGGGTCGCTGGTGGCCTACGTGCAGAAGATCACCGACCTCGATCCGTTGGAATACGACCTGCTGTTCGAACGTTTCCTTAACCCGGAACGGGTCTCCATGCCCGACTTCGACGTCGACTTCTGTATGGACGGCCGCGATCGGGTGATCGATTACGTGGCCGAGAAATACGGCCGCAACGCGGTAAGCCAGATCATCACCTTCGGTTCCATGGCGGCCAAGGCTGTGGTGCGGGATGTGGCGCGGGTACAGGGCAAGTCCTATGGCCTGGCGGACCGGCTGTCGAAGATGATTCCGTTCGAAGTCGGCATGACCCTGGAAAAGGCCTACGAACAGGAAGAGATCCTGCGTGACTTCATCAAGGTCGATGAAGAAGCCGCGGAAATCTGGGAAATGGCCCGCAAACTTGAAGGCGTTGTGCGTAACGTCGGCAAGCACGCCGGTGGTGTGGTGATCGCACCGACCAAGCTGACCGACTTCTCGCCGATCTATTGCGACGAAGCCGGTGACGGCCTGGTAACCCAGTTCGACAAGGACGACGTCGAAGCAGCCGGCCTGGTGAAGTTCGACTTCCTCGGTCTGCGGACCCTGACGATCATCGACTGGGCGCTGAAAACGATCAACCGCGACCGCGCCAAGGTCAACGAACCTCCGCTCGACATCGCGTTCATCCCGCTGGATGACAAACCGACTTATACCCTGCTGCAGAAAGCCGAAACCACGGCGGTGTTCCAGCTCGAATCCCGCGGCATGAAAGAGCTGATCAAAAAGCTCAAGCCCGACTGCCTGGAAGACCTGATCGCACTGGTGGCACTGTTCCGTCCCGGCCCGCTGCAATCGGGCATGGTGGATGACTTCATCAACCGTAAGCACGGTCGCGCCGAACTGGCGTACCCGCACTCGGACTACCAGTACGAAGGCCTCAAGCCCGTATTGGCGCCGACCTACGGCATCATCCTGTATCAGGAACAGGTGATGCAGATTGCCCAGGTCATGGCGGGTTATACCCTCGGCGGTGCGGACATGCTGCGTCGGGCCATGGGTAAGAAAAAACCCGAGGAAATGGCCAAACAGCGCGGCGGTTTCATTGAGGGTTGCGCCACCAACAACATCGATGCCGACCTGGCCGGTAACATTTTCGACCTGGTAGAAAAATTCGCCGGTTACGGCTTCAACAAATCCCACTCCGCGGCGTATGGCCTGGTGTCGTACCAGACCGCGTGGCTGAAAGCGCACTACCCGGCGCCGTTCATGGCGGCAGTACTCTCGGCGGATATGCACAACACCGACAAGGTCGTGACCTTGATCGAAGAAGTGCGCACCATGAAACTGCGCCTCGACGCGCCGGACGTGAATACCTCGGAGTTCAAGTTCACGGTGAACGACGAGGGCCGGATCATCTACGGTCTGGGTGCGATCAAGGGGGTAGGCGAGGGGCCGGTCGAGGCAATTACCGAGGCGCGTCTGGACGGTCCTTTCAAGGATTTGTTCGATTTCTGCGCCCGGGTCGACCTTAAGCGTATCAACAAGCGGACCCTCGACGGCTTGATCCGTAGTGGTGCGCTGGATCGTCTGGGACCGTATTTCCACGACGAACCGAAGGCTTATCAAGCCAACATCGACCGCAACCGCGCGGTGCTGCTGACGGCGATGGAAGAGGCAATCAAGGCGGCCGAGCAAACGGCCCGGACCCACGACAGTGGCCATGCGGACCTGTTTGGCGGTCTGTTCGTTGAAGAAGACGCCGACGTCTACGCCAATCACCGCAAAGCCAAGGAGCTGACCCTCAAGGAGCGGCTCAAAGGCGAGAAAGACACCCTGGGCCTGTACCTGACCGGGCACCCGATCGACGAATACGAAGGTGAAATCCGTCGTTTCGCCCGCCAACGTATCATCGACCTGAAACCGGCGCGTGATACCCAGACCGTTGCCGGCATGATCATCGCCCTGCGGGTGATGAAGAACAAAAAGGGCGACAAGATGGGGTTCATCACCCTCGACGACCGCTCCGGACGGATCGAAGCGTCGCTGTTTGCCGATGCGTTCCATTCCGCGCAATCGCTGTTGCAGACCGATGCGATGGTGGTGGTCGAAGGTGAAGTCAGCAACGACGACTTCTCCGGTGGCCTGCGGCTGCGGGTCAAGCGGGTGATGAGCATGGAAGATGCGCGCACCAACCTGGCCGAGAGCCTGCGCCTGAAGTTGCATGCCAAGGACCTCAAAGGCGATCAGCTACGCTGGCTGGGTGAGCTGTTGAAGCGTCACCGCGGTGCGTGCCCGATCACCATGGACTACACCAGTCCCGATGCGAAGGCCCTGCTACAGTTCGGCGAAGGCTGGCGAATCGATCCGGCGGATGCGTTGATTCAAGCCCTGCGTGACCAGTTCGGGCGAGACAACGTCTTCCTCCAATACCGTTGACGGTGAGGTGGCATTACGCTTCCTTAATCGTGACCAAATTTTTTTAATCTCGACCTCAACGCGCCTCTCCCTTAAGGTAGGGCGCGAATAGACAACCGGCCGGCCCAAGCTCTCTTGGACGTCGACCCAAGACGGACGCCTATGAACCCGAATTTTCTAGATTTCGAACAGCCGATCGCCGACCTGCAAGCCAAGATCGAAGAGTTGCGCTTGGTCGGTAATGACAATTCGCTGAATATCGGCGATGAGATCTCCCGCCTGCAGGACAAAAGCAGCACGCTGACCGAAGACATCTTCGGCAAGCTGACCAGCTGGCAGATCGCGCGCCTGGCGCGTCACCCTAAACGTCCGTACACCCTGGACTACATCGAACACATCTTCACTGAGTTCGATGAGTTGCACGGCGACCGTCACTTCTCCGACGACGCTGCCATCGTGGGCGGTATTGCTCGTCTGGATGACCAGCCTGTGATGGTGATCGGTCACCAGAAAGGCCGTGAAGTTCGCGAGAAGGTTCGCCGTAACTTCGGCATGCCGCGTCCGGAAGGCTACCGCAAGGCCTGCCGCCTGATGGAAATGGCCGAGCGCTTCAAAATGCCGATCCTGACCTTCATCGACACCCCGGGGGCCTACCCTGGCATCGACGCTGAAGAGCGTAACCAGAGCGAAGCGATTGCCTGGAACCTGCGCGTCATGGCTCGCCTGAAAACCCCGATCATCGCCACCGTGATCGGTGAGGGTGGTTCCGGCGGTGCGCTGGCGATCGGCGTTTGCGATCAGCTGAACATGCTGCAGTACTCGACCTATGCGGTGATCTCGCCGGAAGGTTGTGCTTCGATTCTGTGGAAAACCGCGGAGAAAGCACCGGACGCCGCTGAAGCCATGGGTATCACCGCCGAGCGCCTCAAAGGCTTGGGCATCGTGGACAAAGTGATCAGCGAGCCGCTGGGCGGCGCGCACCGTGATCCGGCCGCTGCGGCTGCCTCGATCCGTGCCGAGCTGAGCTCGCAACTGGCGATGCTCAAGAAGCTGGACCACAAGGCACTGCTGGACCGTCGTTATGAGCGTTTGATGAGTTACGGTCTCTGATCTGACCACGCTGTACCCATGTGGGAGCGAGTCTGCTCCGGGCGGCGCTCCGACGAAAGCGGTATAACAGCCAACAAATTCGTTGAATGTTAAGCAGCCTTCGTCGGAGCGCCGCCCGGAGCAGGCTCGCTCCCACATTTGATTTGTGGGAAGTGATCAATATGAGTCAGTCCGCGATTACTTTGTCTGCCAAGCTCTTGTCGTGCCTGGAGCCGTGGCGCAATGCCACAACCTGGCGCATCGCCTTCTCCGGTGGCCTTGATTCCACCGTTCTGCTGCACCTTCTCGCTCACCTCGCTAAAACCCGATCCCTGCCGACGCTGAGCGCCATCCATGTCCATCATGGTCTTCAGACGGTGGCTGACGCGTGGCCGGATCATTGTCGGGCCGTATGTGAGGCACTGGACGTGCCATTACAGATCGTACGTGTGCAGGTGCAGCCCGGAGCCAGCCTCGAGCGTGCGGCCCGTGATGCGCGTTACGCGGCGTTCGATGTGGTCACTCTGGCCAATGAAGTGCTGCTGACAGCCCAGCACCGTGATGACCAGGCGGAAACCTTGCTGTTTCGTTTGTTACGCGGGGCTGGGG